>JALUXB010000042.1 GCA_027019175.1 Sulfurovum sp. | reverse complement strand
GGTTAACCTTCATTTTACTTAATAGGAATATAATTGGGACAAATTTTACCCTATCGGAGATATCAAGATGATTAAAAAGGTTTTACCCTTAAGCCTGATTGTCGCGTTACGCTTTTTTGGACTTTTCATTGTCCTTTCGGTTCTTTCCAGCTATGCCAAAGAGCTTCCCGGAGGAACAGCCTTCCTTGCCGGTATTGCCCTCGGTGGATATGCCCTGACCCAGGCACTGCTGCAAGTGCCGTTTGGTGTCATGAGTGACAAATTCGGACGCAAAAAGACCCTCTTGTTCGGGCTGCTGCTCTTTGCTTTCGGTTCTGCTGTTGCTGCTATGGCAGACAATATTTATGTATTGCTCCTTGGACGTTTCCTTCAGGGGGCAGGTGCGATTGGAAGTGTCGTTACAGCGATGATTGCAGACCAGGTACGTGAAGATGAGCGTGCACACGCCATGGCTATCATGGGTATGGTCATTGCCATGAGTTTTGCCGCAGCCATGATTATCGGGCCGATTGTTGCAGGGTATTGGAGTGTAAGCGCCCTTTTCTGGCTGACTGCCGCACTGGCACTCACTGCCCTGCTCATTCTTTTTACCGCTGTTCCCGAACCGCCGCATATCGAGCACCACTACTCAGAAGAGGAAGCCAAGATCAAAGAGGTCTTTAAAGACAAAGACCTTGTACGTATGTACATCACCTTCCTTTTTCACAGTTCAACCATGGCAATCGCCTTCTTCCTCATCCCTATTTTGATGAAAAGCAAGTTCGATATGACACGTATGGATTACTGGAAAGTCTATCTGCCCGCGGTCATCTTCGGAATCATTGCCATGGGACCGGCCGCCGTGCTGGGAGAAAAATACGGCAAAGGGAAAGAGGTTTTTGTCGCATCTGTCCTCTTTATCATTGCCGCCTTTGCCATGATGGGCTTTAGCAGCAACTTCTGGATCTTCGCTGCGGGAGCGACCTTCTTCTTCATCGGCTTCAACATGTTCGAACCGCTGCTGCAGAGCTTTGTTGCCAAATTTGCCAAAGTACACCAGAAAGGTACTGCACTCGGTGTTGCCAATACCTTCTCCTACGTAGGTATTTTCCTTGGCGGTGCCATCGGTGGCTGGATCTATGGTCAGTACCATGAAGAGGGTGTGGCTACAGCAGTAATTGTTCTTTCACTCTTCTGGATTGCATGGATTGTCAGTATGAGAAACCCGGCATTGAGAAAGAACCTCTTTCTTTCTACCGATACATTCGACGAAAACAAACTTCTGACGTTGAAAAATGTAGAAGGTATTAACGACTTTTACACCAATAAAACCGAAAAACTGATGGTTATCAAATATGAAGATGCCATCATCGACGAAGACACCATCCGGGGAATGCTGATCAAGGAATAGGGGATGCCCCTATACTTGGTTTCACCCTCTTAAAGAAGCGATGATCTCCTCCGCTTCCGCCTCATCCATATCCCCAGACTCAATATCTATCAACATCTCCAGACACTCATCGTGCATCGCTTGAAACTCTTCGAGCTCTTCTCTGTCACCTATGGACATCATCCCCTCATGCCGTGCTTCCCTAAAACGCTGGTCGATCTCTTTTTCAAGATCAGGCATTACAACTGTTGTAAGAAACTGTTTGAGTTTTTCTATATTGTTCATATGTATATTCCCTTGTTGTATCATCTATGGTATTGTAGCAAAATATATAGTCTAAAGTATGTAAATGCATACAGTATCACATGTAGGGTGTTGTGCACCACAGGCACTTCCTTTGGTCGCCCTCACAACACCATTAGTATCATTTTGCATACACAATTGGTGTTGTCAGGAGACAATACCCTACAATAATGAGTAATTGATCTAATATAAGTGCTTATTTCGCCAATTCAAACAATAAGTGCAATTTCTGAGAAAGTAACGTGAAAGAGAGGGTTAACCGATCATAGGTTATCCTTTTTTCACCACAAAACTAGGAATGCACTATGAAATATAAACAGTTAACCC
>JALUXB010000041.1 GCA_027019175.1 Sulfurovum sp. | reverse complement strand
CATCATTAAGTGCAATTTCTTCAATTCTGCCTGCAATGTCCAAGAGTCTTGAGTCAAGACCGAGTGTTTCTTTGAGCTCATCCTGAAGTTTTTTCAGTACCTGTGCACGAGGATCGAAATTTTTATAAACACGGTGTCCAAAGCCCATGAGTCTGAAATCATCATTGGGGTCTTTGGCGCGTGCAATGAAGGTATCGACGTTCTCGACAGAACCAATCATTTCCAACTGAGCAATCACAGATTCGTTCGCGCCGCCATGTGCACGCCCCCAGAGTGCGGCGATACCTGAAGCGATGGCAACGTAGGGATGGGCTCCTGTTGATGCAACATTACGTACGACAGTCGTAGAAGCATTCTGTTCATGGTCTGCATGAAGTGTGAAAATAGTGTCTAACGCCCTTACTTCTATTTCTTTAATTTCCTCATGTCCCAAAGGACCAAGATGCATTTTCCCTCCAGGGTAGGCTCTCATCATGGTTAGAAAATTTTTGGTAAAACCCAAATCAATATCGGGCTGAATAAAGGGAATACCGAGAGAATGCCTGTAAGCAAACGCAGCAAGGGTTGGCATTTTTGCAATGATGCGGTGTGCCATCTCATGGTATTCTGATTCATTGTTCATATCGAGGTGCTCCTGGTAAAAGGAGGCCAGTGCCGTTACCGAGGCAGAGAGAGTCGCCATAGGGTGTGCATTGTCCGGAAAGGCATTGAAAAGGTTGCGAAGTCCTTCATGAAGAAAAGCGCGATGGCGCAGTTCGAGATCAAAACTATGCAGTTCGCTGATACTTGGAAGATGCTCGTTCAGCAGTAAAAAACAGGTTTCAAGGTAGGAGTGCTCTTTGGCAAGTATTTCAATGGGAATACCTCTGTAACGCAACTCCCCTTTACGGCCATCAATAAACGTAATAGTAGAGCTGCAGCTTGCGGTTGAGGTATAGCCGGGATCATAAGAGAATACACCGGTATCTTTAAAAAGGTTCCGGAAGTCTACAACGGCAGGTCCCCGGGTTCCCTCAACAATAGGATATTCAATTTTTTTCCCTGTCCGGTTATCGATAAGGGTAAAGGTTTTTTTTTGCATGATTGACTCCTGTAACAGTGAATTGCAAGAATGCATATATCATAGCATATCTGTTTTGTGTTGAAACGGTGTGGAATATGATTGTCGTATATCAGAAACTCCACAAAGAGTACACACTTCTATAGTAGGATAACCATGTGAAGGCAATTGTACCCCGCCTCCTCCCTTGAAATACTGGGGTGCTTCTGCCTTCTGGATGGTTTTTCAAAAAAGTATTACAGCGTGTACCCTTCTCCCCTTG
This sequence comes from Sulfurovum sp., assembly GCA_027019175.1. Classification (GTDB taxonomy): domain Bacteria; phylum Campylobacterota; class Campylobacteria; order Campylobacterales; family Sulfurovaceae; genus Sulfurovum. The sequence continues at coordinate 10,880 of JALUXB010000041.1, read as the reverse complement.
AACACGTTTATTTCTCCCTGTTTTTGAATCTGAAAAGCCATCCTCTCCTTCTAAAGAGAAAAAAGTGTAAGATGTCTTTATTCTATTTTTTGCAAGGAGCATATATGCTTTCCCAAACCATTTATTATCAGCAGGAGCGGAAATACGCGACAGACCGCTTTGTTGCATTGGCTGTTTTGATGCTTGCTGCCTTTATTATTTCCGGTATTACCAAAGGCATAGTTGCAGAAAACGCATTGCTTTCAGGATTTACGCTCTTGGTAGTGGTGCTTTTTTCTGTGGCTCATTTTTACTATATTTCTACCTATCCAAGCAAATTTGTTGAAGTGCGTAAAACAGTATTGTTGATTACCGATATTGGACTTTTGACCTTTTTTATTGCTCTTTTTGACAAAGACAGCCTGTACCTTTTGCCGCTGTATTTGTTGATTATTATACGCAGCGGCTTGAGTTTCGGGTCACTCTTTTTCAATATCAGCGTCTTTCTCTCGGCTGTGGCATGGTTTGTGCTTTATACGTATTCGGAGTACTGGAAAACACACTATGAGATACTGATTATGTTTGGTCTTACAACCATGCTTGTCGTCATTTTCTTTCAGCGGTTCATTCTGAGTCTTGACCGTGAGAATATGATGCTGACCGAAACGCTTAATGAAGTCTCCATCGATGCATCCAGTGACGAGTTGACGGGAATTGCCAACAGAAAAGAGTACAAGGAAACCATGATGGAGTTGATTCATGAGAATGAGCCGTTTGCACTCCTTTTCATTGACCTTAACAAGTTCAAGGCCATCAACGATACCCATGGACATCATGTCGGTGATGAGGTGCTTAAAGAGGTAGCCAGAAGACTTGTGGAAAATTGTGATGAAGAGGACTTTGTTGCACGTTTGGGTGGTGATGAATTTGCTATCATCACAAAGCGAAAAAAGATGTATATGGACAAATTTATCGCCAAGCTTGAACGTAATGTCATCGGACGGCATAAAGTTGGCAGTATTATCGTTCCTATTGAACTCAGCATCGGTATTGCCTACTTCCCGGATGATACCAAGACAGCAATGATGCTTGGAAAATATGCCGATGAAGCGATGTATGCTGCCAAGAAAGATGCTGATCGCTATCATTACTTCTATCATGAACTTTCTGCTGCACAGAAGGCACAGAACCTGCAGGCAAAAAAGTAAATTCTTCTCCTCCCGCCTCTGCTTGAGGCGGTACGTATTTCCCTAAAAGTAGATTTTGGCTATAATAGCGTCATTTTTAAGGCACCTTCACGTGCAACTTTCATAGCAAAAGGGTTATTTTGAGCGAAAATGTAATTGGTTACATGGATGACCAGGGCAAGATTATCGATACACAGAGTGCAGGCGAAAACTGCAATGCTGCTCCTATAGAGTATGACAACAGCGAAGAAGCACTGGAAATCATCCGGCACTCTACGGCACACCTGATGGCACAGGCGATCAAAGAGCTGTATCCGGATGCACAGTTCTTTGTCGGTCCTGTCGTTGACGAAGGGTTCTACTATGATTTCCGTGTGAGCGAGAAGATCGGTGAAGAGGATATCAAAAAGATCGAAAAGAAGATGAAAGAGCTCATCAAAAAGAAGTACAAGATCGAAAAGTACGAGATCTCCAAAGATGAAGCACTTGAAAAGTTCGCCCATGATGACCTCAAGCAGGCAGTTCTGAAAAATATCCCCGATGAGACAGTATCTATCTACAAGCAGGGCGACTTCGAAGACCTTTGCCGCGGTCCCCATGTACCGGCACTGCGTTTTCTGAACAACTTCAAGCTTACCCGTGTGGCGGGTGCCTACCTCGGTGGTGATGAGAATGCCGAGATGCTGACACGTATCTACGGGGTGGCATTTGCGACCAAAGAGGCATTGAAAGCGTATGTGACGATGCTGGAGGAGGCAAAAAAGCGTGATCATCGCAAGATTGGCACCGAGATGGAACTCTTTATGTTCAACGAAGAGTCCGGTGCCGGTCTGCCGTTCTGGATGCCCCAGGGTGCCAAACTGCGCTACAAACTGGAGCAGATACTTCACAAAGCACACCTCACACGCGGTTATGAGCCGGTACGCGGTCCTGAAATCCTCAAGGCCGATATGTGGCGAACCTCCGGACATTATGCGTGTTACGGAGAGAATATGTACCTGACCGAGATCGACGGGCAGGAGTACGGTATCAAGCCGATGAACTGTATTGGGCATATTCAGATCTTCAAGCAGACACAGAAGTCCTACCGTGACCTGCCTCTGCGCTACTACGAGTACGGTGTAGTACACCGTCACGAGAAGTCAGGCGTACTGCACGGTCTGCTGCGCGTACGTGAGTTTACACAGGATGATGCCCATATCTTCTGTACTCCCGAGCAGATCGCTCCTGAAGTACTCGATGTGGTCTCTTTTGTCGATTCGGTCATGAAACTCTTCGGGTTTGAATATACCATGGAGATCGCTACCAAGCCTGAAAAGGCTATTGGAGATGATGCGGTATGGGAGACGGCAACACAGGGCTTAAAAGAAGCACTTGAAGGCAATAACCTGCCATACACCATCGATGAGGGCGGCGGTGCCTTCTACGGTCCTAAGATCGACATTAAAATCACCGATGCCATTGGGCGTAAATGGCAGTGTGGAACCATTCAGGTAGACTTCAACCTGCCTGAACGGTTTGATGTAGAGTATGTTGCCGAAGACAACAGCCGTAAACGTCCGGTCATGCTCCACCGTGCCATTTTGGGAAGCTTTGAACGTTTCATCGGTATTTTGACAGAGCACTATGCCGGAGAGTTTCCGTTCTTCCTCGCACCGACACAGGTGATCTTCGTACCGATTTCCGATACCCATGCCGATTATGCTTTTGCGCTTAAGAAAAAGCTGCGTATGGAGGGGATTGATGCAGAGGTGTATGACAAAAACGACTCTCTCAACAAGCGTATCAGAACGGCAGAGAAGAAGCGTGTACCGTATGTTGTGATTGTCGGAGACGAAGAGGTGGCAAATAACACCGTTGCCATCCGTAACCGAAGAACGCGCCAGCAGTATAATCTTACACAAGACGAATTTATGGTAGAATTAACCAAACAACTTACAGAAGGAACAATTTGAGTAGACAAAACGATAGAAACAACAGGGGCAGAAAGAAGCCTGACAGCACCATTATGAATGATGCCATCAGAGCAAGTGAACTAAGGGTGTTGGGAGATGACGGCGAGCAGTTCGGCATCATTTCCAAAGATGAAGCACTGAAGATCGCAGAAGAGAAAGGGTTGGATCTGGTGCTTGTGTCACCGGATGCCAAACCCCCTGTTGCAAAGATCATGGACTACGGCAAGCATAAATACCAGCTTGAGAAGAAAAAGAAAGAGGCAAGAAAAAACCAGAAGAAGATTGAAGTCAAAGAGGTCAAGTTCTCCTGTAAAATTGCCGACAATGACATCGCTTACAAAGTCAAACATGCACGTGAATTCCTGGAACAGGGAAAACACGTCAAACTTCGTGTTTTCCTCCGCGGCCGTGAAATGGCCAATCCGGAGTGGGGTGTCGAAGTACTCAACCGTGTCTGGCCGATGCTTGAAGATATTGCACAGCTCGAAAGCCCTCCAAAGCAGGAAGGCCGCTACATCAACATGTACGTCACACCTTTGAAAAAATAATTTTCTCTATATCTCCAGACTGAAAATTTTGTCATCCCGCACGTGATGCGGGATCTTGATGCTGTTTAACAAATTGATATAAAGATTCCTGCCTTCGCAAGTATGGCGGAGTTTTTAAGGTTGACTTCAACCAACCCATGCAAAATCAGCACTTAGCACTTAGCACTTAGCACTTAGCACTTAGCACTTAGCACTTAGCACTTAGCACTTAGCACTTAGCACTTAGCACTTAGCACTCCTCATTCACACTGTAGTGCAGTTTCAAGCCCTCGCTCGTCATCATAAACCCAGAAATAACGATCTTGCCTTCATGTACCATCATATGGTGTTTCTTGCACAGTGGTATGAGGTTGTATTTGTGGTTTTTATGGAAGTGGTCGATGTGGCCGGTGTCGTTTGCCTGCTGCTGCTCGGCAATATGGTGAACATCTTCGACGTTTTCATCGCACAGTGCACATTTTGTCAAGTAGAGTGCTTTATTGTATTTGCTGCTCTTGCGTTTGCGAAGTTTTTTGATTTCGCTGCCGTGGTTGCCCAGACTCTCGCGTATCTCCTGTGCCATCTTGAGGAATTCGCCATCCATATGAAGCGAGCGTGCAAACTCCAGACCGTAGAGGCTGTCGCCGCGTCCAAGCTGCAGTACGCGGTTGTAGATGAGCGTGTCAGTGCTCTCATCATAGCGGATACCAAGGTGCAGGAAGATGAGGTGTCTTGCTTTTTGCAGCTGAGGTATGGTACCAAGCTGGTGCAGGTGTGTGGCAAAGATGAAAGTAGAGCGCAGCGAAAGGAGTTTGAGAATAGCCGCAGAAACGATGGCGAGTGCCGATTCAGTTTCTGTCCCCTGTGATATTTCGTCCCCAAGGACTAAAGAGCGTGCATCGGCACGGTTAAAGATATTTTTGAGCTCCTGCATCTCCACAGAGAAGGTGCTGAGACCCTTGTAGAGGTTGTCTTTGCTGACAATACGGGTGAAAAGCTTGTCGTAAAGCCCAAAACGAAGCTCGGCAGCGGGTACGAAGAAGCCTGCCTGTGCCAGGACAACGGAGAGGCCGATACTCTTCATCAGCGATGATTTCCCCGAGGAGTTGATACCGTAAAGGAGTACGCCCAGCACATCCTCACCGTCGCTTGCGTTGAGGGTGATGTGGTTGTGCACCGTGCCGTTGTTTTCCCCGAGAAAGATGTCGTTGGGCACATAGATACCCCGTTCATCGTTGGCTTCGATGATGGGGTGACGCAGCCCGACAGCTTCATAGAAGTTCCCCTCTTCAATAATGGGGCGGGTGAGGTTCATCGTCCGCGCACACTTGGCTGTGGAGATCGCGACATCAATGTTGGCAATGAAGCTGATGAGTTTGTCAAGCAGCAAAGAGAAGCGCTTTTCAAGCAGATCGAGGCTCTCGACATAGCGCTGTTTGACCAGCGATACCAGCTGTACCTGAGCCGTTTCATAGGAGCGGGTGATCTCCTCGAAGAGAGGTGCCTGTACCTTAACAGCGTTTTTGAGGTGTTTGTATCGGAAGTCCTTGAAGAAGTGGTGCTGGTTGTCGATGGTGACAAAGGAGTCCTTGAGCTGCTTTTCAATGAGAGAGAAACGGTTCTTGGTCAAGTTGATGTAGTACCCCTCGCTCTCGAGGTAGCCGACGGTGGTGTAACGGGTGCTTGAAGCGGAGAAGAGCTTGTCCTTCTCAAAGAGCGATTCGACATGCTCTGCCACCTGTTCCATCTTCTCCACTTCGTGCTGCTGTGTGGCAACAATGGTATCGATGGCAGGGTAGATACCGCTTTTGAAAATGTTGTCATTGATCTGCTCTATGCGGAAGCGTGCACAGGCATCGAGTTCGAAAGTCTCTTCGAGTACCGTCAGCATTTCACGTGCTTCATCCTTGAGGTTTTCATCAAATGCTACACCGTTTGCTTCTGCATCGTCCAGTAGTTTCAGTACTGATTCGAGGCTCATCGCTATGTAAGTCAGCTCCACAGGGTGGAGTTTGCGAAGTTTAATCCTCCGTGCGATCCGTTCGAGGTCGTAGATCTGTTTCAAATGTGTTTCGAACCGGTCAGTGTTTGGCAGCAGCTTCTCTACCAGGTCGTAGCGTGCCTCAAGCAACGCTCTGTCACAGACTGGGTTGAGCAGCCGCTCTTTCAGCAGGCGTTTGCCAAAGGCAGTAGAAGTTTTGTCTATAAGGTCAAGCAGTGTTACATCTGCCGGATCCCGGCTGATGACCGAGAGTTGTTCCATAGCGTTGTTGCCGATGTACATGTAGCGGCTGTTGCCCAGAAAGTGCGGCCGGTTCATTTTCTCGATAATGCTTTCATCGTGTTCGATAATGAAGTCGATCAGCACTGCCAGCGCTTCGGTAGTGTAAGGGTGGCGTTCGAGGTCGAGGTACTCGATGGGACTAAGAAAGGAGTTGATCTCGAAGATACGCTTGAAGAGTTCGTTTTGGTAGCCTATCTTGAAGCGCTTGTCGTTGATGGAGTAGTGGGTTGCGGCAAGTTCGAGATAATGTACCAGCCACTCTGCATCGATGGTTTTGCTCTCCAGTGTTAGGATGACCTCGGAGGTACTGTAGGTCTGCAGCAGGTTGAAGGCTTCATCCAGCGCATAGGTTTTGTCATCGCGGCTGGAGTGGATCTCGTTGCAGATGGTCTTGCCTGTTGAGACATCGATGGCGGAGTAACCGACTGAGTAGATGCCGGCATTCTCATCGACCAGCAGTGAGACAATGTTGTTCTCGGTCGGTTCGCTGAGGTATTCGAAGTTGGTACCCGGGCTGATGATGTTTGCCACATAGCGTTTGACATTGGGCATTTCACCTTTTTGCTTGACGACGATGATAGTGTATTTTTTGGTAGCGATGAGCCGTGAGAGATAGCGGTCGAGCGAGACGGCGGGCACACCGGCAAGTAGCGGATTGCTCACCGAGTTTTCCAGTACCGCCTTGCTCTTGCGGGTAAGCTGTATATTGAGGAGCTCTGCGATCTCTTTGGCTTTTCCGATCTTATGCTCGTCGTTGTTGACTTCGTAGACTTCAAAGAAGGTACCGATCTCCATCAGCACCAGTGCATCTTTGCCGTATTTTTCTTCAAAGTGCTTCTGCAGCTCGAAGTAAACTTCAGTCAGAAGCTTCTTTTTCTGTGAAAGTATTTTGGCTGCTTTATCCACGAAACGCCCTCTTTTTTAATAGGCTAAATTTTATCATAAAGGGGGTTAGAGTAGGGTGGCTTCTGTCTTTTATAAAACTTTCAAATAATCTCGGTATAATACCGTCCCATTTTATGCCGACTGTAAGACGGTATGAAAAATTCAACAGGGAGTAAGCATATGCCAAAGATGAAGAGCGTAAAAGGCGCTGTCAAGCGTTTTAAGATCAAAAAAAGCGGCAAGATCAAAAGAGGAACGGCGTATAGAAGCCACATTCTCACCAAAGTCGACGGTAAACACCACAGACAGATGAGACATCCAAAACACGTCGATCCGGTTGACGCGAAGAATATCAAAGAGATGATCGTATAAGACGATCCAACTGAAGTAAGGTTCCCCCAGAAAAAGGGGCAAGTCCGACACGGTCGGCACCTATTTCTAAACAAAGAAAACGGTAAAGGAAAACCATGAGAGTAAAAACTGGTACAGTCAGACACAGACGTCACAAAAAACTGCTTAAGCAGGCAAGAGGGTTCTACAGCGGTAGAAGAAAACACTTCAGAAAAGCGAAAGAACAACTCGAGCGTTCACTGGTATATGCTTACAGAGACAGAAGACAGAAGAAAAGAGATTTCAGAAAACTCTGGATCATCCGTATCAATGCGGCAGCAAGACTTAATGATCTTAACTACTCAAGATTTATGCACGGTCTCAAGCTTGCAAATATTGAACTTGACAGAAAAGTACTTGCCGATATGGCAATGAACAACCCTGAAGCGTTTACAAAAGTAGCTGACGCATCTAAAGCGGCACTGGCAAAGTAAGACGTACTGTCTTTAGAGAGGCTTCCCTGCCTCTCTTCCCCTTCCTTCCAATGTTATTTTACAGAGCATTACTGTCCTGGAGCAGAACTGTTGATGTCCCCATCGATTGTTTCGGAGAGTTTTTCCATATCTTTGACAAACCCCTGCATTTTTTGTGTCCACTTCTCCATAAAGTTTTGTGTCTTGTTCAGATCGATGACAATTTTGGTTTGGTTAACCTCCACACCTATCTCTTTCTCTTCAATAGCTCCCTGTTGCATCTCTTTGGCAAGTTCATCTGCTTTTGCTTTCATCTGTTTTGCAAGCTGTTCGAGGTAGCTTTTGGTCTTGTTGGTGTCAATAATGATTTTCCCGTCAGGGGTGGTAGTAACACCAAGGTGATTCAATCTGCTCTGGGGTGCAGCCGGTACAGCCTTTTTGTTTGACGGTGTCGCCTCTTTCGTGTGCTCCTTCATCAGTGTTGGGTGTGTCTGTTGCACCACTTGTGTATCGTGCTCTGCCTGGGGCACAGATTTTTCGTGTGTTTCATGTTTCTGTTCGCAGCCCGTAAGGAGTGCTGCGGCAAGGAATATGGGGAGTAGGTATTTCATACATTAGCCTTTGTATATAGATAGTGCTATTATACATACTTTTGTGAAGAAAATGTGGGAGTTTTTTGTGTAAATCCGGGGAAGCCCCGGAACGTGGGGAAGGTTTAGACTATTTGCCTCCGCATTTACCTTGGCCGCATTTGCCTTTTTTCATCTCTTTTTTTGCCTGTTCTTTGGCTTTGTCGCCGTTGCATTTACCCATCACCTTCTCTTTGGCTTTGCCTGCACCGCATTTTCCTGCCTGGCACTTCATTGTTTTGGGTGCCTCTTTGCCGCCTGCACATTTGGCGTTTGCTGCTGTCATAGTGAAGGCTGCCGCTCCGGCGAGAATAAGGCCTAATTTGATGATCTGTTTCATACTCTTTTCCTTGTATTGTGTTACTGCTCGTCACCGAAGAGAAGGTGATCGAGACTGAATTTTCCGGCTCCAAACGAAGCGAAGATGGCCAAAAACAACATATAGTAAAGCGGTATCTCAAAGCCGTTGTTTCCTGCACCGAAACCGTTGGGAAGGTGTACAGTGAGAATGGCAACGACCATCACTACCATCAGCGGTATTGAGATAAGCCGCGTAAAGAGTCCCAATGTCAGCAGTACTACCCCTGTAATCTCCGTTGTCGCTGCCATATAGGCATTGAGTGTCGGCAGTGGGTAGCCCATACTTTCAAACCATACTGAAACGGCATGGATGTCCGACCACTTTTGCATCGCCGGCTCGTAAAAACCGTAAGCAACGGCAAATCGGGCAAAGAGCAGTGCGGCATCCTGTCCGTGGCTGAGCAGCTCTCTGGCGAAAGTGTAGAAACGGTGAAACATGGGAACTCCTTTTATTACCGCACCACCCAATGCGGTAATGAGATATGCTGCATCAACGTGACTTGATACAATGGCAGTATAGCGCTATGCCTGTGCACTCTGTGTGTAGCCTTTTGGATGTAACAGCGAAAAAAGTGTGCACTCTGCTTACACAGAAAGAGGGTAGTATAATGTCATCAATAGAAAAAGGATATCGATGAGAGTAGAAAGAAGAGCCTTTTTGGCAGGAGCAGGAGTGGTCGGTGCGGCACTCTGCCTGCCGCAAAGCAGTGAAGCATACGGGAAAAGCGCCAAAGCCCTTGAAGAGGCTGCCCCGGTTATTGCCGCTGTGCAGCAGCACATGTTCCCCAAAGGCAGTAAACTGCCCGATGCCGAAACGATGTGTATGACCCGATTTCTGACAGAGACGGTATCGCATCCTACCTATGACAGGGATATCCATGCATTTGTCATAGAGGGAGCCAAAGAGCTGATGCTGCGTGAAAAGGGGAAACTGCTCGGTTATAATCATGGTGCGATGGAAGCGGCGCTGCGACGCTATGAAGCGACTGATTACGGCAGCAACTGGCTCTCGCGCATTATGATATTGTCACTCGAAGCACTGCTGGGTGACCCTGTTTACGGCAGTAATGTGGGAGAAGCGGGTTGGAGGACAGTACAGAGCTTTGGCGGACAGCCACGCCCGAAAACAAGGTACATTCAACTATGAAGTCTGAACAGTTCGATGCAGTGATCATCGGTTCAGGTGCCAGCGGAGGCGCAGTAGCCTATACGCTGTGCAAAGCCGGCTTTAAAGTGGCTGTTCTTGAAAAAGGCAGGCTTATCAAACGTGAGGAGTTCAGCAAAGACGAGATCGCCTACTGCCGCCGGGACATCGTCACTCCAAACCTCTTCAAAGAGTATCATGTTATTGAAGAGAAGGTTGACGGAAAATGGGAAGCGACACCCAGCTACGAGAGCGGATGGAGTTTCTGGAACGGCAATATTGTCGGCGGCTCGTCGAATTTCATGAGCGGTATGTTCCACCGTATGCATCCTGATGATTTTCGTCTCAGAAGCAAGTATGGTTCCATCGAGGGTGCCAATGTCGTTGATTGGCCTATTGGCTATGAAGCGCTTGAACCTTACTATGCCAAAGTTGAAACGCTGATAGGGGTCTCCGGACGTTTCCGGGCACATCCTTTCGAGCCGCCGCGCAGTACACCGGATTTTCCTCAACCGCCTACCAAAGAAAATGCCGTTGTCACACTGATTGACAAGAGCTGTCAGGCGCTGGGCATCACCCCGCTGGTAACGCCCAGAGGGGTACTCTCCCGTGACAAGGGGCACCGTAACGCCTGCTACTACTCTAATTTCTGCGGCAGCTACGGATGCAGTTCTGGAGCAAAGAGCAGTTCCAGAGAGTCGCTGCTGATCCCCGCGCTGGCAACAGGTAATCTGACATTGATGAGCAACACCTATGTCAAGTATCTGCATAGCAACAGCAAAACGCATGTCAGCCACGCCATCGCCGTTGATACGCTAACAGGCAAGGAGCGTACCATAAGCGCGAGCCTCTTTGTCGTTGCCGCACAAGCACACGAGAGTGCCAGGCTGCTGCTCAACTCTGCCAACCGCTTCCACCCCAACGGTCTTGCCAACAGCAGCGGCGAAGTGGGGAAAAACCTCATCTTCTCCGGCGGCGGTTCGGGGCAGGGGGAGCTGCATGAAGATGCGCTCAAGGAGATCAGCTTCAAGGAGCTGATGCAGACAGGCTACTTTGTCAACCGCTCCATTCTCGACTGGTACTTCATAGACGACTGGTGGGAGGGAAAGTTCAAGGGCGGCTCGAGC
>JALUXB010000040.1 GCA_027019175.1 Sulfurovum sp. | reverse complement strand
GCTCTTTCAAGTTTTTTGAAATCATGAACCGATCCAAATCGAAGTTCATTCCGGCACTGATCTATAAAAAGTCCAACGATATCCTTAAAGATATGAATACGGTTACCGGACTGTATGCTGCACAGGAATCAAAATAAAGGAGATAAGATGAAACGCGAATGGATAAAAAAAACAGGTTTGATAACAGTTTCAGTGATGGTCATGGGTAGCTTGGGCGTGTTGCATGCGGCAGAATCGACACCTGTAGCACCAAAGGAAAATACGCAGGTTATGCATAAGACTTCGGTTGCCGATATGGTCAAACTGATTGATGTGGCAGGGAAACAGCGTATGCTCTCCCAAAGAATTGCCAAAGACTACCTCTATGCAGGTGAAAAAGTAGCCGTCTCCAAAGCGAAAAAGCAGATGAAAGCATCGATGAAAGAGATGGAAGCAATACACAAGCAGCTTGTAGAGTCCATCAATGATCCGGAGATCCAGAATTTGCTGGCATTCGTCCAGTTGAGTATCGAGGATTTCAAATCGACAGCAAACGAACCCTACAGTCTGGATAACGCCCAACTGATCATCGACTTGAGTGAATCAATGCTTGAAGGAAGCCAGTATGTGGTCAATTCACTTAAAAAGAAAGCGAAAGTCAAAGAGTCGGAAACGGTAGAGATGGCCGGAAAACAGCGTATGCTGGCACAGCGTATTGCCAAATACTACATTGCCTATCAGGCAGGCATTAAAGACAAAAACACTGTTGATCAGATGAAAGCAGCAGTCAAAGCCTTCAGTGAGGCACACAAAGCCTTGATGGCAAACCCGGAGAACACACCGGAAATCAACCGTAAACTGCACGATATCGACAGACTGTGGAAGATCGTCTACAAGTTCTATCTCAATATCGAAAAAGGTGGACTGCCGCTGATCGTATTTAACACGACTGACGATATTACCAGGAAGATGAACCAGGTTACTGAAATGTATGTGAAACTTGCCAAATAGAAAGGAGCCACAATGAAAAAGGTTCTTTATGCTGTGCTGTTATTTTCTATGGTTTATACAGGTGCTGTTCAGGCATCACAGTCACACAGGTTAAAAAAAAGCAGTATGGAAAGTACCAAAGTGACACGGGGAAATGTACAGATCATAGAAGCGACAGAAAACATACGTTACCTCAGTCAAAAGCTCGGGAAAGAGTATCTTTTCTTTTTCCTGAACCCTGAAAATGAAAAAACACATAAAGATCTTTATGCATCATTGGAGATGCTGGGAAAGAGTTTACGGGATATTTCCATGGTGACAAAAGATGAAGATACGCAGGATGTTTTGGAGTTCCTCGCTTACAGCAAAGAGGAAATATCGGCTTTTCTGAAGAAGAAACCGACAAGAGACACTGCTGCGTTGATGCTTGATTACAGCGAAACACTCCTTGAAGGGGCAGATTCGATAGGAAAAACCTATGCCTATGACTTTTCCAAAGAGGAGAAAATGCTGGTTGCATCCAAAAATATCAAATATCTGCTGGAGCGTATGGGAAAGTACTATATGGCTTTACAATTGGGGTTTGATACGGAGAACAACAAAGCAGATCTCAAACAGGCGATCAGGGATATTCGTGTGGAATTCGCACGGTTCAATGTCTATCCGTATCCTGAAAAGCTGAAAAAGACAGAATTGCTTTTGGCCAATATCCTCTCTTCCGATATGAATATTGTTGAGCAGGAAAATAAATACTTTATTCCGTCTTTGCTGCTTGACTCTATCTCCTTTTTTGAAGAAAAGGCAGATGTTCTGGCACTGTACCATAGTAAAAACCTGTAGAAGGAGTACAGTATAATGAAAAGAATTTTTAATAATAAAACGATTTTTTATATTCTGTTTTTGGTTGTATTTATCGGATTGGCTGTTTCATCATGGTATGCGTACAGAGCATACCGTGAATACCGTGCAGCACAGGCAAAAGAGAAAGAAGTTGTTTTTGTCAGGAAAATTGCCAACCTTGAAAACGGGCTGATTGATGAAGTACTTGCCACTGTGCAGATGATGGGAAACAGTAGCAAAAACGGAGCAGAACTCAAGGTTAAACGGAATGTTGTATTGGGACAGATTTCTGATTTCAGTTCCTGGATTGAAAAAAACCGGAAATTAGAAGAAAAAAGTATCTATTTGGCCGATATGCGTAAAAACCTTGGTTTCCTGCATAGCAAAATCGATACAGTCGCCAATAATTATGCCAATATTTTTTTCAATGAATATGGTGAAAATATTTTTGAACCGTTAACACAGATGTATGAAAATGCAAGCATACCGATGAAAGTCTTTCCCACTTTCGTACGTCTGGAAAAGTTGAGGTACCGTCTTGCGCTGGAAGAGGCATTCTTGGAAGCGACTGTCAAAGACAGAATGCCTATGACAGCCAAAGCGCTTACTGCCTGGGACAGGATACATACAAAAAATGTATTTCCCCTCTATAATGAGAAAATCATCAAACTGCCATTTTCGGTTGATGCATTTGACCGGTTGGGTGTGGATGAAACAGCGATCATACTGATGGGGGCAAAAAATGGGAAATATACTGTCGGCAGCGAAAATATACATCAGGTTTTTGAAAAAAAGCGTACATTGCTTGAGGGTGTTTTAACAAGTATGCTTTCAAAAATGCAGCGACAGTTTACAGCACAGACAGAAGTGCAGCGACAGAAAATGGAACAGTATCTGTATGTATCGCTTTTCTTTGCGGCCATTGCACTATTCCTGCTGTATCTTTTCCGGATTATGTATAAAGAAAAAAAGCTTTTGGAAAACACGCTTAAAAGCATAGAGATAGGGCTTACCCCGGAAAAGAGCAAAGAGCTTAAACAGATTATCGCTTCAAGGGATACAGGTAAGATCTATGCTTTCCTGGCGCAGACCATCAACGAAGCGAATGAAGCGAACAAAGAAACTTTCCTTGCCAATATGTCCCATGAGATCAGAACACCGCTTAACGGTATCATCGGCTTTACAGATCTGCTCAAGGAAACACCGCTGAATGTAGAGCAGAAAGAGTTTGTTGATATTATCCATACCAGTTCCAACCATCTTGTCGGGATCATTAACGACATTTTGGACTACTCGAAAATGGGGTCAGGCAAATTTGAGATAGAGTCGATCCCGTTCAATGCCTATGAGGTCTTTGAAGCAGCGGTAGAGTCCTATGCGGCAAAAGCCTTCTCCAAAGATATTGAGCTGGGTATCTACATTGACCCTACCATCCCGCAAACCCTGGTCGGTGATCCGACCAAAGTGTCACAGGTGATCATCAACCTGATCAGCAATGCAACGAAGTTTACTGAAGTGCATGGTGCGATCAATGTCATTATCAGTAACGTAGGAGAGACAGAAGATGAGATAAAACTGCACTTTTCTATTTCCGATACGGGTATCGGGATTTCCGAAGAGCAGAAAGCGAAGATTTTTGAAGCTTTTTCACAGGCAGACACCTCCACCAGCCGTAAATACGGCGGTACCGGGCTTGGACTCTCCATTTCAAGCAGGATTGTCTCTTACATGGGTGGAAAACTGGATGTCGACAGTACGCCGGGAGAGGGGTCAACTTTCTTCTTTGATATCAGCTTCAAAAAAGCAAAAGATGTTGAACAGATCAATTATGCACACCGTTTTAAAGGCTTGAGTGTGGGTATGGTGTTGCCGTCAGAAGATATCTACAGACAAGTCGATATCAACCTGATCGCATATTTTGATTACCTTGGTGTGTCGTTAACGGTCTATTACGGTACTGAGATATTTGAAGCTGATGAAGCATCACTTCCGGATGTAATCTTCTTCTTCCAGTCCTATACCCGCCATAAAGGGGAACTTGAACGCTACTTTACACTGGGAAGAAAACTGGTACTGGTAACAACGGGTGAACTCCAGAGAGATTTCAATGTCCCTTCGGACAAAGTGACAAAGATCATCTACAAACCTGTCAACTTTACCAAACTGGTTACGGCGCTGGAAGTGTGTGAAAAAGATGAGGAGCCAACAGAAACAGAGGCGGTTGAAAAAGACTACTATATGTTTGAAGGTATCCATGCACTGGTGGCTGAAGATAATGTGATCAACCAAAAACTGATCAGAAGGGTGCTTGAAGGATTTGGCTTGACAATCACCGTTGCCAATAACGGAGAAGAGGCATTCAACCTGCGTAAACAGAATGACTATGATCTGATCTTTATGGATATTCAAATGCCGGTGATGGGCGGGATTGAAGCGACAGCCGAGATTTTGCGTTATGAGAAGTTGAACCGTTTGAAACATATTCCCATTATTGCTTTGACTGCCAATGCCCTGCAGGGAGATAAAGAGAAGTATCTTGAAGCAGGGATGGACAACTACCTTTCCAAACCGATCGACCTTGACCGGCTCAATACAGTGTTGTATGAGTATTTCCCGGCAAAAGCCTCCAAAAAGAACAAGGAACAGCGTATTTCCGAGGAGGTAAAAGAGAAGTATGATAATGCAGCCGATGTAAAAGCACTGAAAGAAGAAAGTTCTCATCAGTACGGTGCGGAAGAAGCCAAAGTGCAGCAAGAAGATGAAGCTGAAGTGTCCAATGTCCCTGAAGAAGATATTGTAGACATGAAGCAGCCTTTGAAAGAGGCTGAATCCGATATTTTGCTGTACCACTCTTTGGGTATGGTCGGTAATCTGTATGAAAAAATGCTGAATAACCTTGGCTATACGGTAGAGAAGGTGAATTCGGAAGATGCATTGATGGATCAGATTGTACAGAAACAATACAGATATGTGCTGTTTGACGGACGCCCTTTTGTGAGGGTGGGATGTCTAATTTCCGATACCATCAAGGACAGCGGTGCGATACCGATCGTGATCCGCGCACCGCATCAAAAAATGGATTTTTGCTGTGAAGAGATCATTGAGGGTATACATGTTTCAGAAGTGAAACAAAAATTACAGCAGTATCAATAATATATCTTTGCCAGATACAGCCCGGCAGCAGGTGCAAGCCGGGTAATGCTTTTGCATTCGCCGGAAAGTTGTTGCATCAGCGTTTCTTTGGAAAGCATACCGAGTGCATACTGCATACTGCTCTCTACCATCATTCTTACCTGTGATCTTAAAAATCCGTTTGCCTCAAAAGTCATGACATGGAGATGGTGTTTTGTGTAATGGCGGGCAGCAAAAAGGGTGCGTACTGTCGAGTGCGGCTTGGAGCCTGTCTTGTGAAAGTAGCGGAAGTCATGTTCTCCTTCAAACAGGCTAAGCGCTTCATGAAGTTTAGGTACGTCAAACCCGGATGGATAATATGAGAGATATTTCCGTTCAAATACAGTCGGGAGTTGTGTTTTGAAAAGATAGCGGTATAAACGTTTTTTGGCATCAAAGCGTGCATGAAAACTATCGGGTACTTTTTTCAGGGAGCGAAACCGGACAGCCTCAAGTCGTCTGTTGAAAATGCTTTGGAGTTTTTCAAGATCCTGCCAGTATTCGGGCAGGTCAAAATGGATCACCTGTCCGGTGGCATGGACGCCGCGGTCGGTTCGTCCGCTGCCGACGACCTGCGTATCTATATGCAGTTGTTTTAACACCGCTTCTATGTGTCCGGTAACGGTCTGCGGTGTGCTTGTTTGACGCTGAAACCCATAAAAAGCACTGCCGTCATAGGCAATGGTAGCCTTGACGCGCATTAAAAGTACCTCGCTACCCGTTTTTGAAAGAGTATATACCCTACGGCAACTGTCAAAATTACGGCTGCAACAAGCAGGAGTGGTGAGCCCCACTTTTCAAGAGATGAAGCGGTAAGATAGAGGAGCAGTGTGGTACCGAAAATGATTGTAAAGGCATGGTTTTCCTGATACCTCGGGTTGATCATCGCAAAGGCTGAAACCATATAGAGTGCCAATATCGGAATGAGGCTGACATAGAGAAAAAAGAAGAGACGGTGCATAATACGGCTGTCTCCTGTCGCCTTTTTCCAGTAGGCAATAATATTTTCAAAATGAAAACTTTGCGTTTTAACACTGTCGAATGCCTCCAGTGTCCTGTACTCGGCCTGTTGGAGGTGATCTTTGCTGTAGGTGTAGCCAAAACCGTTATAGAGGAGGAGGGATGTCTGTCCATTGTTTTTGTTCATTTTTCCTTTTTTTGCTGCAAAAAACTGTTCATTTTTCATATCGGTCCGGTTGTAGATGACGAGGTCATGAAAAAGACCGTTGTCTTCCTTTTCTTTGACATATACATAAAAATCACCGAATTTCTGTCCCAGTTTTCCCGGAATGATGTTCAGTTTGGCCTCCGCTTTTTTTTCATCTTTGAACGACTTGTAGAGCTGTTTGCTCATGGGCATTGCCAAAAAGGAAATGGTTAGCAGCAGCAGTGAAAAGAGCAGGGCAATGAGCCAAATGCCGTGCAGTATCTTTTTTGCAGGCATCCCCAGTGCATAAAGGGCAATGAGTTCGTTGTCGGAAGAGAGGCGCAGCAGGGTATTGGCCAATGCGGCAATAAAAGAGAGTGGCAGGGTATAGAAAATAATATCGGGTATGGAGTAGCTGAAAAGCTGCAGCAGCTCACCAAAGCTGATCTGTATCTGTGCAGTTAGCGCAGAGATTTTGACCAGATAGATCAGTGAAATGATGAAAAAAAAGGGTAGGAAGATCGTCATGAACGATTTGGTAAAGTTTGTTGAGATATACCCCCTGATACTAACCATAGATCAACTTCTCCAGCAGTTGTGTCGCCTGGGTATCGTAAAGGTAGACGATAAAGGTTGCCATGGCAAGGAACGGCACAAAAGGGACACCGCTGTCACGCTTGATGAGTGCGGGGATCATTGCCAAAATCGCTGAGAGAAAGATGGCTACAAAAAAGTTGGGAAAGCCAAGCAGAGCACCCATTGTACCTGCAACAATGACATCGGCACCGCCCATCGCTTCACGCCGTGCTATCAGGGAGGAGAGAAGACCGATGAGGTAGAGTCCGCCTGCGGCGATGGCTGCATACATCGCAGCATGCAGGAAGTCCGGCTGCACAAGGGCAAAGGCAAGTGCCGTGAAATTGACACTGTCGGGCACAGCCATGTATTTGAAGTCTATCATCACCAGCGCAAAGAGTGCGGCAAAGGATCCGGCCACAAAAGGGAGATACCAGACCAGCCCCAGCTTGAAGTAGAGTGCAGTGAAGATGAGACCGGTAAGCAATTCGACTATCGGGTACTGCTTTGCAATGGGCTCACCGCAAAAGGCACACTTCCCTTTTAAAAAGAGCCAGGAGAGAATGGGGATGTTGTGGTACCACTTCAGCGGTGTCTGGCAGCTTTGGCATTTGGAAGCGGGAAAGACGATGCTCTCTCCTTTTGGGATGCGGTAGATCACCACGTTCAAAAATGAGCCGATCATTGTTCCAAAAACAAATACAGCCAGTGCAATCAAAAGTGTCATGCTCATTTCAATCCTCCAAAGCGTCGGTTGCGCTGTTCGTAGTCGGTTATGATCTCATCGAGTTCCTGCGTCGTGAAATCGGGCCAGAGTGTTTCACTAAAGTAGAACTCCGCATAGGAGATCTGCCAGAGCAGAAAGTTGGAGACACGCTCTTCTCCGCTGGTACGGATGAGCAGGTCGATATCACTGTAGGGAGTCTGCAGCGCAGAAGAGATATCGGCTTCGGTAATTTCTGTTTTGCCTTCTGCAAGCAGTCTGTTTACTGCGTTCACGATCTCCGCACGACCGCCGTAGTTGAGTGCGAGAATATGGGTGAGGTCACTGTTGTTTCTGGTTGCCTCTTCTGTAATGCGAATGCGCTCCTGCAGTTTTTTTGAAAAGGCACTGATGTCACCGATGGCAAGAAAGCGGACATTGTTTTTCTGGTAGGTTTCCAGTTCGTTTTGAAGGTAGCGGTCAAGCAGTCGCATCAGAAAATCGACTTCAAGTTTTGGGCGTTTCCAGTTTTCGGTACTGAAAGCGTAGAAGGTGACAGTTTCGATGGTAGGATGTTTCGCACAGCAGGTGGTGATGTCACGGATGACCTCCGCACCCTTTTCGTGTCCCTTGGTACGGTTGAGCCCGTGCTGTGCTGCCCAGCGCCCGTTGCCGTCCATTATGATGGCAAGGTTTTTCAACGGTGTATCAGTCATTGGCAAGCACTTTCGCTTCATCGAGGATCTTCTGTGCCAGTGTCAGCTTGTCGGCTCTGCCAAGCGGCACAGCTTTTTCTTTGGTAATGAAGGTGATTTCGTTCTCGTCGCTGCCGAAGCTGCTGCTGTCCTGAAGCAGGTTGTAGCAGACGGCATCGACCTCTTTTTTGTCAAGCAGCGCTTTGGCATTCTCCAAACCGTTCTGGGCGTCCATCTCCGCTTTGAAGGCGACGGTACTGATGCCGTCTTTGTTCAAAGACGCCAAGATATCGGGTGTTTCGGTCAGTTCAAGGCTCCACTCTTTGCCAAGCGTCTCTTTTTTGAGTTTGCCTTTTTGCGGAAACTTCGGTTTGTAGTCGCTTACTGCAGCGGCCATGAAGAGAAAAGGGCGTTTCTGGATGAGCATGCGTGGATCTGAGGAATTCATACTCGCCTTGCTCATGATCCCCTTTTTTGCCACACGCACGGCATCCTGCGTGTAGTCGAGCATCTCTTCAGCATCTTCGACAGGTATGGTGTAGATCGACTGCGGCAGGGCATCGGTATCGGTTGTGGTCAGGTAGCAGACATCCGCACCGCGCAGGTAGAGTGCGGTAGCCATCGCTTTGGCCATCTTGCCCGAGGAGTAGTTGCTTAAGAAACGTACTTCATCGATCTTTTCACGGGTACCGCCACCGGTGACGACCACCCGTCTGTCGGTCCAGAAGGGTTCACGCAGCAGAGCACGCGCGGTTTGAAAGAAGATCTCTTCCGGTTCTGCCAGCGCGCCGCTGCCGGTGTCACCACAGGCGAGCAGTTTGTTTTGCGGTTCGATGATCTCGATGTCGTTGACCTTGAGCATCTTTATCGACCCTTCGGTGTAGTGGTTCTTGAGCATCTGTGTGTTGGCTGCAGGCGCGACCAGCAGCGGCCCTTTGAAGGCCAGTGCGGTCTGCAGCAGAATGTTGTCGGCAATCCCTTTGGAGAGTTTGTTGATACTGTTCGCCGTTGCAGGGGCGATGACAAAGACTTCACACTGCTTGGCAAGGTCGATGTGGTTGAGTGTACCGCTCCAGCTTTCACTCTTTTCTGTCAGCACCGGGTTTCGGGTAAGCGCTTCGAAGGTCAGCGCCGAGACGAAACGCTCCGCAGAGGGGGTCATGACCACATGGACATCGGCTCCAGCCTTGACAAAGAGGCGCGCCGCATCACACGCTTTGTAGGCAGAGATGCTGCCTGTAACACCAAGAAGGACTTTTCTGCCCGTAAGATCGATCTGCATCATTTCGCTCCGAAAAATTTGTAGAAGAAGCCTTTTACAAGCTTTAGAGGGCTTCTTGAGATGGCAAGTGCACCCTGCTGGATATCTTTGTTCACGGTCGTTCCCGCAGCGATAATGACATCATCTTCAACGGTTACGGGAGCGACAAGCTGGGTATCGGAGCCCACAAAGACATTTTTGCCAATGCGGGTAGGGTATTTCTTTTTTCCGTCGTAGTTGCAGGTGATGACCCCCGCACCGATGTTGCTTCCCTCATCGATCGTCGCATCGCCAAGGTAGGCAAGGTGCCCGGCCTTGACTCCGGTAAGGGTCGACTTCTTCACTTCCACGAAGTTTCCTATGTGGGTATTCTTGAGTACAGAGCCCGGTCTGATGCGTCCCATGGGGCCAACATCGGAGTGCTCGATGTGAGAATCTTCTACCACCGAGCCGGCTTTGATATGCGCCTGGATGAGGGTAGCCTCTCCAATGACGCTCACTCCGTTTTCAAGGATACACTCTCCTTCGAATCTGGCGCGGCAGTCGATGTAGATGGTCTCAGGCAGTCGCATGATGACGCCCTGCATCATCAGTGCCTCCCTGATGCGCCGCTGCATGATCTCTTCGGCACGGGCGAGGTCGAGCTTGGAGTTGACCCCCTTGAACTCCTCTTCGGCGACAAAGACGGGGTGTACATGTTTTCCCTCCTCGACGGCCATCTTGACAATGTCGGTAAGGTAGTACTCTTTCTGGGCATTGTTGTTGTCAAGCTGCGGGATGTAGCGCTCCAGCAGGTCGGTGTTGACCGCGTAGATACCGGCATTGACCGTTTTGACCTCAAGCTGCTGCGGGGTACAGTCCTTCTGTTCGACGATCTCTCTGACCTCTCCGTTTTCAATGATGACCCTGCCGTAGCCGCTTGGGTCGTTCAGTTCGATGACGGACATGTTGATGTCCGCGTCACCGTCAGTCAGTGCATGCAGCGAGGCTTCGGTAATGAGCGGCATGTCACCGTTGAGGATGAGGGTACGGCTGTGTTTTGGGTGTACTCCTTTCATCGCACCCCCGGTACCCGGAAACTGTGCGGCATCCTGAAGATGGAAGCGGATAGTGTCGTAGTGGGCGTTGATCTCCGCTTCGATGCGCTCTGCCTGGTGGTACAGTACGACGGTGACGTCGTCTGAGACGGCAACAGCGGCATCGATGGCGTGAAAGAGCATCGGTTTGCCGCTGATTTCATGGAGGACTTTGGGTTTGTAGGATTTCATTCTCGTTCCCTGCCCCGCGGCAAGGATGACAACGCTGATGGACATTTTTGTACCCTTCTGATAGAATTGCATGCAAATTAAGTGATATCGTGATTATATCGAATTGACATTAAGGGTCTGAAAAATGGAGTGTAAACATTTCGGAAGCTGCGGGTCGTGCAGTCTGTATGCCATGGACTATGCCGCACAGCTGGCGCAGAAAGAGGAGAGGGTGGCTGCACTGCTTGAGCCGTTTTACAAAGGTGAACTTGCGGTGTTCGACTCTCCTGATGCCCACTACCGGGCACGGGCGGAATTTCGTATCTGGCATGAGGGTGAGGTGTGCCATTACGCCATGGGGAACATCACCAAAGACGGGGCGGTCAACATCGAGGAGTGTCCCAAGGTCATCGAACCCATTGAGAAGCGGATGTGGAAGCTGCTTGAGGCTGTCAACGCTTCGCAGGAGGTGCTCAAGAAAAAACTCTTTGCCGTGGAGTTTCTGGCAACGACGACAGACGAGTGTCTTGTGACGATGCTCTACCACCGAAAGCTCGATGAAACATGGAGTGAAGCGGCCAAAGCACTTGAGACGCAACTAAACTGTCACATTATGGGGCGCAGCCGAAAACAGAAAGTGGTACTCTCCAGAGAGTATGTCACCGAATCGCTCCATATCGACGGTGCAACCTACCGCTATGTGGAGTATGAGAGCGGTTTTACACAGCCAAACCCCTACGTCAATGTCAAGATGATCGAGTGGGCGATAGCGCAGGCCAAAAAAGTGCAAGGTGGCGACCTGCTTGAAGCCTACTGCGGGCTGGGCAACTTCACCCTGCCGCTTTCACGCCACTTCGATAAGGTACTGGCAACCGAGATCAGCAAACGCTCCATTCATGCGGCGCTGGAGAACTGTGCACTCAACGACATCGACAACATCACCTTCGTGCGGCTTGCTTCCGAAGAGCTGACCGAAGCGCTGAGCGGCAAGCGGGAGTTCAACCGTCTCAAGGGGGTAGATCTGGCAGCCTACGACTTTTCGACTGTACTGGTAGATCCGCCAAGAGCGGGGCTGGATGCGGGGACTGCAGCGCTTATAGGTGATATCGAGCACATCATCTACATCTCCTGCAATCCGCAGACCCTTGCGCGTGACCTGGAGATGCTGACACAGACACACGAGGTGGTGGAGGCGGCTATCTTCGACCAGTTCCCCCACACAGACCACATCGAGAGCGGTGTCTTTCTCAATCGTCGTGCATAACGCTTAGGTGATCAGCAGTATCCAGGCGGTACCAATGGTAAGGAAGACAACGGTGTTGAGCAGTGTGATGAGCCCGCCCACACGGTAGATCTCTCCGGCTTCAAGATAGCCGCTTCCGACATAGATGACGTTTGCCGAAGAGCCCTGTGGGGTGATGACGGCATTGAAGTTGGTGGCAAAGAGAAGCATGAATGCCATCAGCTCCACCGGTACACCCGCCTTGACGGCGACCCCTAAAAAGACGGAGAAGAGTGCCAGCATCTGTGCGGTTTGCGAGACGAAGAAGTAGTGTATGAGCACATAGGCGACAATGAGGATGACATACGCCACCGGCCAGCTCATT
>JALUXB010000039.1 GCA_027019175.1 Sulfurovum sp. | reverse complement strand
TTTACACCGCAAAACAGATACCGATATATTGCGCGTGAATACTACTATTTTCCTATGGAAATGGGACTGCTTTCTTTGGTGGTACTGTTCTTTTTCATTGTCGGCTATGTGGGACTGTACGGCTGGCAGCTTCGTAAACAGGGTATCAGGCTTACCCAGCGTGACATCCGCTTTCAGCGCAGGCTGAGCAGCCGCTTTATGGGCTTTTTGATCCTGACAGCAACAATCATCATCGCTTCAGTTGGCTTTGAATGGATAAAGTATCTGCTTTCCAAGTGGATAATGGGAGACCCGTACTGGCTCTTGACGCTCGATGTACCCTACAGCTATGTCGCCACAGTGCTTGATGCATTTGTATTCCTTCTGTGGTTCTTCTGGCTCTATGTTCTGCTGTGGCGCTACTATGCACGTATCATCGTCACGGACGAGTATCTCATCGCCACGGGTAACAGGGTAGTGGCCATTCCCAAAGCACAAATCGCCTCTATTGCCGTAGTCCCTGCAAAAGAGCGCAAGTGGCGCCGTACGCTGGGAACGATGTTTCGTTTCTGGAAGCCGGTGGTGAAAGTAGCGTTGAAAAATGGGGAGCATTATTATCTTCGAAGCGGTAATGCAGAGCATTTGAGAGAAGATTTGCAGAAATGGCTGGATGCATAGCAGCACTCTAAAATGTTAGTCAGGTAACATTGACCATTTGCCCAAAAGTGCTATACTTGTTGCACAACATATCTTAAAGGATAACATATGGCACAGACAGCATTGAAAAAAGTGGTGATCATCGGTTCCGGTTTTGGTGGGTTGCGGGCATTGTACCGCTTGAGTGAATACCATTACCGTTTTGAGGTGACAGTGGTGGACAGACATGATTACTCTCTGGAGCGTCCGGCACTGCCGGAAGTGGCACTGGAAGAGAAACCGGTAGAAGCCGTACACATCGAAACACCGCCGCAGTTTCGCAAGCACAATGCTGCATTTGAACAGGGTGAAGTGGTACGCATCGATACCGATGCACAGAAAGTAGTGCTTGATTCGGGTACAAAACTCTCCTATGACTACCTCATTATCGCAAGCGGGGCAGTCAAAGATTATGATGCTATCAAAGGATACCGTGAATACGGATACTCCGTCTGCGATGACAGAGAAGTGGTACGCCTGCATGAGCATTTGAAAACGTTTGAAAGCGGCAAGATCGTTACCGGAGCGGCAAAAAGCGAGTTCGGTACACAGGTGGATGCACCTCCGCTGAAAGCACCGTGTGAAGGGCCTATCGGTGAAGTGATGTTCATGCTTGACCACAGACTTCGCAAATCCGGCAAGAGAGAGGAAAGCAGCATCGATGTATTCTCGCCGTCGGAGATCTTTTTTGAGGATGTAGGGGACAAAGCACGTGAACCAGTTGCCAAACTGATGGAAAAGAAGAATATTGCACTGCATACGGCAAAAGAGCTTGTTGAAATCACCAAAGATGCCGTACTCTTTGCCGACGGATCGAGCCTGCCGTGTGACCTTGCAATCATTATCCCTCCCTACAAGGCACCGGATTTTATTGCCCAGAGCGGCTTGGGTGATGACAAAGGATGGGTACCCACAGACAAGACGATGCAACATCTGACATTTGACAATATTTATGCGGTGGGTGATGTCAATGCCCTGGCACAGCCGAAACTGGGACATGTGGCCATCAATCAGGCTGATGTTGCCGTCTCAGCCATCTTGAAAGCCGAAGGCATTGCCGATGAGGTGGTAGCATTTAACCCTGAAGTCTTCTGTATCATGAACATGGGCGGGCACGATGCGGTACTCATTTACTCCAATGCACTCTACAACGGAGCCTATGATATGGCGTGGCATTCACCGATGGCGAAGCTGATGAAGGTAAGCTTTGATGAGGAGTACCACTATACGCATGGACATATGCCGCCGGATGTGGCAGTCGAAGCGCTTGAAGAGATTTTACACCGTTTTGCAAAGTAAGATTAACCTGTGATATAATAACCCATAAGGACAACATATAAAAGGAGTCTGTTATGGATGCAATCAAAGGGCTGCTTTTCGACATTGGCGGTGTACTCTATGTGGGCAATACGCCCATAGAGGGTGCACCTCAGACCGTTAAGGAACTTATGACGCGTTACCCGATGCGCTTTCTGACCAATACCACACGTACCACTCCCCAGACCATCTATGAAAATCTAAGCAAGATGGGCTTTGCCATACCGCCTGAAAGCCTCTTTACCGCTCTCGATGCGACAAAGTCCTATATCAGGGAGCGGGTGGGTACTGCCTATACGGTGCTGACAGACGAAGCGGAGCGCTACTTCGAAGAACTGCGTTCTGAAAACCCCGATTTTGTTGTGGTAGGCGATGCGCATACGAACTTTACCTACGCACGTATGAACGGTGCGTTCCGTGCGCTGCAAAAGGGTGCAAAACTTGTTGCAGCAGCGAAGAACCGCTACTTCAAAGATGATGACGGTGCGCTTTCGATGGATGCGGGCGGTTTCATCGCTGCACTGGAGTTTGCCGTAGGGGTGGAAGCGACACTTATCGGCAAGCCAAGCAGAGACTTTTTTACGCTTGCCGCCTCTTCGATGGGACTCAACCCCGGTGAGGTGCTGATGGTGGGTGATGATATCGAGTCTGACATAAAAGGTGCGCAGGATGCGGGGATGAAGGCGATGCTTGTAAAGACCGGAAAGTACTGTGAAGGTGACCTTGACAGAGGGATTGTCCCCGATGGCGTACTTGAAAGTGTCGCGCAGCTTCCCAAATGGCTGGAGCGGGCTTCGTTCAAAGATTGAATCCGTGTCGGGCATTGGATATAATTGCAAAAAACAGAAAAAGGATATGCAATGAAACGTATTATAACCTCTTTGATACTCTCCAGTGTAATGGCGGTAGCAGGCAACTTTACCCTTACCAGCAGCGATATCAAAGGGCAGCTGACCAAAATGCAGGAGTTTAAGGGCTTTGGGTGCAACGGGCAGAATGTCTCTCCGGAACTTAGCTGGAGAGATGCGCCAAAGGGTACGAAGAGTTTTGCCGTGACGGTGTACGACCCCGATGCGCCCACGGGCAGCGGCTGGTGGCACTGGGTGGTCGTCAACATCCCCTCGAACGTAACGAAGCTCGAACGCGGTGCATCCGAAAAAACGATGCCAAAAGGTGCTGTCGAGGTCACAAATGACTATGGTATCGAGGGCTTTGGCGGCGCGTGCCCGCCCAAAGGTGACAAGCCGCACCGCTACATCTTTACCGTCTATGCGCTCGATGTGCCGAAGCTTGACATCACACCCAAGACCAATGCGCCTGTGGCTGGATTTATGATCAACGCGCACACTATCAGCAAAGCTTCCATTATCTCCTACTACGGACGATAGCCATAATGCACTTGCCCCCGCTGCTTGAAGATGCTGCCAAAATGATAGATGTTGCAGGCGCCAAAGCCGTACTTGTCGGTGGTGCGGTGCGGGACATGGTAATGGGTAAAGAGCCCAAAGACTTTGACATTGAGGTCTACGGCCTGAAGGAAGTCTCACAGCTTGAGACGCTGCTTTCACGCTTTGGCAAAGTATCGGCGGTGGGAAAGAGCTTTGGGGTACTGAAGTTGCACATCGGGGGAGAGGTGTACGACTTCGCTTTCCCGCGTACCGAAAAGAAAACAGCAAAGGGGCACCAGGGCTTTGAGGTTGTCCCTGACGGCGGGCTGGACTTCGCCACTGCGGCAAAGCGGCGGGACTTTACCGTCAACGCGATAGGCTACGACCTGCTGACAAAAGAGATATTCGATCCCTACGGCGGTCTGAACGATATTCAGTTTGGCATCTTGCGTCATATCGACGACGCCACCTTTGTGGAAGACCCCCTGCGCGTCTACCGTGCGGTACAGTTTGCCGCACGCTTTGGTTTCGAAGTGGCCGAAGAGACTGCGGTATTGTGCAAAAAGATGGTTACAGAAGGGATGCTTGAAGAGCTGCCTAAAGAGCGGGTCTACGAAGAGTGGAAAAAGCTGCTGCTCAAAGCCCCCAAACCCTCTGTCGGGTTCGAGCTGATGCGAGAGTGGGGCATTACGGCACGCTACTTTCCAGAACTGCACGCACTCAGTGGCGTACCGCAAGATCCCAAATGGCACCCCGAAGGGGATGTGTGGGTCCATACGATGATGAGCGTCAATGCGATGGCGGGAGAATTAAAAAGGGAAAAAGGAAAAGGGGAGGATGAGAAGTGGCGACTCAAACTGCTCTTTGCCGAACTCTGCCACGACTTCGGCAAACCCCTCACCACCACGATAGAATATGAAGACGGCCGAGTAGAAAAATGGCAGCCAATCAATAAAAGTGTTTCGTCAGAAACACATACCACAATTCCTCATTCTTCATTCCTCATTCCTCATTCGAATGCGCGCATTCGTGCGCTTGGCCACGAAAAAGCCGGCATCGAACCGACCCGCACTTTTCTCTACCATCTGACCAATGAACACGATTTCATTGAAAGTATTCTGCCGTTGGTGGAACATCATCTCAAGCCTTCGCAGTTCTACAGGCAGGGCGCCAAGGCAGGGGCTATCAGGCGGCTGGCGACCAAGGTGAACATCGAAGAGCTGGTACTGGTGGCAAAGGCTGATTTTCTGGGGCGTACGACGCCTGAAGCGAAGCGGGGGGAGTATCCTGCAGGAGAGTGGCTGCTTGAGAAGGCGCAGCAGCTTTCGGTGCGCAGCAGACCGCTGAAGCCAATGGTGCAGGGGCGTGACCTCATTGCACTGGGCCTGGAGCCCTCACCGAACTTCAAGAGGATACTCGATGCACTCTATGCCAAACAGATGGATGGTGATTTTGAGGACAAAGAGGCAGCACTGGCGTATGTGCGAGAACACTGCCTCTGATGAGCGGTAGCGATACACGCTTAACAGATTTACCAGACAAACGTGCAGCTTAAGTTGTGTTCCAAAGCGCATATGTCATAATTATTAATAATAATAGAGTTGAAAGGAGCACGGATGCAGGAGATCATTGCACACATCGAAAAGTCCGTACACGACCTTGAAGCGTTTGAGACAGAAGCATTTTTGGAGCTGCTCGATGTCGATTCGCATCTGCACTGGAAGACACACTTTCCCGTAGCCATCGTACATCACAAAAGCAGGGTCGATGAAGCGACGGCTTTGGTCTTGGAGAGAGAAGGCGTGCTCGATGATGAGGGGTTCACCCGTAGTGAGTACAGTTTCGAAGCCTTGCAGGAGCTGTCAAAAGAGGCGACAAATGCCTTCAAGCAGGTAGGTGCACTCTGCATCGCCAAAGAGAGTGACAGCTACCGGTATGCACCGAAGCGCCCGGCAGACAAGTGGAAAAAGGTGCTGGACAACGGCAGTTTCAAGGCAGTGGTGGAAGCGGGGGTATATGATGATGAGAGTCTCTGTGAGATAGAGACGAAACTGCGTGACCTGATGCGCAGCAGCAAGGAGGTACCCGCACTCAAACCCATAGGTTTTGTCTGGGTGGCGGCACTGCCCAAGGAGGAATTGATAGGCGAACTGCTGACGCACTACTTTGGCAACTGCTTTCTGGGTGTCGACTGTGGCAACAGGTATGTCTACATAGGGTGGAACGATACGCTGGGTGGCATCGATATGCGCCACTTCGTCTGTCCGCCTGCAAAGGAGAAGTGATGGAAGAACCCAAAAATGTACTTGGCGAGCCGCTTGAACCCTGTTCTCTGAAACCGCTGACGGGCTTCTACCGTGACGGCACCTGCTACTCCGGACCGGACAATCCTGGGGTACATGCTGTGTGCATCTATGCAACAAAAGAGTTTCTGGAGTACTCCAGGCGGGTGGGAAACGACCTCTCCACACCGCGTCCTGAGTTCAACTTTGCCGGTGTGAAGCCGGGACAGAGTTGGTGTCTGAGCGGTCCGCGCTTCGTGCAGGCGCACAAAGACGGTATGGCACCTCACATCTTCATTCACGCAACACACGAGAGGATGCTCGAGCTTATCGACCTTGACACACTTAAAGGATATGCAATCGATCTCTGATTAGCCCATAGGGTAGAAGAAGTCTTCGTGTATGTTGTTGTATGCCTGCAGCATGTCGTTGTTGAGTGCCGTACCAATGATCGTCGAACTGTTTAGAAATAGAATGGCAGAGAAACTTCGTTATAATCTTTTGTAAACGATTTAAGGAGTCCTTTTGGAGAGACTTCTCTTGTTGATATTTGTTCCTATCGGGAATGTTGAAAATGATGAAAGGTGAGCATGTGAGTATGAAAAAAACAGGAGTCTTTTTATACGCTGTTTTCTCCTACCTCTTTGCGATGTCGGGGCAGATAGCGTTCATTCTCTACATCTCACCCTGGGATCTGATGCCGTGGCATATCGACAGGGGTACGGCTGATATAAGCTTTGGTGCGGTTGCACTCGATCTTCTGCTCATCGCTCTCTTTGGTCTGCAGCATACGCTGATGGCGCGCAAAAGTATCAAACGCAAACTCTTTGGCACACTGCCTGAGAGTATCGAGCGTTCAACCTATGTCTGGCTTTCCGGTGCGCTGCTCTGGCTCATCATCCTCTTCTTCCAGCCCTTCGAGGGGTATCTGTGGGATTTGAGAAGTTCGATATGGGGCAGTCTGCTGAGTGCGCTTTTTGTTGCCGCCTGGCTCTTCTCGACTGTGGCGACCTTCGTCATCAACCACTTCGAACTCTTCGGGCTGCAGCAGGGGTGGCACTACCTGCGCGGGGTATCGCCTAAAGAGATTCCATTTGAAGTGAAACTCTTCTACAGGGTGGTACGTCACCCCATTCAGCTGGGCGTACTGGCAGGACTCTGGGCGACACCGGCGATGGGGTACGGGCATCTGCTTTTGAGTGCGGGGTTAAGTATTTACATTCTCATAGGGCTCTACTACGAAGAGCGTGATCTTGAACGCCACTTTGGGGATGCGTACCGCGATTACAAAAAGCAGGTGGCGAAGCTTATACCTTTACTTTATTAAGAGTACATTGAATGGATATAAAATTTTGTCAAATATTTTTAAACAATCATGTAATAACGTGGTATACTTCAACAGAGCGGTGTTATAGTATGAGTAACTGGGAAGAGAGGAAAACATACATCAAATGAAAAAGTATTTTATGATGTGTAGTGGAGCACTTTTAATGATGGGGTTAAGTGGTTGTGGCGATCCTTCACTTGACGAGATTAAAGAGAAGATTGTAAAGGTAGAGACACGTAATGCCAGTTACACGGCAGTGAATAAAAAAACGGGTGCGTATGGCAAGTACCAGATACTCCCATCGACCGGCAAGTTCTACGCTAAAAAACTCAACATTCCCGTTTCACAGTGGCGCACGCCCGAAAACCAGGAGCGTATCTTCGAAGCGCTGCTTCAGGACAACATCGAGCAGCTTAAAAAGCAGGGGCTCGATGTAGATGCTTTTACTGTCTACGGCTGTCATCAGCAGGGTGCCAACGGGTTTGTCTGTATCATGAAAAACGAAAATCTGACAAAGAAGTTTCACATCAAGCTTCGACGAAATCTTCCCCCGCAGTACCGTAATGTTGATCCAAACGATCTGAGAAAGACATGGATCAACTACTGGAAGAACAAGATGGAGGAGGTGTAGGCAGTGAAGTCTACTGACTTTTAATACTCTGTGTTACAATGTTCCAATGAAACTGAGTGAACATATTTTAGACTTTTACTTCTCTCTTCCGAAAACCTTCTCTCCGCCAAACGGCGTGGAGGTTATCTACCCCTACGACACTCCCGAAACCCGCAGGGTGATGGATGCTTTTTACCGTAAATACTATGATGATACCAGAGCGCGCAGGCTGCTCTTTGGTATTAACCCCGGCAGATACGGTGCGGGGCTTACAGGTGTGGGGTTTACCGACCCGATTCTGATGGAGGAGAAGTGCGGCATCGCAAACACACTTGAAAAACGCAGTGAACTCAGTGCCAACTTCATCTGTGAAGTGGTCGATGCCTATGGCGACCCCGAAGCCTTTTACTGCGATTTTCTCTTTACGACGGTGCTGCCCTTCGGGCTGCTGCGCAACGGCAAAAACTACAACTATTACGATGACAAAGAGACGCTTGCCTATTTTGAACCGCTGATTGTCGAAAGCATCAAAAAGCAGATGGCGTACCCCAATGTCAGCCGCAGCATTGCTACAGTGGGGCAGGGCAAGAACCTTGCCTACCTGAAAACACTCAATGCACGCTATGATTTCTTTGATACCATAGAGGTGCTGCCCCATCCGCGTTGGGTCATGCAATACAGGCGCAAAGAGAAGGAGAAGTATATTCAGACTTACATTGAAGTACTCAAAGGGCTTTTATAGAAGGTTGCACACTGAATGCACACTTTTTGTATAGACTCTCAAAAAAAGAGAGGTTCTCTATGCAACAGTTTGTAATAGTGTTATGGACAATATTTTTTACTGCAGCGCTCTTTGGGGCGGAATCAACTCCCATTGTACAAAGTACCTTCGGGGTGATGGCTGGTGCGTTCGGTGCGGGGCTGCTATTGACCTTTACGCCCTGTGTGCTGCCGATGGTACCGATTGTCTCAAGCATCATAGCAGGGCAGGGGGAAAACCTGACAAAACTCAGGGCTTTCTGGCTCTCGCTTGCCTATGTGCTTGGTACAGCGGCAACCTACACCGTAATGGGTGCACTTGCGGGGGCGACAGGGGAACAGCTGCAGTCGTACTTTCAGAATGTCTGGGCTATAGGGGCGATGAGTCTGGTCTTTGTCCTGATGGCATTGGCAATGTTTGGTGTCTACACCATTCAGCTGCCCGCATTTTTACAGTCCAGACTTGACGTGGAGTCCAGAAAACTCAAGGGAGGTTCGTTCGTGATGGTCTTTGCCCTGGGGGCGGTCTCTGCGCTTATTCTTGGGGCGTGTGTCTCACCGGTCCTCATTTCGTTTTTGAGTGTTGCCATCGCCACGCAGGATGCTGGTCTTGGCGCGACGACGATGTTTTCTCTGGCACTTGGAATGGGGGTGCCGCTTATTGTCGTAGGGGTGGGTGCAGGCAGTTTCATTCCCAAAGCAGGTGGCTGGACGAACAGTGTCAAATACTTCTTTGGCGTTTTGTTATTGGCCGTAGCAATCTATCTTTTCAATGAACTCAACCTCTTTTCAGAACTGATCACCTGGGGACTCTTCGCACTGGTACTGGGAATCTACCTTGATGCCCTTGAACCGCTGCCGCAGCCTGCAGGCGGTATTGCCTACCTGCGCAAGGCGCTGGGGGTCGTGCTGCTGGTATGGGGTGTTATTTTGCTTGTAGGAGCGGCAAAGGGCTCAGAAGATATGTGGCAGCCGTTGAAAAGTGAGCCTGTCGTGGTCGCAGGCGGAAGCCGTGTGTCCCAAACCCTTCCGTTTGAACTCGTCTCTGACATGAACGCCTTTGAGGCAGCACAGCAAAAAGCACAGAAAGCGGGCAAAGCGCTTGTGGTCTACTTCTACAGCGATACATGCAGTGTGTGCAAAAAGATGAAAGCGACGACACTGAAAGATCGGCGTGTCAGAAAGATTTTGAATGAGAAGTTCGTTGCGGTGCGTGTGAACATTACCAACCACTCCGATGAGAAGAGTATGGCAATCAAACGCCGTTTCAAAGTCTTTGGAACACCGACTATGCTCTTTTTTGGCAGTCATGGCGAGCTTTTGAAAGATGAAACGGTTTACGGGTATGTGTCACCGGAGGAGTTCTACGACCTGCTTGACATATTGGCAGAGTGAGCGCTACTGCCATACCTCTTCGCTGGCACACTCGATGACAGGGTCTTTTTTGGTCACATCATCTATCCAGTGCAGATAGTCGAATTTGGCATCATCGAAGCGTTTCATCATGATTTCGGGTACTTCGTAAGTATGCAGACGTTCGATGGTTTCCTTGACCTGCAGGTAGAGTGAGACTTTGGTCTTGATGTCCAGCCGGATTTCGCGGGAGGTGATGATCTTTCCTTTCCAGCGGTAGGAGCTCTCGATGGGGCTTTTCTGTATGCAGGCGGCAAGTTCCTCCTGCAGCAGTGTCTGGGTGATCAGTTCGACATTTTCGTCATTGTCGGTTGTGGTTGTTATGGTGCAGTAGTCAGAGGCTTCCATTTTCTACCTTTTCAATGAAGTCATGAACGCAGGTTTCGATCATGCTGTATACCTTTTCAAATCCCTCGAAGCCGGGGAAGTAGTAGGGGTCGGGCACATCCTCTCCCCCAAAGCCGCCGAAATCTCCAAGCAGATGAACATTGGAAAAACCCTGTGCCTTGAGATCGGCAAGATTTTTCCTGTCAAGTGCGACAATACGTGTACGGATATCTTTATCAGCTTCATTGACCGGACGTGAATGCTGATGGGCAATCTCTATCCCGTGCATTTTTGCAATCTTGATGGCGTTCTCACAGGGCGGTTCTCCTTCATGCCATCCGCTTGTACCGGCGGAATCAGCTTCCCAGGCAATACCTTTTTTTTCAAGGTATGTTTGGGCAATGCCTTCTGCAAGGGGACTGCGGCAGATGTTTCCAAGACAGACAAAGAGGATCTTTTTGGGGTTGGCTTGCGATTTCATGAAGCGTATTTTAGTATAATTTATCCTAAAAAGGAGAACGGATGTTCGAAGTAGCTGAATATATCGGTATTGTTGCGTTTGCCATCTCCGGATTTTTTGTCGGAGTGCGCAGCAGGCTTGATTTTCTCGGTGTATTCATTTCTGTTTTTCTTACCGCTTTTGGCGGCGGGATAATCCGTGATGTCATTGCCGACCGTACCCCGTACGCTTTCAGCAGTAACGTACCTGCTGTGATGATACTGGGGGTGATGACACTGCTGATTCTCTTCCGTTTTCACAAGCGTGACTCCATAGAGAACCGTCCTTTTTTCATCCTCAGTGACTCCATCGGGCTCATCTCCTTCAGCATTACCGGAGCGATGATCGCACTGGAGGAGGGACTCAACCTCACCGGTGTATTGGCACTGGCATTTATTACGGCTGTAGGCGGAGGCATTACGCGTGATGTCATCATCAACGAAGTGCCTTTTGTCTTCAAAACCGGTTTTTACGGTACAGTATCGCTGCTGATAGGAGTGGGTGTCTTTGTGCTGCATCGTACCGATGCCGTCAGCTTTCTGACTCTTTCACTGCTTTTTTTCTTCGGTGTAACGCTTCGGATGGTTGCTTACTACCGGAAGTGGTCAGTACCGATGGTGTGACGCTGTGCCTCAACGCGTATGTTTGAACCACTCTTTTAAAAAGGCTTCACGTTCATACTGCACAGCACCGAGTGCGAATTTGTATGGCATATAGCTTTGGCCAAGGTTCCAGAAGTCTATGCCCTGTTCATGCAGGAAGTGCGCCAGCAGTACCAGTTGTGCGGTACCGTAGTTTCGAAAACGTTTTTGGCGATTTGAAAAACCGCTGAGACTTGTGTAGCTTTCACCGATAATGTAGCCGACCTCACCGGCAATCATCTCTCCTTCTTCTTCAATATAGGCAGACAGTATCTGGAAGTCCGCATCAATATTTTTTGTTGTATTGAGTGTCGCCTGATAAGCAGGGGTAAGCCAGCAGTTTTTATGGTAGCTGCGTATCTTGTCGCAGACGGCATCGATTTCTGATGTAACGGTCAGTCCCAAACCGCGGTCAAGCAGTTTGCCGACCTTTTTTCTTGTATGGAGATGCTTGTAGTGCAGCAGGGCGTAAGAGAACTGGATCTCGGGAAGCAGCAGTTCCATACCCTGATAGATGTCGGTAACGGCAATGAAGCCGGCCTGTGCCTGGGCAATGTAATACTCCGGGCTGAAATCGTCACTCCAGTAGTAGTTCCGCAGCATGTTGGGATAGATGTGCTGCCAAAGGAATGCGGGGTCGGTCACCTGCTCGTAGTGCAGCGGGTAAATGCCAAGCTGAATGTCACTCACGGTAGATCCTTTGTAGAAGTCCCTTTTATGGTGCAAATTGTAGCAAAAAGCGGTACAATAACGAAATTTTTGGAGCCGCTCATGAAAATCAACGTTATCATCATAGACAAAAAAGGGAAAGATCAGCTCTACGCTCCGTTGGTGGAGCACTACAAAAAAATCGCCAAGCCCTTTGCGAAAGTGGAAGTGATCGAACTGTTTGATAAAGAGGTAGCCAAAGCACATGATATTTCACCTGCTGCAGCACAAAAAGCATACAGCAAAGTGTTCGAAAAGTATCTTGCAACAGGATTTAATGTTGCACTTGACCCTGCTTCCAAAGAGGTTGACAGTCACCAATTTGCAAATCTGCTTAAGGATAGCACAACGGTAAACTTCTACATTGGCGGTGCCTACGGGCTTGAGAGGGATTTTCTAAGCAAATGTAATAAAGCAGTATCATTTGGTAAAATTACGCTTTCACATAAGCTGGTGAAAGTTGTTGTGCTCGAACAGATCTTCCGCGGTCTGACCATCAACAACAATCACCCATATCACAAATAGGAAGAAAAACATATGCTGACACCAGAAGAGATTGAAATGTTCAGAAATAAACTGCTTGACAGACGGGTACAGATCGAGAAGAACTTGACAGGTACGACACTGGAACTGAATGAAATGCGCTCACTTGAACTCAAAGATGAGGGAGATTATGCCTCTGCCTCTGCCGAATCGGTTGTAGACAGTGCAATTTTGGAGCAACAGCGCAAAGAATTAGCAGAAATTGACCTCGCTTTGGATAAAATAAAAAACGGAACCTACGGGATCTGTGAAATGTGTGAAGAGCCTATTGGAAAAGCACGCCTTGAGGTAAAGAATTTTGCACGTTTCTGTATCACCTGTAGGGAAATCAACGAAAAAGAGCAGCAGTAAAAAGAAGACTGCTGCAAAAAGGGGAGCAGTATGAGACTTGGTCTGTATATTTTTGCGGCACTGACGCTGACAGGTATCGTGGGGGCACTGGTACATGTGGTCAATCCCAATAACTTCATGATCGAAGTAATGGGGGTCAATTTAAATTTTCCGGTAGCGGTATGGGTCATATTGCCAATGCTGCTGCTGTTGATCTTTACGATCTTTCATATGCTCTACTATGGTGTCAAGAGTTACTTTAAGACCAAAAAGTGGGAGAGTGATGCGGAAACACTGGAAGATGCACTCTACTGGTCACTGCTCAATGAGCCAAAAGAGCAGAAGTATATGGTGGACAATATTAAACGCTCCGCAGTTTTGCTTGGCAAGTCCAACCTGACACTTATAGACGGTGTAGAAGGGCTCAGTGACAGACTCAGCAAAATCGTCAATATTCTCAACAAGATCAAAAACGGTGAATATGTCGACCTTAAAGAGAACAGGCTCTCCAAAGTTTTCAGTGAGGGCAATCCTCATCTCATTCAAAACCGTCTGAACCGGCTGGAGAGTGACCCTGACTTTGTCGAAGAGGTGATGAAATCTTCGGACAAGTTCTCTGAACTGGTACGCAAGGAAGCGCTACGTATTTTTGCCAGCAGAGAGACATTCTTCAAAGCACGTAAATATGCAAAAGTCTTTGATGTAGAGAACTTTATGGTCATGCTTGAACGTGCTGCCGAAGATGAAGAAGTGGGTATCACACCTGAAATTCTTCAAGATTTCATTGAAGCGCTCAAGCTCAAGTGTGCCGACTTTGTACGTATTGCACGTATTACGAAAAAAATCTTCTCTCCGGAACAGAATCTGGCACTTTTCAAGAAATATCAGAAAGAGAACCCTAAAGCGCAAAATGCGTACCTTTACCTCCTTTTTGAATATGAACTTCTCGATCAGATCGAAGCGTATTTCGATGAGCATGAAGAGAGTGAGTTTGTAAAATTCCGTGCACTTTTCGAGCTTAAAAAACAGGACAAGCGTTTTAAACTTGAAGAGCTGATCGATGCAGAATCGATCTGTAAAAACGCTTAGGCTCTATGGCAAAACTTGACTTTTCGCAACCACTCTACGCGTTAGCCCCGCTTGCGGGCTATACCGACCTTCCTTTCCGATCTGTTGTCAAAAAATTCGGTGTCGATCTGACTGTTTCGGAGATGATCAGCTCTAACGCCCTCATCCATAACAGCAAGAAGACGTACCGTATGCTTGAAAAGGCGCCGAGTGAAGACCCGTATGCCGTTCAGATCGCAGGCTCAGACCTTGGTGTGATCCAAAAGGCGGTTGAAGTGATCAATGAAAAAGAGGGAGTCAGTGCCATTGACCTCAACTGCGGCTGTCCGGCACCCAAAGTGGTCAACAACCTTCAGGGCTCTTCGCTACTGACAGATCTGCCACAGATGGGACGGGTGATAGAAACGATCAAAAAGCACTCCAACAAACCTTACACCTCCGTAAAAATGCGTTTGGGCTTCAATGAAAAGAACCATGTCGAGATTGCCCGCATTGCCGAAGCAAGCGGGGCGGACTACATTGCCGTGCACGGACGGACAAGGGCAGGACGCTATAAAGCTGCGGTTGACTACGATGCAATTGCAGAGATCAAAGCAGCTGTCTCTATTCCTGTCATCGCCAACGGGGATATCGATTCTCCCCAAAAGGCAAAATGGGTGCTGGAGCATACCGGAGCAGACGGCATTATGATAGGACGGGCTGCAGTCAAGGCACCCTGGATCTTTGCTCAGATCAAAGAGGGTATGGAAGAACCCAGTTCAGCGTTGATCAAAGAGGTTGTACTTGAGCATTTTGATCAGATGGTACGTTACTACGACCGTTACGGTGCCATTATGTTCCGCAAAAACCTGCATGCCTACTCCAAAGCGGGTTTTCAAGGGGCTTCAGCATTCAGGGATACGATTAACCGTATGGAGGAACCTTCTGAGATACGTGAAGTGATCGAGGCATTCTTTTCACAAAAATTCAGGCACGAAGCTTGACAAAGCTCAAGCGTTTATAGGCTTGAAAAGACTATAATCCCATCCAAAAAGAGGATGTACCATGACCTTTGTACTGATTAAAACGATCCACCTGTTCGCTGCTTTCATTTACGGCGGTTTTCTCATTACCGACAATCTCTTCCTAAGCAAGATCAAGTTTTCTTTCTCTGAAGAGGAACATCAGAAAATTCGTGAGTCATTCATGAAGTATGTGCGCAAAGTAGTACCGCCAAGTCTATTGGTAGCTGTAGGAACCGGACTCTATCTTATTACGCAAGTCTATGGACCAATCGGGCCAAACGGCCTGACCTGGTTTCAGATGCTGCTTGGGCTCAAAGCCTTCCTTGGTATCTGGCTTGGGCTGCGTGGCGGACTGCAGGTATATTTCAAGATCCAGCCCCTGGTATTCAAAGGGCACCAGCTTCCCTTTGCATTCGTTCTGACCATTATTTTCCTTTCACAGTTTATGTACCTGCCTGTTGTGCTATAATTGCCTCACACTAAGAAGAGGTAGGCTATGTTTATAGAACTTGCACTTGTCGGTACTTTTATCGGTGCCATGTCAGGCTTTTTCGGTATCGGCGGCGGGATGATACTGGTACCTATCCTGCTTGCAATCGGTTTTGGCATCAAAGATGCTATCGGTATTTCCATTGTACAGATGGTATTTTCATCTGTATTCGGCTCCTACCTCAACTGGAAAAAAGGTTCGCTCATCATTGGTGAGGGGATCTTCGTCGGTATCGGCGGATTTGCCGGTGGATATCTTGGCGGTTATGTGACGCATTATGTTTCCGATACGGTACTGCAGTTTCTCTTTTTCGGCATTCTTATCTTTGCACTCTTTCGCCTCTTCTTTTCAAAAAACCATACAGATGATTCTCAGACCAAAACACTCAATAAAGGGGTGTTGTTTGCCATTGGTCTGATTATCGGTATTTTCTCTATCACCCTGGGAATCGGCGGTTCAATTATTCTGACCCCCTTGTTGGTAGGACTGTTGCACTATCCGCTTAAAAAGGCCATCAGTGCAGGGCTCTTTTTTGTGGTTTTCTCTTCCATCGCCGGTCTCATCAGCCGCCTGATGATAGGCACCATCGACTTTGCCGACGGGCTCATCGTCGCGGTGGCCTCTTTAGTAGGTGTATTCTTAGGTATCTGGCTTAAAGACCATGTACACGACAGACATCACAAAGCAGCTTTGATG
The DNA here is from genome assembly GCA_027019175.1 of Sulfurovum sp. Taxonomy (GTDB): domain Bacteria; phylum Campylobacterota; class Campylobacteria; order Campylobacterales; family Sulfurovaceae; genus Sulfurovum. The sequence continues at coordinate 40,815 of JALUXB010000039.1, read as the reverse complement.
CTGCTCTATCTCATTTCACTGGTGATACTGGTGAAGAAGATGTTTTTTGCGGGGTGATATATTTCATCTTTATTATAAATATCCCTTTACCGGCAGAAGGCGTATCAGATCAGCACCGATACGTTTCCAAAAGCCTGAGTGGGGCGGGCCGTAGTATATTTTTGTTTTGCCCTTCTCCTTGGTCTTCCAAATAGGGCCATAGAACGCTGTGTCGTTATAAACACTTTTGGGATACAAACCGTAGGAGAGCTTGTAGAAGTTCTCCTGTTTTAAGACCTGCTTTACCAATGCTTTTTCCTCTTTTGCCAGTTTTTTACAGCTTACGAATACGACCAGTTCGGTATTGAGTTTCTCAGAGCGCGGGTCGATGTTTGCCGAGCCGATGACCATGCGGCTGTCGTCTGCAAAGATCAATTTGGTGTGCAGTGAAAGGGCAGGAACGTGGTCGAGTCCCTTTTGCTTTTTCAAACGTTTGAGTACGGATGGTTTAAGTTCGTAAAGGTGTACGCCCATCGCCACCAGCGGTTTGATGGAATCGACATAGCCGCCGTAGACCGGGAATACATCGGTGGAAGCCAGTGAATTGGTAATGACGGTGATATCTACACCCTTTTGCCTAAGGTGTTTAAATCGTGCAAGTATCTTATCACTGGGGATAAAGTAGGGAGAGATGATAATGAGCTCCCTTTCAACCTTTTTAAGTGCTTCATCCACCTGTGTGGAGATGTGGTAGGTGTTGTTGTTTTCGTCTGTAAGTACCTTTTGCGGGTGGTCGTAGAAGAGGTCGGTTCGTTTGGCTACGGTAAAGGTCAAACTGCCCTGTTGCAGTTTTTTCAGAATGGAGTTATGATATACCTCATGGCCGATAATACTGTGCTTGAAGCGTTCGATGCTGTTTTCAAGGATGCATGAAGCCCTGACGGGGCTGTTTTTGTCATTGATATCGATGACTTCGCCCGCATCGACGGAGACTTCAGAGTTCCAGTAGAGAGAGAAGGCCTTTTCAAGCTGGGGAACGAGTCGGCCGATGGTGATGACATCATAGTCAAGAAAGAGGGTCTCTTCACTGCTTGCATAGTAGACATCGCCGATATTGCGTCCACCGATGATGGCTGCAATGTGGTCGGCGATGAGTGCCTTATTGTGCATCCTCTTGCCAAGGCGGTTGACATCGAGCAGCAGAGCGAGGTTGCGAAAGCTTTTTCGCAGACGGTTGGGGTTGAAAAGTTTGAGTTCGATGTTGGGGTGCTGCGCCAGCGTGGCGATCGCCTTGTCCTTGCCTGTTGTCGAGATGTCATCGAGCAGTATACGCACCTTGACACCGCGCTCTGCCGCCATATAGAGGTGGTAGGCAATGAGGTGGCCTATTGTGTCGGTTTCGTAGATATAGTACTGTACATCGAGGTTCTCTGTCGCGTGGTCTATCAGAAAGAGGCGGGTGGCCAGCGCATCTTTTGGCAACGGCAGGGGATAGAATGCCGATTTGCCTGCCGTAAGGGGTCTGTCCGTCTTCTGCAGGTAGTGTCTGAGCGGCTGTTTTGGCTTTTGTATGGCAGGCAGGTCGCAGGCTTTGGTCTGTTGTGGATGGGGGGCAGGAGCGCAGCCAGCAAGGAGTGCCGCTGCAAGCGTGAACAGTGTTGTTTTCAGTACACCAATCTCTCTTTGCATCGAGCACCCTTTTTGTCTGAATGGGATATTATAGTCTAAAAAGCTTGGAACGCAACTTTGGCTATACTATGACAGTATGAAAACGAAAAAGGATGTATGATGAAGAAAACCGTATGGGGAGTTCTGCTTATGACGGCGGCCGTATTTGCCGGAGGCAAGGTACTCTACAGTATTGATTTTACAAAGCAGCCAAAAGGCAACGCCGTTTCGATACTTACACCCAAGGGGTACGAGTTCCTGCTTGACTCCAAAAAACTCAACCCCACTATCACCGCCAAAGGGGTGGAGATGTCCACACACAAACAGCTGGCGGGACTGTGGGGGCTGCGACTCAAGCAGCCGCTGCACAATGTCGGCTCCGTGGTCATCGAGTGGGGTGTCGAGAGGTTTCCAAAGGGTGCGAATTGGGAGCAGGGCAAGAACCGTCTGGCGCTGGGTGCCATTATCGCCCTTGGCACACAGAAGTTCTCAAGCGGTGTGCCGTTCGCGCCGTCTGCTCCCTATTTTTTCGGCCCGTTCATCGGAGAGAAGGAGAAGGTGGGCAAACGCTACCTTGGTAGGCTCTACAAAAAATCGGGCCGCTACTACTGTGTCTCCAACCAAAAAGGGCTTGTCAAGACACGATTTGAGATAGACAAGAAGTTTCGACAGGAGTTTGGTACCCAGACACCACCAGTAGTGGCGTTTGGGTTTCAGATGAACACCCAGGGTACCCAGGGCGGTGCGAAAGCCTTTGTAAAGAAGATCACCTTTTACAGCAAATAGTGTGATGAAAAAAGAGGCAACTTTTTGCACCTTTTAAGAAAGTATGCCTGTGCTATAATGGGTGTATGCCTAACTTGAAACAGTCCCTCTCTTCACCGGATATGCCGACCTTTCACCCCGGACTGGTGGTGAAGTCACCCAGACTTGACGGTGAGCGTGCCGTCGCCTATTCGGTCGGATGGGATGCGCAGATCAAGACGCTTTCCAAGCATGAGCGACTGCTGATCGAGATTGCAGGATTTCATACACCCCATATTCAGTTTGGTTCCACAAGCTACAATGCCCCCTTTCTCGTACAGGGGGTCTGTCCCAAAAAGAGTGTGGTCATCACCTACAACCGCACCGAGGGGGTGGTAAACTACCGTAACCACAGACTTCAGCGGGGAGAACTGCTTGTGATGACGCGCGATGAGGAGATGGATCTTGTCATCAGCCAGCGCAATACCACCTTTACCATTGCGATAGACGAAGCGTTTTTTCAGGAGTCTTTTTTTGCCTACTACGGCGTACCGTTTGGTGATGCGTCAAAGCGTAAAACGCTGCTGCTCAACCCAAAAGAGGAGTTGGCGTTTCTTCGTTTCATCCAGAGCTGGCTGCACTATTTTGTCGAGTATGAGGCGACCAAAAAGCATACGCTCGATTACGCCAAGATAGAGACGCAGATCATCCACGCACTCTTCTCCTTCATCATCGTAGATGACGCTTCGCTGCGAAAGGAGAATGCCATCCTCAAGCGCGCAAGGGAGATGCTGCACGGCAGTCTCGACTATGATTTGAAGCTGACAGATACTGCAAGGGAGCTGGGTGTCAGCCAGCGTACGCTGCAGTACACCTTCAAGCACAACCTTGGCATGACGCCGAAGATGTACCTGCAGCTGCTGCGCCTGCACAAGGTGCGCGAAGAGCTCAAAGCGGCAAATCCCACGACAACGAAAGTCTCCGATGTCGCGCTCAAATACGCCTTCTTCCATCTGGGACACTTCGCCTCGGAGTACAGGAAACTCTTTGGTGAATCTCCCGTAGAGACCCTCAGGCACTAATTTCTCCAGTTTGCGTTTTTCCGATATTGCACACGCATCCTTTGTGATACAATAAAACAGTTTGTACAAGAATGGAGATGTAGCTTCATATTCAGGTACAGTTTCTCTTTCCCATTTCAACACAAGGAGTATGAAAATGATATTGAAAAAAATGACACGACTGATTGCCGTAACGCTTGTTACCGCTTTTGTCGGTACCTCTGCTGTTACGGCAGCGACACCCAAAAACGAGGAGCTTGACCGCATTGCGCTGCAGAGCTATATCTACACCTATCCACTGGTACTGATGGAGGTGACGCGCAAACAGATGACCAATATGCCTTTGGGAGAGAATCCCAATCGCGGTCCGATGATGCAGTTTACGCACATCCGAACCTTTCCCAATGCCAAGTTCAGGGAGGTCGTTCGCCCCAACTTCGACACGCTTTACTCCTTAGCTTGGGTCGATGTAAGCAAAGAGCCTGTCATTCTGAGCGTTCCGGAGGTCAAAGACCGCTTCTATATGCTGCCGATGTACGATATGTGGACCGACACTTTCGCTGTGGTAGGAACCTATGCCAACGGTACAAAAGCAGGGAACTACGCACTCTGTATGCCTGAGTGGAAAGGTAAGCTACCCAAAGGTGTCGAGCGTATCGATGCGACGACGCCGATGTTCTGGATCATCGGTCGTACACAGACTAACGGCCCGAAAGATTACGACTATATCCACAAGATCCAGGACGGCTACAAACTTACACCTTTGAGCTATTTTGCAGCGGGAAAACCTTTTAGACCCGTCTTCAAAAAGGACAAAAGTGTGGATGATGTCACGCCTCCGGTAAAACAGGTGGAGAAGATGGATGCCAAAACTTTCTTCACGATGGCGATGAAGCTTATGAAAACGCATCCGCCGCACGCAACAGACCAGGTGAGACTCGATCGTATGAAACGTATCGGTCTGAGACCTGAAGGGTTCGATTACGACAAACTCCCTGTCGAAGTCAAATCAGCACTCGAGAGAGCTACTGCAAAAAGTCACGACGTGATGCGTGAATATGCCTCGAGACTCGGCAGCATTGTCAACGGATGGCAGATACTCACCAAAAGCGTCGGTGTCTACGGTATCGACTATCTTCAAAGAGCGACGACCGCATTCTACGGACTCGGTGCGAACCCTTACTATTGGGCATTTTATCCACTCAACGTGACCGATAAGAACGGTAAAATTCCAACAGGGGATAAAAAGTACCGTATCCACTTCGACAAAGAGCCGCCAGTGGATGCTTTCTGGTCTGTAACGATTTATGATAAAGACGGTTTCCCTATTGACAACCCGATCAATCGTTACGCGATAGGCGACCGTGACAATTTGAAGTTCAACGCCGACGGATCGGTAGATATCTATATCCAGAGTACCTCACCGGGTAAAGAGAAAGAGTCAAACTGGCTGCCAAGCAGCGCTAAAGGGGTCATCAGCCTGGTTATCCGTATGTACGGCCCAAAACAGGTGGCGATCGACGGCAAATGGCAGCCACCTTACCTTGAAGAGGTCAAATAGAGTGTTATCGGTTTGACTTGACAGCTCTGGCAGATGCAAACGGCAGAGCCGCCCTGCGGGTTGGGTGTACCTTTGTCGCTATCAGGTCAAACCTCCGGCAGTCTCGTCAACCCTCAACCCTAAACTTTTAATTTTTTTAATTTATCAAAACGCCTGGTTCAAACTCGCATAGACGAAGAGCTCACCTTCGTTCGTGTAGGCGACATTGACACGGTAGTCAAGCTGCTGTTTTGGAGCCAGAATGTAGTGTACCCCGACACCACCGCTGTAGTAGCTGCCGTTGTCGGTGTCGCGGCTGCCGGTTTCAGTGCCTGCAGAGCCGCCGCTTAAGTGGGCGTAGCCGGCAAAGGCGGTGGCACGAAAACGTGTCCCTTCGATGCGGTAGCGGTACTCTCCCTGCGCAGCCAGCATATTGCGTGCCTTGTGCAGCCCTATGGGAAAGCCGCGCAGAATGTTGCGTCCGCCAAGGGCGGCGAGTGCACCGTCAGGGGTGTCTGGGCTTGAGTACTGGGCGTAGAACTGCATGGCGACCACATCGTTTGGTTTGAAGCCCGGAGTGTACTCTCTGGCATTCAGCATCAGGTTGTAGTAGCTCTCTTCGGAACCGAAGGCTTTTGGAAAGTGGTTCGCCGTGACGTTGATGAGGGCGGCATCTTTGGGATAGATCTTTTCGCTCTTACTGCGTGTGTCGTAGATGAGGGAGATGCCGTAGCCGCCGCGCGTGGAGTTTTCAATGCCACGCGTCTGCAGAAAACTTTCTCCCGCATCGTTGAGAGCATCGAACTGCTGGCTGATGTAGAAAAGCTGTGCGCCTGCATAGAAGTTTGGAACCGCTTCGTAGAGAAACTGCTGCATCGCGGTATAAATGGAGGCATTGTAGCGTACCTCATTATCCTCTTCTGTCATTGGTGGCAGGACAGGCATCAGCGCATTGGGGATGGTGTATGCCATGTTGTTGTAGATGTGTGCGGCAAAGGTGTTCGACTGCCACTTGTCACTTTTGAAGAACATTTTGTTGATGGCTACGATATTGTAGCTTTTGGAGTCGGTGTAGGTGCCGGAGACGATCGCCTGTGAGGGAGAGGAGTCCTCGTCGACATAGTATAGTGCCGTCGCGGTTACACCTGCACCGGTACCTGCAGTGGGGTTGGATGAGACGGTGGGTACGATGCGGAATACGCTCCTGTTCTCACTCTTCTGGGCAAGGTCCTGAGCGACAAGGGGCAGGCTTAGAAGCGCGATGGCCGTTATGGTAGAGAGTCTGCTTTTCATACTCATCGCTTCTTGTTCAGTTCTATGAGTGTCGTGATGACCGGCATGACCTTGTTGAGTCCAAAGGCGGTGCCCGAAGCAAGAGAGTCGACACTCTTTTTGACCTTGACGACACTCTCCCTGAAGTCACCGACGCCCTGTTTCATCTCGTCGATGTCTGTGGAGACCTGTTCCCAGGCAAAGTCACGTATCTCCTCGATGGCTTTGGCTTCGGCGAGGTTCTCCTGACGGGTGGAGATGAAGAAGAAGAGTGCTGCGACCGCAAGGTTGATGCCCGTAAGCATACTCACCGCGGCAAGAGGCGTGCGTGTCTGCACAAGATAGAGGTAGACAGTCACATTGAGCAGAATGAGCGTGACAAGCACGGCCAGCAGTGCAAGGGCTATCCAGAACGTTTGGCGGCTTTTGGTACGCATCTGCAGTCCCAGCAGTGCCTTTTCGCTCTTGACGAGCAGTTTGAGTTTGGTGTTGAGGTCCTGGCTCATGGTTTCTCCTTTATTTCGATGAGAGTGCGTGGCCGAAAGCGGCACCGAGTGCGAAGAGGACAATAGCCGAGGTGGGCGAGAGGTTGTCGTAGTCTTTCTTGAGGGTTTCTAGCAGTTCGTTGAGCACCTCTTTGGCATCGCTCTTGCCAGACTCGATGCTCTCCATGATCTCTTTTGCTTTCGCTTCAGCCTCTTTGGCTTCGGCCTCCTTCGCCTCCTGCGCTTTGCGTTCGGCTTCTTCCTCTTTGCGCTTGCGTTCGGCCTCCTCTTTTTTAAGCTCTTCAAGTTCCTTTTTGAGCTCTTCAAGCTCCTGTTTTATCGTCGTTCTTGGCATATGTACCTCCTTGTGTGGTGTTGGTTTCATAGTCGCTCAGCAGCAGGATGATCCAGCGTATTAGCCCATAATAGCCGAAAAAGCTACTGCACAATCATCTCCATAGCTTTGAATATCTTCCTCTACCTCTCAGTTTTTAGGTTAGAAATTAAGAGAGTATATGCTTGACTTTTTCATATGCATTCTTGAGTTGTTCGCCGGCAAGTTCAAGTGCCGTTTCGACATCTTCGCTTGACTCTGCATCGATGCCAAGTTCCGCAGCTGCCTTGAGCTCGGATGCTGTATCCCCTGCGACATCTGCGATCTTTTCGGTCTTTGCCTTGAGTTCTTCGTATATGGGTTCGAGTTTCTTGAGTTCATCCTGTGCTTGGGCAACACCGAGGTTGGCTTTGAGGGTCAGTTCATCTTTGAGTTGATTAAGGTCATTTAGCATTGTATTGAGTTTGTTGGCATTCATGGGATTCTCCTGAAATCTATTGATAAGATTATTATAGCACAATGAAAAGGGGTTTTGGATACGTCTTGTTTCCAATTTTACTTTCAAAATATGCTATAATCACTGCTTGATTTTTTACATCCCATACAGGAAGACGATTGAAACAGAAAAAAGATACCATTCAGGTTTTCGGCGCGCGTGAGAACAACCTCAAAAGCATCGATATCGAGATACCCAAGAACGAGCTGGTGGTCATTACCGGTATTTCTGGTTCTGGAAAGTCGACGCTGGCGTTCTCTACGCTCTATGCCGAGGGGCAGCGCCGCTATATAGAGTCGCTTTCAAGTTATGCGCGGCAGTTTCTCGGACGTGTGGGCAAGCCCGATGTAGACAAGATAGAGGGGCTTACGCCTGCCATTGCCATCGACCAGAAGACCACTTCCAAAAACCCGCGTTCGACGGTGGGGACTATTACCGAAATCTATGACTACCTGCGTCTGCTTTTTGCACGTGTGGGAAGACAGTACTGTCATCAGTGCGGCAAGCCCATCTCATCGATGAGTGCGGCTGATATTATTGAAGAGGTGTTAAAGTTTCCAGAGGGTGCCAAGCTTGTCATTATGGCGCCGTTGGTTAAAGAGAAAAAGGGAACTTTTGCCGATATGCTTGAATCACTGCGCCACAAGGGGTATGTGCGTGCGATGATCGACGGAGTGATGGTGCGTCTCGATGACGAGATAGAACTCTCCAAGACCAAAAAACACAGTATCAAAGTGGTCATTGACCGTGTGGTTGTCAAAGAAGATAGCCGTGACAGAATAGGGCAGGATGTGGAAAAGGCGCTCAAGGAGAGTTACGGCGAAATGGAGATCGAGGTGCTCAACTGGGAGGAGCTTGGACTGGAGCGTAAGGAGTACCACTACTCCGAGCATCTTGCCTGTTTTGACTGTAAGATCAGTTTTGAGCCGCTTGAACCGGTCAGCTTCTCCTTCAACTCGCCAAAAGGGGCATGCCCTGCCTGTGACGGACTGGGGATCCGCTACACGATAGACCTTAAAAAGGTAATCGATCCCGATCTGAGCATCGACAAGGGTGCGGTGAAGATCATGTACGGATTTAACAAGAGCTACTACACGAAGTTTCTCAACGCTTTCTGTGAACAGAACGGCATCGATATTCACAAACCCTATGGTGAGCTGGAGACGCATGAGCAGAAAGCCATTCTCTATGGCAACGGCTCCACGGTTGACTTCACCTGGAAGCGCCATAAACTTAAGCGTGAGTGGCCCGGTGTCGTCAAGTTTGCGCAGGATATGTTCAAAGACGAAAAGGATATGAGCGAGTACATGACTGAAAAGGTGTGTGACAAGTGTCAGGGGCACCGCCTTCGTCCACGCTCACTGGCTGTCAAGATAGAGGGACACAACATCGCTGACATCATCGATATGCCCATTGAAGAGAGTTACGCCTACTTTGCCGACGACGCCAACTTCTCGCACCTCACTGAACAGCAGAAGATGATCGCCGAATCGATCCTCAAGGAGATCAAAGAGCGTCTCTTTTTTCTTTACGATGTGGGACTGGGCTACATCACCCTCGGGCGTGACGCGCGTACCATCTCCGGCGGGGAGGCGCAGCGTATCCGTATCGCTTCGCAGATCGGTTCGGGGCTTACGGGAGTGATGTACGTGCTCGATGAGCCGAGCATCGGACTGCACGAGCGCGATACGATGAAGCTGATCCGTACGCTCAATTCACTCAAAGAAAAGGGCAACTCTGTCATTGTCGTGGAGCATGACAAAGAGACCATTATGGCCGCAGACTACATCGTGGACATTGGACCCGGAGCAGGTGCATTTGGTGGTGAAGTGGTCTTTGCCGGCGATCAGAAAAAACTGCTCAAGGCAAAAACGCTTACTGCACAGTACCTCAATGGTAAAAAGCAGATCAGTTATCCGCACGACAGGGAGCAGGAGGCATGGATAGAGATAAAGCATGTCACACTGAACAATATTGAAAATCTTGATGCGCGGATACCGTTGCACAACTTTGTCTGCATCACTGGAGTCAGTGGAAGCGGGAAGAGTTCACTGATCCTTCAGACGCTCCTGCCTGTGGCACGTGAACTGCTTAACCATGCCAAGAAGGTTAATAAGGTTGATGGCGTGGAGATCAACGGACTGGATAAACTTGATAAGGTGATCTACCTCGACCAGAGCCCCATCGGCCGTACGCCACGCTCCAACCCTGCTACCTACACCGGCATTATGGATGAGATACGAAAGCTTTTCGCGCAGACCAAAGAGGCAGAGCTGCGCGGTTACAAGGTAGGACGTTTTTCATTTAACGTCAAAGGCGGACGCTGTGAGAAGTGTCAGGGAGACGGGCAGATCAAGATCGAGATGCACTTCCTGCCGGATGTACTGGTGGAGTGTGACACCTGTCATGGTACGCGTTACAATGCCCAGACACTCGAAGTACTTTACAAAGGCAAGTCGATCGCTGATGTGCTTGCAATGAGTGTAGGGGAAGCATTGGCGTTCTTCAAGGCCATTCCTTCCATTGCTGCGAAGCTTAAAACACTCAAAGATGTCGGGCTTGACTACATCACACTGGGACAGAACGCCACGACACTCTCGGGCGGTGAGGCGCAGCGTATCAAGCTGAGCAAGGAGCTCAGCAGAAAAGATACCGGACGTACGCTCTACATCCTCGATGAGCCGACAACCGGACTGCACTTTGCTGATGTGGACAGGCTTACGGGCGTATTGCACCACCTCGTTGATCTTGGCAACTCGGTTGTCGTGATCGAGCACAACCTCGATATGGTCAAAAATGCGGACTATATTGTCGATATGGGACCGGAAGGCGGTAATAAAGGCGGAAAGATCATTGCGGAAGGAAGCCCGGAGAAGTTGGCTTCAGAGTATAAAGAGACCGGTTCCTACACCGGTGAGTATTTGGCCAAGGAGTTGGCTCAGTAGCGGCGTTTTTTGTGCCGACGGCCTGGGCGTGTTGTCTGTGCCTGATGGTTTTTGACACTGAAGGATATGGCGTTTTTGATGATCCATAATACAATAACGGCTGCTAAAATCTCATAACCCAATGCCCATACAAGAAAAAAGTTGGAATCAACACTGATGTCCCCAAAGGTTTTTGCATTGGCATCGGAGATGTAGAAAAAGATAAATAGCAATCCGGTAATGTAGGGCAGGGTAACAAAATAAATCCCCATAAAAAGCATCTCTTTGCCGGGAGGGAAAAAGAGAAACGGGGTTTTTTGAAGATCGACAGGCTGCTGCATATAGCCTGCCGGTCTGCTGCTTTTTATTTTCTTCTTCTTTTTGAGAGGGGTACCGTAATTTATTTTACTTCCTACCTCTTCTATTGGATCCATCGCTTTCCCCTTGATACATAAAATTAACTAATGTTAATCATAGTACATTCGTACTTAACATTGAGTAAAACGTATGAACCACCCTGTACTTTTTTTGGGCAACTCTAACACGAGATAGGATAGAATACAACAAAAATCCAAAGAGCCTGCCTTGAAAACAATCACTATTATCGACACCTTCGGTTTCTTCTTCCGAGCCTATTTCGCCCTGCCGCCACTGCGCAACTCCGAGGGGTTCCCCACCGGCCTGCTGACAGGGTTTATCAACCTTGTTGACTCACTCAGACGTGACCATGCCACGGACTATCTTGTATTTGCACTGGACAGCAAAGGGCCGACATTTCGTAACGAGATATACCCCGAATACAAAGCCAACCGTCCCTCCCCGCCGGAGGAGTTGACCAAACAGCTCCCCGTCGCCATCAAATGGATAGAGCAGATGGGGTTTGCGAACCTCTCCAAAGAGGGCTTTGAAGCCGACGATATCATCACGACCGTTACACGCTTTGCCAGAGAGCAGGAGATGAAGGTACGCATTGTTTCACACGACAAAGACCTCTACCAGCTCATCGACGATTCACAGGTAGTCATGTATGACTCGGTCAAACGCAGAGAGATAGACGAAGAGGCGTGTGTGGAGAAGTTCGGTGTGCGTCCGGAGGACTTTGTCGACTTTCAGGCACTTGTAGGTGACAGCTCGGACAATGTTCCCGGCGTCAAGGGCATTGGGGTTAAAGGTGCGGCAAAGCTCATCAATGAGTTTCATACGCTTGAAAACATTTATGCCAATATTGACAAAGCGGGAACACCGCGCATTCAGAAGCTGCTGCTTGAAGGCAAAGAAAGTGCCTTCCTTTCCAGAGAACTGGTACGGATGCGTGATGATGTCTTCGATACGCTCGATTTGAGCCAGTTTGTTTTTGAAGACAAGAATTATCTTGCCTGTCTGATTGATGAGTTTAAAAAATATGAGATGAAACAGGCGATTAAAAAGGCGCAGGCAGGCGGAACACCTCCTGAGCAGTGTGGTCATGCTGTGACAGCAGAAACAGCTGAAGTACCCAAGAAACCTTCACTCACTTTTGAAGCAGTGACACTTGATACGAAAGAAAAGCTCGACAGCGTACTGGAAAAGGTCAGTAAAGATACCTTGATCGCGTTCGATACCGAAACGACGGGGCTTGACACACGCACAGCGAAGATGGTCGGTTTCTCTTTCTGTTTCACACCTGAAAAAGCGTATTATGTGCCGGTGGGGCACAGTTATCTGGGCGTTGAAACACAGGTAAGTGAAGTGGATGCGATTGCGGCGATCAAGAAGATTATGCAGTGCAGGGTGGTGGGGCAGAACCTCAAGTTTGACCTTGGCATGCTCTACAGCGGTTACGGACTTGCCGAAGTTATCCCTTTTGCCGATACGATGATCATGGCATGGCTGAGTGATCCGGGAAGCAAGGTGGGGCTCGATGTACTGGCAAAGAAGTTTTTCAAGTACGACATGAAGCCTTTTAAAGAAATGGTGAAGAAGGGAGAGGATTTCTCGGCAGTGAGCATCGATGAGGCGACCTTCTATGCCGCTGAAGATGCCTGGATGACCTATCTTCTGTACGGTGCGATCAAGAAGAAGATGGAGCTTGGCTCTCTGTCACACCTGCTCAAAGAGGCCAAAACGGTGGAGTACCCCTTTATCAACGTCCTTATCCGTATGGAGCAGCTTGGTATCAAAGCGGACCAGAACAAGCTCTTGGAACTGGAGCACTCTCTGAGTGAAACGCTGGCATCACTGACCGAAGAGATTTACGCACTGGCGGGAACAGAGTTCAACATCCGCTCTACTCAGCAGCTTGGTGTCGTACTCTTTCAGCAGCTTGGGCTCAAAGGGGGCAAGAAGACAAAGACGGGCTACAGTACCAACGAAGCCGTGCTGATGTCGCTCAAAGATGAACACCCCATCATCAAAAAAATCCTTACCTACCGTGAACATCAGAAAATGCTCTCGACTTATGTAGTTCCGCTGTTGAAACTGGCAAAGCAGGATGAGGAGAGCCGCATTCATACCTCCTTTTTGCAGACCGGTACAGCAACTGGACGGCTCAGCTCCAAAGATCCGAACCTGCAGAACATTCCTGTGCGTTCCGAGCTTGGACGTGAAGTACGTTCGGTATTCGTTGCCAAAGAGGGATGCAAACTGGTCAGCATCGACTACTCTCAGATAGAGCTGCGCCTGCTGGCACACTTTTCGCAGGATGCTGCGCTGCTTGAAGCGTTCCAAAAAGGTGTAGATATTCATATGGCAACAGCAGTCAGACTTTTTGGTGAAGCGGAAGCCAAAGCCAAACGTAACTTTGCCAAATCGGTCAACTTTGGTCTGCTCTACGGTATGGGTCCCAAAAAGCTCTCTGATGAGCTTGGTATTACCCAGGCTGAAGCCAAGGAGATCATCACCAACTACTTCGCCTCATTCCCTACGGTCAAGCAGTATCTTGAGGGCATTCAGGAGCAGGTGAAGATAGACGGCTATGTTGAAACACTGCTTGGTAGACGCCGTTTTTTTGACTACGAGAATGCGAACGGCATGCAGAAAGCCGCCTTTATGCGTGAATCGGTCAACACCGTCTTTCAGGGGAGTGCCGCCGATCTCATCAAGCTTTCGATGCTGCAGATCGATACGATGATCAAAGAGGAGCTTACAGATGCTGATATGCTGCTGCAGATCCACGATGAACTCATCTTCGAAGTGAAAGAAGCGCAGGTTGATGCGGTTTCGAAACGCTTTGTCGATGTGATGGAACACATTTATGACCTCAGAGTGCCGCTGGTCTGTTCGGTCAGTGTCGGTGACAGCTGGGGTGAATTAAAATAACAGTAAATCTTTTAGGAGAATTTTTTTCCAAGTTAACAGCTTATTAATGTACATCGGTTATAATCGCCTCCTATCACAGCTGCGGTAGCGGCTATAAAAGGACTAAATAACGATGTTAAAAAAACTGCTATCGATGAAAATGGCTGTTGCAATGATGTTTCTCTTCGGAATAAGCATCGGCGTTGCTACTTTCATTGAAAATGACTACGGTACACAGACGGCGCGCGCACTGATCTACAAAGCAAAATGGTTTGAGTTCTTCCTTGCCTACTTTATTGCCATTTTGACCTATCAGATCATCAAGTACAAAACATACAAGACAAAATTTCCTGTCTTTCTTTTTCATGCTTCTTTTATTTTAATTGCCTTTGGGGCTCTTGTGACCCGGTATGTAGGCTATGAAGGGATCATGCATATCCGTGAAGGGCAAACCTCCAATACCATGGTCTCCGATGTCAAAATGCTCGAAGTTTTTGCAAAAAGCAAAGACGGCAACGTATCGCTTGAAAAACCGCTTTTCTTCTCCACTATGACTAAAAATCATCTCTCTGAGAGCCTGAAAGCAGGTTCCAAAGAGGTGAAAATAGAGCTTGAAAAGTATCTGCCTACCGCTGACAAAGAAGTTATTTCCGACCCTAACGGAACAACACTGCTTGAGATGAAAGTCTCTGCCGGCGGACGCGGACAGATTCACTACATCAAAGACGGCAGCATTAAAGATTTCGGCCCTTTCTACATTTCCTATAATGTCGACAATGTACCGACAGACAAACCGACATTCAAGATCAGCGGGGAACCGGGACACCTGAAGCTTGATTTCCCTTTTAGCATCAAAACACTTGATATGAATACCCGTACACCGGGTGAGCTTGCACCCGGAGAGAATAACCTGACACGCCGAAAACTCTACCGTTTTGGAAGCAACGCTGTAGTCCTCAAAGACATCCATACCAAAGCAAAGCTCAAAACGGTATCGCATTCGCTTAAAACCAAGTCAGGCAAACCTGAGTATATTAAAATGAAAGTAAGTGTCGGTGACAAGAGTAAAGAAGTTGTATTTACACCATACAAAGGGCAGGTCGGTACGCTTAAACATTTCACTCTTAACGGTGTCGATATCGATATGCGCATCGGTGCGAAGATTATCAAGCTTCCATTTGCCATTGAACTGAAAGACTTTGAGTTGCAGCGTTATCCGGGATCTATGACGCCGGCTTCCTACTCAAGCAGGGTTGTGCTTATCGACAAGGAGGAGAACCTGACAATGCCGTATCATATTTACATGAACCACATTCTTGACCATAGAAACTACCGTTTCTTCCAGTCCTCATACGATCCGGATGAGAAGGGTACGGTACTCTCAGTGAACCATGACCCCGGTACTCTGCCGACTTATCTTGGGTATATTTTGCTGGCCATTGGTATGATATGGAGTCTTTTCCTGCCAAACGGGCGTTTTCAGACCCTTTTGCGTAAGACACGAAAACTCCAGGAAGGAACCATGGTTGCGTTGTTGGCTGCCTTCCTCTTTTTTGCACCGCAGCACTCTGAGGCAGCAACGCCGCAAATCGCACCGGAAACACTGAAGGCTATGAAAGCTTACAATCCAAAGCATGCGCTCAATTTCGGTACGCTGGCAGTACAGGATAACAAAGGGCGTATGAAGCCTATGGATACAGTGGCGCATGATGTGGTCGCAAAAATTACCGGGCATACTTCTCTCTACGGCGTCGAACCAGACCAGATGTTCCTTGGGATGCTGATGCAGCCTGATCTCTATCAGGATATACCGATGATCAAGATCGGTCATAAAAAGATTGCGCTCGATCTCGGTTTGCCGGAAAATGCGAAGTATGCGAAGTTCACCGACTTTTTTGACAAAAAAACCAATGCCTACAAACTTTTTGATGCTGTGACAGAGGCAAGCCGTAAAAAGCCTCTTGAAAAGTCTCAGTATGATAAGGAACTTCTCAAGATCGATGAACGTCTCAATGTTACCTATATGACCTATCAAGGAACACTGCTGCGTATCTATCCTGTTCCCAATGATAAAAACAATAAGTGGGTTTCACCCATGGAAGCCATGAAAACCTTCCCTGAAAAGCAGAAAAAAGAGGTTCAAATGACCATCTCTGCCTATTTTGCACTGGTTGCCAATGCGCTCAAGACAGGAGAGTGGGACAAAGCAGACCTTGCGATCGATGCAATTAAAAAGTACCAAAAAACGTATGGTGCAGCAGTCATGCCAAGCGCCAAACACATTGAAGTAGAAATATGGTACAACAAACTCGGACTCTTCAGCAAACTGGTTCCGCTCTATCTGCTGCTTGGTATCACGCTGCTGATTTTCGCTTTTATCAATGTTCTCAAACCAAGTTTCTCCATGAAGTGGGTCATGCGTATTGCATGGGGTGTATTGATCTTTGGCTTTACCCTGCATGTTATCGGTATGGGTATCCGCTGGTACATTGCCGGGCATGCCCCATGGTCGAACGCCTATGAATCGATCGTCTTCATTGCCGCTGCGACCGTGCTTGCAGGCATCATTCTGGCGCGGAAATCACCGTTCGCACTGGCGGGTACGGCGCTGCTGGCGGGTATTACGATGGCGGTAGCGCATATGAACTTCATCAACCCCGAGATCACCAACCTCGTTCCGGTACTCAAATCCTACTGGCTGATGATCCACGTGGCGACCATCATCTCCGGTGACGGTTTCCTTGGACTTGGTTCCATCCTCTCGCTGCTGGTGCTTATTCTCTTTATTATGCGAGGCAAAGAGGGTAACCCTAACATCGACCGATCCATTAAAGAACTGACGAATCTTTCTGAAATGGGACTCATCATCGGGCTGATGCTGTTGACAGTCGGGAACTTCCTCGGCGGTGTCTGGGCGAATGAGAGCTGGGGACGTTACTGGGGCTGGGATCCTAAAGAGACCTGGGCGGCAGTGACCATTCTGATCTATGCCGGTGTATTGCATATGCGTTTTATTCCAAAGCTTAATGACACGTTCATTTACAACGTTGCGGCTGTTTGGGCATATTCAACAGTACTGATGACCTACTTTGGGGTTAACTACTACCTCTCAGGACTGCACTCCTATGCTGCGGGTGACCCTGTGCCCATTCCGATGTGGGTCTACTATGCCATTGCCGGTCTCTTCATCCTGACCGTACTGGCAGCGCGCAACCGCCACCTAAAAAAGAAAGCTGCATAATACTCAAGGCTGCTCCGGCAGCCTTTCTCACATCCTCTATCACTATTCTCCGGTTAACTTCGGTTTGACTTTCTAATGTATAATACCTCTAAGAACTTGAACGCTAAAGGAGTGGTATGAAGCGTCTGTCTCTGACGGTGCTAATGTTAGGTTGTACATTGCATGCGGACTGGAGTGATACATTGCTTAAAAAAGGCAGTACACTCTACGATGAAACACGGGAAAAAACCCTTCAGATATATAAAGATACACTCCAAAGCAAACCGCTCAACCATGAAGAGATGCGTAAGCAGCGCCTCAACAATGCCTGGGATGGGGTCGTTGGTCAACTTAAAGAGGGAACAATCTATATCGATGAGCTTAAACAGGCTCCTGACTCCGCCTGGATAGGCAAAGACAAAGAAGATATCAGAGAAGATCTTAATGCGCTCTTTGACCAGATTGTCAAGGGGCTTGTCGGCGGAGATCTGATGGCCTACAAAGAGCAGATGGCCGACCTTAAAGCCAAGATTGCCCAAAACAATGAAGATATCCTCAGCTACCGCGAGAAGCGTATCGGTGCGCCGGAATCCAGCACACTCTATACGACCAAGTCGGAGTATGACAAGAAAATAGCAGACGCCAAAGCAGAGAACAAAATACTGCAAAACAAAATGCGCATCATTAAAAAACAGTTGCGGCAAAATTTTGCTGACATCGGTGTAAAGCTGAGTGATGCACAGCTTGATGTGCTGTTGACACGGGTGGATGGTGATGATATTATCCAGATCTCCCTGATGATGGATACGCTCAAGTACATTACACAGCAAATACTGCACCTGATGCAGGAGAGCAAAGAGGAGCTGACGCAGGCCAAGCGCTATTACGGCATGCACCAGGTACTGCTTGAGCTGGTGGTCTACATTCAGCAAAAGTATATTGACAAGGTCAACAACGTCTATCTGCCAAAGATCGACAAGATCATTGATGATTCGAAGAATATGATGGTACTTACGCAGCGCCTCAGAGCGAATGAAGAGGACGCCAAACGTTCAGCAGTCTATACACACAACCTCGAAGCGCAGGCACTGACACTGAAAGTAGCACAGCAGTACCGCAAAGACCTGGTACGCTCACGCGACAGGATGGTTGAAGCGCAGAAAGTTGCCAGAGCCAACCTGATGCTCTCCAAAAACACTTACGAAACGGTCTCTTTGAGTGCCGACCTGTATGATCTTATTTCCGAAAGTCAGCAGATGTTCGCAGAAGTGAGCAAAATCCAGGTACCCGAGATCGTACCGTTCCAGAACCTGCAGATACAGCAGAAATACCAGGAGCTGACTAACCGGTTGAAGTAGGGCTATTTGCTCTCAAGAATACGCTTGATCGTTTCGGAACAGACGGTAAGCCCCACCGCGCCGGTGACGGCAACACAGGAGCCTTTCTCGACACACTTTGCCTGCTCTGAAGAGAAAACAACGGTGAAGTTTCGGTCGAACTTTGCCTTTTTCAATTCATTACGTATCTTGCGTGCCAGTGCATCCCCGTGCGTCTTCCAGATGGAAGCAACCTCTATTTTACTGGTGTCGTAACGTTTCGCAGCCCCCAGTGCCATTATCAGCTTCTTATAGCACTTCTTCGCCACTTCTATTTTCACTTTGGTCGTATCGGCTGCATCGATGACAATGTCGTAGGGATCAAAATCGAATGCCTGTACCCATGCCACATCCATACGCTGATGGATCGTTTTGATGCCGGGGTAGAGCTGCGCAAGCCGTTCAACCTTGACTTCTCCAACCGCTTCTGAACCGATCTGACGGTTCTGGTTGGTTTCATCATAAATATCAAAATCAAGGATGGTAATATCTTTTACGCCTGAGCGGTAAAGGCAGTCGAGCACATACGACCCCACACCCCCAACCCCTAAGATGAGCACTTTCGCTTTCTGGAGCTTTTCGAAATTTTCTTCTCCAAAGAGAAGCTTGCAACGCTGAAAACGCATCGGTTTCCTTTTTTCTGTTTTTTCTATGCTATCTTACCGTGTTTGGCTCAAAAGGGAGTTTGCAATAAAAAAATGTGTTACTTGAATTTGGCATATTTTGAGAAAAGTTTTTTTATAAATGCCATGTTTTTTTATTTTAGATAATGATATTATTGTTAAGAAGGAGGCAGAAGTATGAAAAAAACAACAATATCTGCTATGATTTCTGTATTTCTTTTGGCAACAAATATTTCGACACCATTGAAAGCAGAATGGTATAATCCAAGTAGTTGGATAGATCATAAAGAAAAAATCAAGCCTGTGACTTTTGACATGGTATATCCAGTACCTTTTTATAAAACAGGCGTGTTTAAATGGGGAAGTATCATTGCAGCAAGTGTTGTCGTGGCAGCAGCAACAGTATATACAGGAGGAATAGCGTCAGTACCTGGAGCAACGTGGATTGGAAGTCTTTTGGGTGGTGCGATGGGCACAACATGGACAGCTGGATTAGCGGTACTTGGAGGAGGTGCTTTAGCTGCAGGAGGGCTTGGTATGGCTGGTGGTGCCGTAGTGATTGCTACTGTAACTGACTTGTCTTTGGCTGTTTTGGTTGATCAAGTAGCATCTGCTGTAGGACCGAAGAATGGTACACATAATTTTTCTACAATTAAGATTCCTATACCAAAATGGGATTATGGCAGCGAGAAGGTTGTAAAAGATTTGGAGAATATTCATGAACTTCAAGAGAAAATGATGGATGGTGATATTGACAAAGAGGTGTATAGGCGAAATCTTGTGAACTTTATGGAAAATGCACTTAGGAACATTAATACCTCCAAAAGCTATTATGATACGATCAATGGTGCTGTCTTGGCATATGACCTTGGTCAGTTTTCATTGGCAGAAAAGTATGTGAATGAAGCAGAAAAGCGTGCTAATGATGAGATGTCAAGCTTCATTGAATACATGAAAGCACTTCTTAGTCTTTCAAAAGATGAAAGTGTTGGACAAGTTATTAGATATTTGGACAGTGCGATCCAAATCGAACCGTACACACTTAACCCATATTTGTTGAAAGCTAATATTTTGTTGGACAATAATGATTTGAAGGGAGCACTTCGAACAGTTAAACTAGGTTTAGAAAATTATGATGATGATAATTTTCAACTAAATTATCTTGCTGGTTTGATCGAATATAAAAAAGGAAACTACAAAAAGGCCATTGAGTACTTTGCTGAGGCACTTGAAGCGACAACTATCAACCCTGTAGAGGCAGAGTGTAAGGTAAGGATCGCTCTGGCATATAAAAAACTTTATGACTCCAAAAGTGCAACCAAGTGGTACAAAGAGGCATTGGAAGAAGTGGAAGACAAGGAGTATGAAGAGTATAGAAAGAACATCGTCGAAATGTTTAAATCAAAATAATAAAGGGTGAGGAAGAGTGATGTCGATCTTAAAACGTATTATCTTAATGGCACTAATTGTCAATACTATCTCCTATGGCTTTGTTGTTACAACAATGGAGTTGTTTGAAAAGGTATATTTAGAATCTAAAATTGTATATAGTATGTCAAAAGCCAAATTTTCAGAATATTTGTTGGAACATCCTTATGAGGTGAAAGCGTTTACTTCATTAGGGAAATATCAAAGAATGCAATTGTATATGGGGATCTCGAAAATTTCGACAACCAAGCAGGTCGCATATCTGAGAAAGTTCAATGAACTGGTAGATGGTGACAAATTGCTTATTAGTGCGATCAAGCAAAATAAAAACCTTGATGATGTCTATAAGCAAGCACTCAAAACAACCAGTAAAAGAAGAAGAATTACAAATCTTGAAAAGAAGCTAATGACTTCTAATAATGCGAGAAAAAATTTTATTTTTGGTAGAAGTGTAATTAAACGTGATATTTTTCAATGTTCAAGATCGAATATTGCTTTGATGAAAAAAGGATTGGCACCCATAGGGAAAGATGGATATAAAGTTAACTTGCATCATTTGAAGCAACAAAAAAATGGTGACTTGGTTGAGTTGACACAAACAGAACATTATCAGCACTCAGTTGTATTGCACCGTTACGTGAAAAAAGGTTCAGAGATCACGGATAGGGGAAGTGATTTTCTGATATTCAAAAAACAGTATTGGAAATCTAGGGCAGTAGAGTGTATGGCAAGAAGTCGTTGATTAAAGGGAAGAGAAGCCTCTCTAATATATAAATATTAAAATATTTTCTCCTTATTGCTGTCTACCGAACTGGATTATTAGCCGTAAGATGGAATTCATTTAATTATAGTAAACTTTTTATGCTATAGTATACATAATTGCCTATAAAATTAAAGGGATGATTATGGTTGCCTATCAAAAGAATGAACTCATTTCAGCGACAGAACTTGCAAAGAAGTTTGGACAGGTTATGACACAGATAAAAGAAAAAAATGTCGACAAAATCGGTGTGCTTAAAAACAACAAGCTTGAGGCGGTTGTAATCTCTACAGAAGAGTATGAGCATTTAAAGATGATAGAGGAGATCCATATACTCAACAGCACTATTCCTGATGACCTGAGCCAATATACCAGGAAGATACAAAAAGCTATGGACTCCGGTATAAGTGAGAAAAGTCATGATGATATATTTGAAGGTTTGAAAAAACGCTATGAGGCTTAAATATTCAGAAGAAGCGCTGAATGATCTCGATGAAATTTTAGCGTTCATTGCCAAGGAGAGTCCGGCAAGAGCAGTAAGTTTCATTGAAGAGATAAAGGAGAAGATAGAACTGCTTCTGGATTTCCCCGCTTTAGGGGTTAGTTGTCAAAGTAAAGGTATTCCTGCAAATTGTCGTGTGATGATATTTGGCGCCTATTTGATTTTCTATTCGGTTGTGGAAGAGGATATTCTTATTTTGAGCATCATCAATGCTGCCAAGGATTATGCAACACAGTGACTGTTCGCAGCAGATAAACCGTTACCTTATCAATCCTTTTCTATCCACGCCTGCAGCGATGCTATCTCATCATGCGCCGTCATATCGAGCTGAATGGGAGTGATGGAGACATAGCCGTCGTTGACGGCTTCAAAGTCGGTGGTGTGGCCGGGGGTGTCCATCCAGCCAAGTTCGGGCAGGCCTATCCAGTAGTACTCCTTGCCTCTTGGGTTGTAGTGTACTTCGGCGTTGTGGGCGTAGAGGCGGTTGCCCGCACGGGTGACTTTGAAGCCTTTGCATGCCTCTTTGGGGATGGGTGGGATGTTGACGTTGAGGAACTTGCGCGGGGGCAGGGGGAAGCTGCCGGCAAAGATCTTCTCTACCAGCGTGGCGATGCTCTCCTGCGCAAGTGCGTAGCCAAACGCGTCGATGCTTTTGCCGTGTTCAGCGTATACCTGCGAGACAGCGATGCCGGGGATGCCCTGAAGGACTGCTTCCATTGCTGCGGAGGCGGTACCGGAGTAGGTGATGTCCTCACCCATATTGGAGCCGATGTTGATGCCTGAGATGACAATGTCGGGTTTGTGCTCTTTGAAGAGTTTGTTGAGTGCCAGAAAGACACAGTCTGAAGGCGTACCGTCATCGAGTTTGTAGAAGCCTTGTTCAAGCTCTATGAAGTGGAGCGGACGGGTGAGTGTCAGTGAGTGGCCGCAGGCGGACTTTTCGCTGCTTGGGGCGACGACGGAGACTTCGCCAAGGGGGCGCATCGCTTCAATGAGCGCCTTGAGCCCCTCCGATTCGAAACCGTCGTCGTTGGTGATAAGTATCTTTTTCATTGCTATGCCTGCCTTGCTGCTTTGTTGGTTTGCATTATAACCTTTTTGCTATAATACCTCCAACCAATTCGAATAAAGGATATATCGTGCAAAAAGAGCCGATGCTGCGTGAAACCTATGTCAAGCTTTCCGAAGAGCTTGAGAACCTTAAAACCAATGAAAGAGGCAAGATCGCAAAGGTCATTGATGAAGCCAGAGAACTGGGTGACCTCAAAGAGAATGCCGAGTACCATGCTGCCAAAGAAAGACAGGGGCTGATGGAAGCGCGCATTTCCGAATTGACTGACATCATCGGCCGTGCACAGGTGGTCGACCCCTCTACGCTGGCACACGAGCGTGTCAGTTTCGGATCAACGGTTTGTCTGACCTGCCAGGAGAGTGGTGAAGAGCTCAAGTATACTATTGTCGGAAGTATGGAAGCACAGCCTGAAAAGGGGCTCATCTCTTTCCAGTCGCCGATGGCCAGAGCGCTGATCGGCAAGGAAGAGGGCGATGAGGTGGAGCTGAGTCTGCCAAGCGGGAAGAAAGCGTACGACATCGAAGAGGTGTTGTATGAAGAGATCAAGCTCAATTAACAAATAACAATTAAAATTTTAGGGTGTGTAAGGGAAACCCTTTGTGGTTGTCCACAGAAAGTGAGGAAACAATGGTAAAAGTAGGGGTTGTAGGAGCCAGCGGCTATACGGGACTGGAACTGGTGAAGATACTTGTGGCACATCCGGGGTTCGAGCTGACATATTTGGCAACAACACAGGGTGATACGACCATAGAAGCGTTGCATCCGTCGCTGGAAAAAGTGATAACACTGCCTGTGGAGAAAGCCGATGTGGCCGGCGTCGTCAACGCCTGCGACCTTGTTTTCCTTGCACTGCCGCACAAGGCCTCCATGGGCTTTGCCAAAGGGCTCATCGAAAATGGACTCAAAGTGGTCGACCTCTCTGCCGATTACCGTCTGGAGCTTGAGACTTACGAGGAGCACTACTGCGAGCATGAAGACAAGGAGCACCTTAATGATGCGGTCTATGCCCTCATCGAGTACTACCGTGAGGAGCTGAAAAACACCGACCTTGCCGCAGGTCCCGGGTGCTACCCGACTGCTACGCTGCTTGGCATACTGCCTTTCATCCCCTACCTTGAAGAGGGTTCGCCCCTCTTTGTCGATGCCAAGTCTGGTGTGAGCGGTGCGGGCAAGAAGCTGAGTGAGACGACTCATTTCGTGACAGTCAACGACAACATCTTTGCCTACAATCCGCTCAAGCACCGCCACGCACCGGAGATTGCCGAAAAGATAGAGAAAATCCACGGTATGAAGATGCACGTCAACTTTGTGCCGCACCTCATTCCCGCCACACGCGGCGAACTGGTTTCGGTCTACGGTACGCTCAAGGTTGAGGTCGATCCGATGATGATCCTCAAGGAGCACTACGCCAACGACCCGTTCATCCGCATTCGAGAGAAGCCTGTGGACATCAAAAGCACTGCGGGGACGCACTTTTGCGACATTTATGCAGCAAGCAACGGCCGATCGCTCTTTGTCAGCTCCGCCATAGACAACCTGCTGCGCGGTGCCTCTTCACAGGCAGTCGCTGCGGCCAACCTGATGTGCGGCTATGAAGAGGGGATGGGACTGCCAACGATCGCGTATGTGCCGTAAGGTAGTATGTTGGTGGACTCTCCTTCTAACAAAATTATGGATATAATCATAAAATATGATATAATTTTTATGGATATAACCATAAAAAGGTAGCATATGAATACGATAGAGACACTTAGGGAGTACCAAGAGAACTACTTGATGCTTTTTGATACCGTGTATAAACGGTATCTGCATAAAGAGGTGGATTTTTCCGTTAAGCTTATAGGTATTGTTGGTGCCAGGGGTGTGGGGAAGACTACTTTTTTACTGCAACACTTACGAGACAATCCACTCTCGTATGAGAAAAAACTCTACTTTTCAGCAGATGATTTAGACATAGACTCACTCTTTGATGTCGCTTATGCTTTTTCTAAAGAAGGTGGGGAACTGCTTATTATTGATGAGATACATAAATACAAAAACTTTGAAAAAGAGTTAAAAAAAATCTACGATATGTTGCCGCTTAAAGTGATATTTTCCGGTTCTTGTGCCTTACAACTTGACCATGCCAAAGGCGATTTGAGCAGAAGGGTTATGCTGTATAGTATGAAAGGGTTATCTTTTCGTGAGTTTATCGAGATAAAAGAGGGCATTACTCTTCCTGGCTTTAGTAAAGAGGAGATTTTTACTAACCATACTGAGATAGCACGAAGTTTGCTAAAAAGTATCAAGCCTTTTGCTTTTTGGCGTGAGTATTTGAGCTTTGGGTATTATCCTTTCTATTTTGAAGATACCAAGGGGTATGCCCTTCGCTTGAAACAGACTGTTCATACGGTGATAGAGGTGGATATTCCCTCTATCTTTCCTATCGAGTATGAGAAGATACTCTCTTTAAAAAAGCTGGTTCGTTTGGTGTGTGAATCCCCGCCTTTTAAGATAAATATCAAAGCTTTATCTGAAAAAATGGGTATAAAAGATTATCAGACACTTTATCGATACATGGAGTATCTGCACAGAGGGCAAATCCTGAGTCTTATACGGGCAAAAAGCAGAGGAGACAGCATCTTTGTGAAACCGCAAAAACTCTACCTTGCCAATACTAACTTGCATCATGCATACTGCAATAGTATAGAGATGGGTACACTTAGAGAAGTCTTTTTTATGTCTATGTTGGGAGAGGAAAGTATAGAGGTGGCAAGTAAAGGTGATTTTGTTGTAGATAGCAAGTATATTGTAGAGTTAGGTGGTAAAAATAAGAGTTTCAAGCAGATAAAAGATGTAGAGAACTCTTATGTGGCGGCAGATGATATAGAGATAGGCTTTGGCAACAAGATACCGCTTTGGTTGTTTGGGTTTTTGTATTAGGAGAGATGGTTGAAATGAGCAGCAGTAACTGCTTTGACTTAAACATTTACCACAGCGGTTCAATAGCGGTTGCCAATATTTGCGGTGGTGTCAACGGAAGCTGGTCATATAATGTCAACGGTTCAAGCGGATTTGCCAACGGCATCGCACAAACGATTTCCCAGATGGTGCAGCAGATGCGATAGGTTATTTTATGCGTTTGGTCAAATAGTCGTGTTAGCAAAAATAGAATAAAGAGAGTCAATCCAATGCACCTAAAACCCCTTTTTGAAACCTACAACATTTTTTCCCGAATTTATCAAACAGCACATAATGAACACGGCTATAATCAGGAGGAGATCGAAAATGCCTGCAAACAGCAACTTGCCAACAATGCACAGATAGAGAAAATACAGCCCTTCTACACTCTTAAAACAAGTGACGGCACGAACGAATGGTATGGTTATCTCTGTTTCTCCCAAGGAGAGGCGGCTGCAAGGGCAGCCACACTGTGCCAGAGGTATGCCAAAAAGTGGTATACGCATGAGCTTAAACCTCAAAACATCGTTAGTATTGAAAAGATGACGCTTGAAAAGATTCTTGATGATAAAACGCTTTTACACCTGTTGGTAGAGAGAATGGCATGGCTTATACCTTTAAGCGATGAGGAGATATTGGCGTATGATGCTTGGCAGATGTTATGGTATTTTGAGCATTACCATGAAGCACAGTTTCTCTTGACTGACGGCACGAAAGTCTTTGTACCAAAACAGAGCAGGCTTGACCTCTCTTCACTCTTTATCAGCAGCGATTTTGTAGCTGTCATAGACGATGAGGGGCAGTACGGTCTCATTCGGGACAGACACAAGAAGTTTTTGGACGAACCCGATGTGGTTTGCCATTGGGCGTGTGAGTACTATTACATCCATGTGGAAGAGAATCTGGCAGAGGTGCAAAGAGAAGCACCGCCACAGAGCGATAACTACCGGGACTACCTCTGCAAGATAGTCCAGTTACATACCGGTAAAACCATAGCCGACAATGCCCTGTGCGGCTCACTGGATTACAAGCAGCGTTTTTTGACCGTAGAGGCTGACGGGTTGCTGCGTTATGCCTATGTCGATCAAGAAATGCAAGAGATCATCTCAAGCAAGCCCTATGCTACTATTGTTACCAGAGGCTACGACTACAATGCTGTGCAGGATGCCAAGACGAAACTGTGGGGCTATACGGACAAGCAGGGCAAAGAGGTCATTGCTCCCCAATACGATGACTATGCTCCCTTTAATTTCGGCTATGCTGTAGTGAGCAAAGAGGGAAAAAATATGGTGATAGATGAGCAGGGGGAGGTCATTATCGTGCCCCGATACCTGAAAATAGTGCATGATGAGGATGACTACTTTTTCGTCAAGAGCGATAAAGGCTGGGCACTCTTTAAAAAAGGAGAAGCCCAAAGCGATTTTCTCGATGTGGAAGCCATACTCGATGAGAGTTTTGTCCGAAAACATCTGCCACGATGCATGACTGAAGAGGATGAGATAGTCCATGCTGTAGAAGAGACACTGACGATGGAGGAAGAGGAGAAAGCCGCCTTTGTACTCAAGCATCTAAGAAGTGAGCAAAAAAGAGCGCTTCAAAGCCGGTGCTACACCCTCCCGATTCAAGCCTATATTGCCCTCTTTGATACCTTCAAATCCCAAAAAGATCTCGAAGAAGCAGGGCTGTGGTATCATCCCGTAAAGGTACGCAAGATACCTAGGCAATACAAAAATATCATCGAGGAGCAGGAGGCATATGTTATAGGCTGGTCGTACCCCTCGGGTGCCTCAATGTTTGATATGTCTGTTGAACTTCCGGTGATGTTCAAAAAAAAGGATGGTATGGAATTGACTTTGGGGATCAAGCTGGAAGATTTGGTGTTAGTAAGAGTGTAGTTGGGAGTTTGAGACTACTGTGTTGAAGTAGAGATGTCCCCCTCCGAGATAGAGGGGAGCAGGCAAGGGACTGGAGTACACATTACCACCCTTTATTAATTAAATCTTTATAGTTTTCACAACACCATAGACAGATATTTCCACTATCCTTTTTGCGATTATTAGTTAATGTACATCCTTTTTGGAGAGCATGTTTCGCTTTTTGATAATACTTAGTACCTTTATCTATCAATATACTTGCCAATACACCACAGCTCTCCGCATTATTTTTATCATAACACATATTTTGTGAAATTTTTAAGGCTTCATCAATATTCTTCTTTGAATCTTTAAAGAACTTATGCTGACCGCCATATATAGATGCTAATAAGAAATTACAAGAATAACCGTAGCATCCATTTTTTTGGGAATTACTACAATCTGAATACTTTTGGAGTATATTATTACAGCCTCTATTCAAAAATTTAATAATCATTTGATCAGTTATCTTCAATTCTTCTTTTGAAATTTTTTTTACCTTTTCAGGTAGATGCAATATTATTAGGTTCGTAGCTATACTGTAGCAATCATTATTATATGCACAGTCATCTAAATATGACATAGAATCCATAAGTCCCCCTGGATTGTATTTTGATATTAACTCCATTTCTTCTCCAGAAAGTTTCAATCCCAATACCATTTCGTAAAAATATAATTTATCCATCGTGTCTTTTGACATTTTTCTTTTATAGTCGTCATATCTATTTTTAGCAAATTCTAATGGTTCAACCATAAGCTGTGTTTCAATTAATTGTTTTACTTTGTAACGCTCATCATAATCTTTACATTCCTTTAATGTGTCAGATTTTGCCATTTTATTTATAGTTCCTAAAGGTAGTTCTGGATATTTTTTTGCAATAGTTTTTCTATTTAATTTAAAAATAGACCACCAGTCATCTTCTTTTTGACTATTTAACTGCGCTATTCTCTTTTCATAGGCTTGCCTGATGCATGTTACATCACTTTTACACCGGTTGCGCTGTTTAAGCCACGCCCGTTGACTTTTGTCTTTCCTGTCTGCCTTTACTGCACCGTAAACACTCGCAAGTTTTTTATCTAACTTCCCTAACTCATCGTTAGCACAAATCGTATGTTCAGTTCTGTTTAAATGAGAAGCATTACACCATGAAGGAAGTGTATCGTCTGTTTGATCTGCCTGGGAGGATTTATTGTTTTGTATGCTATTGATCAGTTCATTTCGTGTTTTACATACTGACTTATTGGCATTACACACAATTTTGACACCCTTGGAATTGGTAAGCGTTTTACAGGTACTGTTCACTTTTTTGAAAAAGAAGTACGCACCATCCGTACTAACGGCAAGTTTACATTCCGGTGTTGTAAAGCCGCCAAAACGTACAATCTTCGCTTCAACAGATCCAAATTGCACATTTTTCCCCACGGTTACTTTGAGATCTTTTGATGGTATTTCCCGTGCATAGAGCACAGTAACCAGAGTAATGAACGTTATTGTTAAAGTTTTTTTCATCATTCCCTCCTACTTGCAAGAAATATACCAAATTCAAGCTTACAAGGTGAGTTAGCTACAATATCAAGTATAAAAGCTTTTTTAAAAGATATTGAAATGAATGAGTTAGAGCAATTTGAATTCAGAGATGACCCTACTGCACCCTACGGCTTTATCGCCTACCCTAAGTATCTTATTGTAAAAAATGTTGAAGCGAAGATGCATTTGGACACTCCCTATGTACGGATAGTGATTGAGACAAAGGAGCGGTACCTTAACTATCTTTTTGACAAAGATCGAAACCACATTCCATGGGAGCAGCGGAAAGAGGAGATAAAAGATCTGCCTACAGTGATCAAAACATACGATGATGGTTTTCGTGTGGAGCGAAGCAGGGAGATTATGATAGGTGAAGGGGATGCGCTGCCAGATGGTCGAGAGCACATTATAGATATGGTTTACGAAAGAGAGCATTTTCTTGGAAGCAAACGAGAGATAGAACTTATCCCTGTTGACGATGTATGCGAAGAGGTTCGAAATATTCAATATAGCAAAAAAAGATTTGCCAACAAAAGAGAAGAAAATGAGATAGCCTATCTTGATCCTTTCACCCCAAAAGAGAAGCGTTTGGAGATACTTTATGAAGAGGTAGCGGTGCTGGTGGGGATGTATGCCTATCACTTCATGGTGCGAGATGCAGACAAACTCGTAGCTCTCCGTGAGTATGATGAGTATTTGAAGCTATACTTCAGCCGTGTGCCAAACAAAGAAGAGAATTACATCGACTATCTCAAGGCTTATATCACCGCACTGGAAGAGAATGCTGTGGACGAGATAGAGGATAAAGATGCGTTTGTGCGAAAGTATTGCAACAAAGCGGGAATTTCGTATAACAAGGCTAAAGATGATCAAACTAAATAAATGCTGCCGTACAGATTTACTTAGCAGAGTAAAAGAGATCTATCGTTCAAACAGTGATGAGTTTACACTCTATCAGTGTAATGCA
Source organism: Sulfurovum sp. (assembly GCA_027019175.1). Lineage (GTDB taxonomy): Bacteria > Campylobacterota > Campylobacteria > Campylobacterales > Sulfurovaceae > Sulfurovum. The sequence goes on along the minus strand of JALUXB010000039.1, from coordinate 10,707 downwards.
TGCAAAAAATTTTGGCTCTACAGAAAACTGGAGACTGAATGGAAGAATAATATTCTTTTACAAGAAGATGCGTATGAGGTATGGTATATTGGTATCGTAAAAGAGGATGTAGAGAAAGTATGCAGTTTGGATTTTGATGCGATTGTGATGACACACGGGTATTTGTATATCTCTACTACCGATAGTACCAAGAGATCTTGCTGGAGAAAGATGAGGGGGTAATGATGAGTTTTTATAGAGGTGGTGCATTTTGGCTTGGGATATTGGTCTTTTTTTGGTTGGGGTATCTCTATATAAGCGGAAATAGAACTGTAAACCCTGATCCTTATGAAATAATGTATAAAAACAGGAATAATCCAGTTATTCAAAAATATTTAAAAGATAGCCTTGTTGATTGTAATTCAAGCTATAGATTATTACAAAATGTCAAGGGTGTAGAGTGAAAGATACGAAGACCTATATCATCGGTGATGTTCATGGTGAATACGACACTCTCATGAGACTTGTCGAAAAACTTCCCAGTGATGCCAAACTTATATTTGTAGGCGACCTTATTGACCGCGGGAGCAGAAGTGCCGAGGTGGTGAAGTTTGTACGAGAGGGCGGACATGGGTGCGTGATGGGGAACCATGAAGAGATGATGACAGGATACGGCAGCAGTTTTGCTGTATTTGTTGAACAAAACGAGCCTATAAAAATGCATAACAGCTGGTACAGCAACGGTGGTATGGATACACTCAAATCGTACGGGCTCATTACCCTGCAAGAGGGCAAGCCTGTAGTTGTATCAGGTGCCAAAGAGAGGCTGGAAATATTTAAGGAAGATATTCGATGGATGCGTTCACTGCCACTCTATATGGAACTCGATACAGATCACCCATCAGGCAAACCCGTTGTCGTCTCACATGCCCCCATCGCTACTGTTTGGGGAATGCGCTACAGCGATGCGATGTACAAGACCTTTGCCGATATGGCGCTCTGGAACAGACGGGAGCCTGATGAGGATGCGCCTATTTTTAACATTTTCGGACATACCGTTACGCCTTACGGTGTGAAGGTAGAACGACATTTTGTCAATGTTGACACCGGTTGCTATATGGCACGCAGCGGATACGGAATGCTCTGTGCCTACTGTGTCGAAACGGGGAAAGTGGTAAGTGAAAACAGAGTCAAGATGAGGCAGTCATGAATCAGATAGTAGAAGTGTGGTGTGAAGATAACTATGACTTTATGAAAGGGGAGAGTTATCCCTGTAAGGTAGCAGAGTTTTCAACTACAGAGGAGGCGGTGGTGTATATGTGTGACAAACTCGATGAACAGTTGTGCAGACTGGCAAAAATTGTTGCAAGTGCAGAAGAGCTGTTGCGTGGGTACAAATATGGTGGTACAGACTACTACATCAAAGGTTCACTGCTTTTTTCAAGCTGGAAGTATGCAGAGCAAGCGGCGCAGAAGATATTTGATGAGTGTCGTGAAAAATAACAAGGGAAACACGGTAAAATAGTTCTATACAAAAAGGAGTGGAGATCACGATGTTAAAAAACATATTATTCATTTGGATATTGATAGCTATACATTTGTTTGGTAGTAGTATTAAAATTGGAACTGGAATATGCAGTAATTCACTCCATTGTCCTCTTCAAATCGATATTGAAGAAGGTATAAAAAAAGGTGATAAACTTATTGTAAAAGTGGGCAAATATCAAATATTTGAACTTTTCAATAAAGCTTCATATACGATTACAAGGATCAAGGCACAGAGAAGAATGACAGCTTTTGATTCGGATTCTATTACCGTTGATTTAATAAAAAAGAACGGAAAGACTATAAGCACTTCAGGTGTAGTACGGGCAGCAATGGACTATGATAACAAACTGCCTTTGAATGGTGTTCCTACTAATAAAGTAAAATTCAAACAAAAAGGAAAGTGGGTAAAATTTAAAATTTTAAATAAGATGGCAAGAAGAAACTATATCGATACGGTTAAATTGCAAAGCTCACAGGGAGATATTATGATTAAAACTACACCCCAGATGTCAGCAAGTTTTGTATTTAAAATAGAGGCTAAAAAGGATTTTGATACATTGAACATCACTGCTCATGTCTCAGATAAAGTGTATAGTGAAGGGCTGTCAAAACAGAACTCTGAAGCTATAGGAAGTGTGGAAGATAGAGAAAATAATACTGTACCTTCATGGTGCAATGCTCCAAGATTAAATAAAACAGAACATACGGTTTGTGCTGATGTCACATTGAGTGCATTAGATATAAAACTTGCAGAAATTTATGGTGCTTCGAAGGCTCGTCATAAAGATATTGCTCAAAGGAATTGGCTTAAAAAACGTAACCGTTGTGGAAGCAATATTTCATGTATTAAAAATGCATATGAAGACAGGATCTACAGTTTACAAAAGATGGCCAAAAAAGATATTGAAAAAGAAAGAGTTATGCAAGAAAAAGCAACTGAACAGAAGCGCTTAGCACCAATACGGTACACTTCAATTGATAAAGAAGTTTTGAACAGTGTCAAAAAAAGTATGCACTATATTCTAAATAGAGATATGAAAGCATTTACCAATATTACAGACAGCGGAAGAGTATATGACAGAAAAGAGTATGAAAGATTGTTTAGCAGTGAAAGATCTTGGAAGAAGAACTTTCCATTTCTTAATGAGGTGACATATAGCGATATTGACAGTTTGGAAATTTATAAAAAAGCGCATAGAGACCACGAACATACCTGTCGTTACGTTGAGTCAGGGAAGGAAGTACCGTGTAAAAGTCTGGAATTCTGCTTTACAATGCATGACAAAACTTTTCCCGATAAGGGATGCCTGGATATGTACTATATTCAAGGTAAAATTTATTGGGAGCCTTTTGGGTGGTAGATTTGATAAGTAAAATAGATATGGATATAATTGGGAATATTAAGGGTAACGCCAGGATAAAGCAGAAAAGATGAGAAATGAATAACGATAATCTACCCGCTATTGCAGATGGTGCACTATTCGTAGCCGACTCCCATTACCCCCATCACGGCGATGCCTTTCTCGCACTTCTGCAAAAGCTTGACAGCGGCGTGTTGCAAACCCCGCAGCTCTTTTTGATGGGAGACAACTTTGATCTGCTTTTTGGGTATAACGACTACATCCAAACCTTTTCCCAAGAAGCCATTGCATTGCTTCAAACTCTCTCTGAAAAGATGGATATACACTACTTCGAAGGCAACCACGACTTCTGCCTAAAACCGATATTCCCCGATATGCATATCTACAGCCGTAACAAGCAGCCTGCCTTTTTTGAAATGGATGGCAAACGGGTAGGCATCTCCCATGGTGACCGCTACGTGACCGGTTTTGGATATGACCTCTACTGCAAAGTGCTGCGAAACAGAACGACACTGATATTGCTGAAACCTTTTGAGAAAGCTATCATAGACCACCGTATGAAAAAACTCTCCCAAAAGCGTATCTGCCACAGCTTCGAAGGCTTCGAAAAGCGTGTGGAGGCGATACTGGCACACTACACGGATGCAGACCTTGTTATTGAAGGGCACTTTCACCAGGCGCGAAGCGTAGGGAAGTATGTCTCTCTGCCTTCACTTGCCTGTCAGAAGCAGATAGCAGTGGTAAAAAACGGTGAGATTCTCTTTCAGCCTTTCGAATGATCTACCTTACACTCTTTCTTGTCTCTCTCCTCTCAGCGACACTGTTGCCGCTTGGCAGCGAAGCATTGCTGCTATATGATTTCTCTCTTGGACATAGCGTGTTATGTTTATGGACTGTTGCTACAGTGGGCAATACACTTGGGGCAATAGTGAATTATTGGCTGGGGATGAAAGGGGAGGTGTGGCTTGAGAAAAATGGATATCTCTCCTCAGAAAAGATGCAAAAGGCACACCGGCGCTTTGAGAAGTGGGGTGGCTGGGTACTGCTTTTAAGCTGGGCACCCATCATTGGTGATCCGCTGACATTTATCGCCGGGGTACTGCGGTATGACTTTATAAAGTTTTTGCTTATTGTTGCGTTTGCCAAAGGGATGCGATATGCAGCAGTATTAGGCGGTTACAGTATAGGAACAGGAGGATAGAACAAGTTTAAAATGTGTGAAAATCTACCTCCCCCGGAAGAGGGGAGGCAGTTGGTTAGAATGTATAAATGAGACCGACAGTAAGTGCATCTACAGTGAGTTTGTCATAAACGTTGTTATCGGTATTTGTACCAAGATAATGGTAAAGTTTGGAAGAAATTGAAGCATCGGAAGCATCTCTTGTGTAATCAATGAAAACGGACCAGGTATTTTTGCGTTCCCCTTCATCAATATCCACAAGAGTATAGCTTACACCAAGACCCCATTGAAATCCGGTTTTGTTCAAGATGTCCTGTCCAAGAGCACTTGGCCATGCCGATGTATTGGATTTGTCTCCGTCAGTACCTTCTACTTTGGTGCTGCCAAATCCAAGCAGACCGTATACAGTAAAGTAACCGTCATCATAGCCATCTTTATTAGGGTCTGTTTCCCAGAATCGGTATTGTGGTTTCAGGAAGATACTCCAGATAGTTGTGTCTGCATAGTCTCTTTCGGTAAAACTTTGACTGTACCGTCCTTCAATGCCAATGTATTCATTAAAATTGTATCCCGCGAGGAGGGTGTAACTTCCCTCTTCATCCATAGTAGGTGCAACGCCAAACCATTTTGAATCTGTTGAGAATACACGGGTATCGGTTAGTCCGAGTCCAACATAAAAATCACTGGTGTCATTATCGGTCACGACAGGTACGGGAACAATTGGCTCGACGGGTGCAATGTCTCCGCCTGCAGTTGCTATTTGTGTACCCATGACAAGCAAGGCAGCGGAAGCAAGCATTGTTTTTTTCATAAAGTATCCTTTACTTTTCATAAATTTGATCATACATTATAGCTTTTTAGTTCTTAGGAATTACTCTTTGCATTGTTTGAATAAAAGCTTAACCTATAAGCTCACTGCACAGGTCAAAGCGGTTATGGGTCATCAGATGTACTTTACCGTGCAGTTTCATCATATCGTCAAAGATTGTTTTAGAGAGGGCGAAACCGACTTCTTGTTCTTTTGATTCTCCATCCATTGCTGCAAGGTTCATCTCATCGATGATCGCTTTGGGAACGGAAATACCGGGTACCTTGTCATCAATGAAATTGGCTGTTCTTGCCCGTACAATGGGGAATTGACCGAGTACCAACTGCGCCTCCTTGGCTGTCTCCCGTATGCTCATCTCCTTTGCCTCTTCAAAAAGTGCCAGTAATTCTTTGGCATCCTTCGCATCGTAGACAGGCTGGGTGATGATGGCGCGTGCACCGTAGTTGAGTTTTTTGAGCATGCGCTTTTGCAGCTTTTTCATATCTTTGGCGTAAGCGTTGCTGACTGCAAACGGGTAGATGGGCTTGGGAGCCGGATCGAGCGGCTTGTTGGAGTAGTCCACACCATTGTTGAGATGGTAGATGATGCTCAAAAGCAGCGTAGAATCGCGTTCGAGTACCCCTTTAACCTCCGGCTGGTCAGAGTATTTCGCCGGGTCTCCTGTGAGGGCAAGAATACAGCGCAGGTCGAAATCGTTGGCACCGAGCAGGGTAGACTGCAGCGAGAGTTTGTTCTTGTCACGCATACTCATTGTGGCGATAACAGGTTTGCCAAAGGTCTGCTGTAGTTTGATAGCGGAGAGTACACCGCTCATCTTGAGTTTTGCAAGCGGGTTGTCGGTACAGGAAAAACCGCTGACCTTCTCATGAAGATTGTGCTTTTTGATGTCGGCAAGAATACCGTCAAGTGATGCACCGTGCGGAGGATTGACCTCTACGGTAATGAACTGTTTGGTCTGGTTACAGAGAAAATCGCAAAATGTTTCAAACATATAATCGTACTCTTTGTCTTAAAATTGGTTAGTAATTGGCTATAATTCTACCAAAATTAACTATACAAAGAGGTATATGATGGCGAAGCTGGCCGTATTTGATTTCGATTCGACACTGATGGATGGTGAAACCATCGATTTTCTGGCAAAACCGTTGGGGCTGGAGGCGCAGGTAGCTGCCATTACAGAGCGTGCGATGGCTGGAGAGCTGGACTTTTTCAAGTCGCTTGTGGCACGTGTGGCACTGCTTGAGGGGCTGGAGAAAGCCAAGGTCGATGCCATCTGTGCCAATCTGCCCATGATGCCGGGAGCTTCTGAAACTGTAGCAGGACTCAAAGCTAAAGGCTACACGGTCATCTGCTTCTCCGGAGGTTTCAGAAACGCTACGAAGCCTGCGTGTGAGAGACTTGGTATCGATGCTGACTTCTCCAACTTCCTCCACGATGAAGAGGGGATCCTTACCGGTCGGGTAGGGGGAGAGATGATGTATTCCGATGCCAAGGGCGATATGATCGTCCGTATGCAGAAGCTGCTGGGAGTCGGCAGGGAAAATACACTGGTAGTCGGTGACGGTGCCAATGACCTGAGCATGTTCGCCTATGCCGATACCCGGGTAGCGTTTTGTGCCAAGCCTGTTCTTAAAGAGGCGGCAACCCACTGTGTCGATACCAAAGACCTTAGAGAGATACTGACACTTGTCTAAATGCACCATCAAGGGAATTGTAAATAGACTCACAGCATACAGGAGAGAATTAATATTAGGAAATATGGTGGCGATTGTTGCTACCCTCCTTGTAGTGGTGATTCCACTTTTTATCCCCATAATTGTTGATGAACTTCTGCTTGGGAAAGATCATCATTTTATCAGCTGGATATCGGAACATCTCTGGAAGAGTGATACCAAAGGCTACGTCATCGGCATTTTGGTGTTCATCCTGCTGCTGAGGCTGCTCAGTACGCTGCTGTCGATACTTCAGACGAAGATATTTGTTTCCATATCAAAAAATATTACCTATCAGATGCGGGTTTCCCTGCTTGACCATCTTAAGAAAGTGTCGCTTAAAGAGTATGAAACAATGCGGGTTGGAGCGGTTACTTCAAAACTCGTTACAGATGTTGAGACCATTGACGGATTTGTCTCCACGACGATCTCCAAACTCATCGTCTCTTCATTGATCCTGCTCTTCTCTTCAGTGGTACTGCTTTGGATACACTGGCAGCTGGCACTTTTTATTTTGCTGACCAACCCTATTGTTGTTCTTTTTACTGTCAAACTTTCCCGTAACATCGGCAAACTCAAGCGTGAAGAGAACAGGGCAATAGAACTCTTTCAGTCCAGTCTGAGTGAAACGCTTGAACTTTTTCATCAGATTAAAGCGGCAAATAAAGAGACGTATTTTTTTAAAGAGAGTGAAAAAAAGGCAAAAGAGCTGAAAGAACATTCGGTCAATTACGGATATAAAAGTGATGCAGCCATGAAACTCTCCTATCTGATATTTCTTTCGGGCTACGAAGTATTCCGTGCAGTGAGCATCCTTGCTGTTGCCTACTCGGATCTTTCGGTAGGACTGATGCTGGCGATCTTCTCCTATCTTTGGGTTATGGTGACGCCTACGCAGGATGTGATCAACTTCCAGTATGTGCTGGCGACTGCCAAAGCTGCGTGCAAACGGATCAATACAATCTTCGAAATGGAGCAGGAGCCGCTGCCGCCGGTGCGAAAAGACCCCTTTAAAGGGCATTCTGCCGTTTCAATAGAGGTACGTCATCTGTACTTCCGTTATGCTAAAGGAAGTGAAGATGAGAGAGCAAAGGAAGATAATCGTGAATATATATTAGAAAATATTAATATGGATATAAACGCTGGCAGCAAAGTCGCTATTGTCGGTGCAAGCGGAAGCGGGAAGACAACACTTTCCAATATTCTGGTCGGATTCTACCCGTTTGAGCAAGGAGAGATTTTTTATAATGGTGTATCAAACAAAGAGGTTGCACTCTCAACGATACGTGAAAATATCTATCTTATCTTACAACATCCTAAACTCTTTAATGATACAATGCGTTTTAATCTTACCCTTGGCAACGCCTACAGCGACGAAGCGATTGAAAATGCGATACGCATTGCACAGCTTGGCGATGTCATCGGCAGATTGGAAAATGGGCTCGATACGCTTGTCGGAAAAGACGGTATCAAGCTCAGCGGCGGTCAGCGTCAGCGGGTAGCCATTGCGCGTATGGTGCTCTCTAATCCCAAGGCAGTCATTTTTGATGAGTCAACTTCTGCACTCGACGTGCATACCGAAGCGAAGCTCTTTGAAGCGCTGCATGATTTTCTGGCGGAACGGACAGTCATTACTATCGCTCACCGGCTCAGTACAATCAAGAGCGCAGAGTACATTTATGTGCTTGAAGAGGGAAAAGTTGTTGACAGCGGCACGCCTGGCCAGCTGCTGGAAAAGGATGAGAGCTACTTCAGCGCAATGCTGTAAAAGAGTCAAGAGAGGCAGATATTCTGCATACGCTTGACACTAAAGGAATTGGTTTATGGATATATTTCAGGCGGTGATTATAGGGGTCATCGAAGGGTTTACGGAATTTCTGCCCATCTCTTCAACAGGGCATATGATCGTTGCATCAAAATTTCTGGGTGTGGCGGAGAATGATCTGACCAAAGCGTATGAGGTCATCATACAGTTTGCCGCAATTCTGGCCGTCATTCTGATCTACCGTGAGAAGATCACCTTTAAAAAGATCGATCTGTGGATGAAATTGTTGGTTGCCTTTCTTCCCCTCGCTATTGTCGGCTTCATTTTCAAAGACACTATCAAATCACTCTTCAATGTCGAAGTTGTCGCCTGGATGTTTATCATAGGCGGTATCATCTTTTTGGTGGTGGAGTACTTCTACCGTGAAAAGCCGACCCATATCAGCGATGTCGAAAAGACAAGCTGGTCGCAGGCACTCTGGATCGGTATCGCACAAATCTTTTCCCTGATACCCGGCACCAGCAGGGCAGGTGCAACGATTATCGGCGGGCTGCTGGTCGGGCTGGACAGAAAGGCTTCTGCCGAGTTCAGTTTTTTACTCGCCATTCCTGTCATGGCAGCTGTCAGCGGCTATGATCTTCTGAAACACTATCATGAATTTGCACATGCCAACTGGGGTGCGTTTCTCATAGGTTTTATTGTTGCTTTTGTCGTAGCCTATGCGACGATAAAGCTCTTTCTGGCTTTTTTACAGCGCTTTACCTTTGTGGCATTCGGTATTTACCGTATCATATTCGGGATTTTGCTGCTGGCTATTTTGTAGTGTGGATTTACCAAATTTCCCGTGGGAGATTTGGATAAGTTCAAAACAACCTTTGAACGAAATTTTGCAGGGCAGCCAATGCTGCCTAAAGGAAGACAATGAAATTCAGTGAATTCAATTTTCACCGTGATCTCGCCAAAGGGGTGAAGATTGCAGGCTTCAAAGAGCCAAGTCCGATTCAGGAGATGGCGATACCTTTGATAATGGAAGGGAAAGACCTGGTTGCCCAGGCGCACACAGGAACAGGCAAGACTGCAGCATTCGGACTGCCAATGATGGACAAGATCGCCAAAGGTGAGATCGAGCGTGCATTGGTCATAACCCCTACACGTGAACTGGCTACACAGGTGAGTGACGAGCTTTATCATCTTGGACGTTTTGCCGGTATTCGTACGCTGACTGTCTACGGCGGTGTGGGGTATGGTCGCCAGATCGCGCTTATTCACAAAGGAGTGCAGATTGTTGTGGCAACTCCGGGACGGCTTAAAGACCTTTACAAAAAAGGGAAGATCGACAGCTTCAACCCTGAGATTGTCGTACTCGATGAAGCAGATGAAATGCTCGATATGGGCTTTCTTGACGAGATCAAAGAGATTTTCGAGTACATTCCCCAAACACGCCAGACACTGCTTTTTTCTGCCACAATGCCCGAACCCATCAAAGACCTTGCCGAACATATTCTCTATAATCCCGAGTTCATTTCGGTTATTGGAGAAGAGGAGACGACCAATAATGTCATTGAGCAGCGCTACTATGTCATCAATGAATCACAGCGTGATGAAGCGATCGTCAAATTGCTGGAAACCGAAGAGATCAATAAGTGCATCATCTTCTGCCGCATGAAACGGGAAGTGGACAGACTTACAGAACATCTTCAGGCACTGGGCTTCAATGCTGCGGGGCTTCACGGTGACCTGGAGCAGCAGGATCGTGAAGTGGTGATCAAGGCCTACCGAAGAGGAGAAACAAAAATTATGGTCGCAACGGATGTAGCGGCACGCGGACTCGACGTGAAGGATGTTACCCATGTATTCAACTACCATATTCCATTCGATCCGCAAAGTTACGTACACCGTATCGGACGTACTGGACGTGCAGGCAAGAGCGGACAGGCAATTACCCTTGTTACGACAGAAGAGTTCAGAGAATTGCAGCGTATCCAAAAAGAAGTAGGTGCCGAGATGCGTCTGGCTACGATTGAAGGCGGCTCTGAGCTCGATGCCGATGCGCTCGAGTACCTTGCCGACCAGATCAGAGCGATCCCTGTTCATACACAGGCACAGGATCTTATTGAGACGCTTGCTGAGATGGATCGTGAACTGCTGCTTGAAAAGCTGATATCAGACTTTATAGAGCATGAATCACAGTCCGTGGGCAGCCAAATCGGATTTGATCAGAAGAAGGTCGATGAGATGCTTGAGAGTTACGAAAGTGAACAAAAAGCTACCCGAAACAACAATCGTCGAAAAAAGCGCAGATAATCGGCGCTTTTTAACTTCACTCAAGCAAA
>JALUXB010000038.1 GCA_027019175.1 Sulfurovum sp. | reverse complement strand
TATACTGCCCGGAAGCGAAGACCGCTACACCCTCAGGACCTTTCTCTTTGAGTGCCTTCTTGGCGTGCTTTTCCATTTCGTCAAAGGCGCGCTGCCAGCTGACAGGTCTGAATTTACCTTTTTTGTCAAACTCACCCTTGTCATTCATACGCAGCAGCGGTGTTTTCAGACGGTCTGCTCCGTACATGATTTTGGCGTTGAAGTATCCTTTGATACAGTTCAGCCCTCTGTTGACCGGTGCAGCCGGGTCACCCTTGACCGCAACAATCTTGCCGCCCTTGGTTGCAAGCATGATACCACACCCTGTACCACAGAAACGGCACGCCGCCTTGTCCCATCTCCACCCCTTTTCTGCGTCATTCGCCGCAGCCTGCAGGTTGGAAGGAACAGCAATTCCTACAGCACTGGCAGCTGACGCAGCAGCAGCGCTTTTTAGAAATTCTCTTCTATTCAAAGCCATATTATTTCCTCCATCAATGTATTTTCCGTTATAGAATCTATAACAACGTATATAGTCTATCACAGAAAAAGAGGGAAGAAAGATGATTTATATCAAGATTTCTGATTTCTATCATAATTTGCAGGAATAAAGAAGATTTTAAATAAGAGAACATTTCTCTTGGTTCAGTAAAAAATATTGGTTTTTAAAATACCCACAGCATAACTTATGAAATAGAGAGCTTATCTATCCTATTTATTTGGTGTGGGGAGGGGGAACAACTATCCCGCCAATGCCTGTTTGACATTATCATGTGCCATGGAGATATTCCATGCCGGTTCCCAAACCACCTCGACATCCACATCACCCACACCTTCAATGCGTTCCACAGCTTCTTTGACCCATGTGGTGATCATCTGATGCAGCGGACAGCCCTGTGTTGAGAGTGTCATGACCACATGAACGTTACAGTTCTCGTCAATGATCGCATCATAAATCAGTCCCATCTCTACCAGATTGAACCCTACTTCAGGGTCAATTACCGTTGAAATCGCATCAAAGACCATCTCTTTTGTTATGTCACACATTATTCTATCCTTTGTTGAATCTTTTGATTTGAATTTAGAAAAAATGCCTATATTGGTGCGTGACTACGCACCCTACAATAAAAGCTTTTCGAAAGAAAAGCATACCAAATTTCCTAATTCCTAATTTCTCACTTCCCATATGCCAGCATCTTACGCATGGTTACAAACAGGAAAACTGCGCCCATAAAAAGAAAACTTGCTCCGGCTTTAAACAGGGTATCGCTAAGTCCCAACAGTCCAATTCCGCCAAGTACCACACCCGCTGCGGTAAACCAGAACATCATCGATGCCCCCTCTTTGGAGTACATCTCATGCAGCATCGGTACCTTCTTTTTACCTACCAGCGGAGCAAAGCGCTCAAACCAGACCAGAAACGGCACGATCTTGTAGAGATGCCCCGTGATCATCGAAGCGATGAAACCCATGAGCAAAAACCAGACTGATGCATGCAAGAGATTACTTTTGGCACTGAGAAAAAAGAGCAGTCCCAAGACAATGGACACAATGAGACTTCCAAAGGCAAATATCATCGATTTCGCCCAGATGTCAAACTCTTTTCTCACAGTCAGCTTCGCAATCAGCCATATTTGCCAGAGATAGAAGAGAATTCCCACTGTATTGACCGCATACCCAAGGTACATCAGCCATTCCACTCCGAAAAGCGCACCAAAAAAGACCACACCTACACCGGCAACCACCAGTTTAAATGCAATATGTATCGCCTTCTCTTCAAACCCGTGAGCCAAAGAGAACATTGGAATAAGAATAAGCGAAAGGCCGATAATCGTCAATACCACATAACCGCCGACAACTGCATAAACATGTGCTTTGAGCATAAGCCCGACATTGACGGAAAGGTCACCGCTGAGTCCCAGGGCAATGGCAAAACCGGTGAGAATACCAAGCAGCAAAAAGCCGTTACTCCAGGCTACCGTCTCCACTGTCAGTGTACGGATCGTTGTCTTTTTCAGTGTTGCAATATTCTCTACCGCAAAAATGATCATTGCCACCAGCACCAGCAGTCCCCCGTAGGGCAGAAGCGCCGGCATCATCCAAAAACCTGCCACCATACCGATCACACCCGTAAGCAGCAGCGGAAAGATGACATAGTACACATCGACTACAGCATGTCCTGCTTCAAGCACAACCGGGATCAGCTGTGCCATGGCACCGAAGATGATCATCATGACAAAGCCAAGCAGAAACAGATGCACCCATCCGGCT
>JALUXB010000037.1 GCA_027019175.1 Sulfurovum sp. | reverse complement strand
AGCCCGACAATCCTGTGGTCAACAACCACCCATACCTTTGTAGCGCTGCTCTTCTCATAGGCTTTCATTTCAGAAGGTATCTGCAGTGCCTCTTTACGCAGCAGCTGTGGTCCGCCGACCATGACCGGTCGTCCGCCAATGATCGCTTCCGCACCGATACCAGGGAACGACGTAAACGATTCGGCGTCATACACCGTCGCTCCCTTCTCTTTTGCATACTCAACGATAGCCTGCGCAATGATATGTTCGGAATTCTCTTCAATGGAACGGGCAAGTGAAAGCATCTCTTTTTCATCTGTCAGCGCCACCGACTTGCTGACAGCAAGGTGCCCCTCTGTGATGGTACCGGTTTTGTCAAAACAGATCGCATCGATCTCTCTGAGGGTTTCGAACGCCTGACGTTTTCGGATCAGTATCCCTTTTTTGGCTCCAAGAGAAGTGGAAATGGCGACAACCAGCGGTACTGCAAGCCCCAGGGCATGCGGACAGGCGATGATCAGCACCGTAACGGCACGCAGAACAGCATCCATCGGTGAGGCGATGGCGGCCCAGACTGCAAAGGTAACCGCCCCCGTGGCAACAGCGGCATAAAAGAGCCATCCTGCCGCACGATTGGCCAGATCCTGTGTCCTGGAGCGACTCTGTTGTGCCTCTTTCACCAAAGCGATCACCTGGGAAAGGTAGCTGTCGCTTCCTTCCTTTGTAATATGTATGCGCAGTGCACCGTCAAGATTGATACTTCCCATAAATACTTCGCTGCCGGGTGCTTTATAGACCGGTTTCGATTCACCGGTCAGCAGCGCCTCATCCACCATGCTCTCCCCCTCTTCCACTACACCATCGGCAGGTATACTCTCTCCGGGGCGTACAAGAATGATATCATCGGTACGCAGTTGCGGCACATCAACGGCTTCAAGGGTACCGTCACTTTTGATTCGCATCGCTTTTTTGGGTATCATCTTGACAAGGTCTTCCAGAGCATCCGCAGCGCCAAGAACACTTTTGGCTTCAATGTAATGGCCGATCAGCATAATATCTATCAGTGTCGCAAGCTCCCAGAAGAACGCTTTGCCACCCGGCATTAACAGGGTCATAACAGAGTAGAAATAGGCAACACTGATTGCCATGGAAATCAGTGTCATCATCCCCGGTTTTTTCGATCGTATCTCACTGACGGTCATGACAAGAAACGGTTTTCCGCCATAGAGATAGATGATTGTGGCAAAAAGAAAAACCACAAATTCACGATAGGGAAAGTCTATAGCGAAACCGAACCATTGCTGGATCGTCGGAGAGAAGAGAAGCACTGGTATGCTCAGTATCGTTGAAACAATAAAACGCTGTTTCATCTCTTCCATATGGTGCATATGCCCCATTGCCGCATGATCGCCCTCTTCCTTATGGTGATGCGACTCCTCTTTGCTGTGCATTGTATGTGTTGCATCCATTGTGAATCCTTTCGCTTTTTTTCATTCTAATAGGATTATGTGCAGAGAGTGTGTATAAAGACAAATTTACAAAAAGAGGGGAGTTTAAGGAGAGGCTTCGGGGCGGCAGTGCGCCGTCCCGGGTTTACGAAAGATTCAAAAAGAGATCGCTATTTTCCGCCACACTTGCCCTGGCCGCATTTTCCGGCCTGGCACTTCATTGCCTTTTTGGCAGCATCTTCTGCTTTTTTTGCGCCATCTTTCACCGCTGCAGCTGTATCTTTGGTAGCCTGTTCAATGGAAGCTTTCGCTTTCTCTTCGGCGCTCTTCTTTTCACAGCCATTTATTGCCAGCAATCCGGTACCAATCAGTGCTGTCAATATTATCTTCTTCATTTTCTTCCTTTCAGGTTTGGATATATCAGTATACCTCAGTCGTTCTTAACAATACAAAGCGGCTCGAAGCTGTACTCCTCACCGTTCCAGTATACGCGTTTCGCTGCAAGCTCTCCATCATGCAGTTCATAGACCCACGCACCTTCAAACCCCTCCATCGTTGCGCTGCCCGCACAGTAGAGGGGAATGGTTGTTTCGGGTACATCGACGCGGTAGGTACGGTGGATATGGCCAAAGAGGATGGCACCGTTTTTAATGGGTCTGCATGCCCTGAGAAAGTCGTCTGCATTATGCAGACCATGCAGTTTTTTATCCGGTTTTCCATTGGCAAGGCGTGGGGCATAGTGGGTTATAACAAAAAGAAAGCGTCCCTTGATGCGTTCGTCTTCAAGCAGTTTTTCAAAAGAGGCAAGCTGACAGTTTGGAATATGCCCATCTGACCGCCATGGCCATGGGTTTGGTTTGGCACTGTTGAGTGCAATGACGGCAACATCATCGCCCACAATCCGCACCAAGGGATATTGTCCTCCGGCACAGTACTCGGGAAGATCATTTTGAAGCACAGAACAGAACTGTTCACTAAAGCGATAATGGCTGTTACCCTCATGTACATAAATGTCATGATTGCCCGGCACCGTCACGTAGCGCTGTGGCGGATGCATCATGGGATCAACCAATTCGCGTGCAAGCCGCAGCTCATGTTCCAATCCCAGTGCGGTATAGTCGCCTGTGTTGATGACCAGGTCGACCTGCTGAGCCTCTTTAAAACGTACCATCGCAGCTATCTTCTCTTCGACTTCATCAAAGTACTTTGCACGGCCGCGCAGCAGATTTATCGCACCAATACCACGTTTGCTGAACCAGCGTTTCCAGTGCATATGGCGTACCAGTGCACCCACATGGATGTCACTGAAGTGCAGAACGCGAAGAGAGGCTTTGGACATACTGATTAAATACCTGCGAGCATTTTTTGAACTGCGTATTCAATGCGTTCCCGCTTCTTGTCAAGAGGCAGATTCTTTAAATCACCCTCTGCTGTAGCAATACGCAGAATTTCACCCGTATCTGCATCTACAAGCATGATCAGCAGTGCAGCAGCAGGCTTTTTCTCTACAATTTGTTTGCCCTTTTCATCAAGTTTAGCCACAACGGCATCTTTGTTGCTGCCGCCAACATAGGCAACAAGAAAATCAGGATCATTGGCAGTAGGCTTTTTCCCGTGTTTTTGCAGCTGCTCATTGATGATCTCTTCCACCAATGCGGCAACCTCAGAATTGGAACGTTGCAATTTGCCGTTTTTATCCTCTTTAACAATGCCGCTGTCCTCAAGGAACTGGTAGGTTTTGTAGGCTTTCAGGTTCACTTTTGCATTATTGACACTTTCTACTTCAATATCGTTTGTTTGTACACAACCATTAATACTCAGCAGCAGAACACCTGTCAGAAGTGTCTTTATCCATATATATCTCATTCTTTTCTCCTATGCAAATAATATAGTGATATTATAGTCACAGTTTGTTAATCCGAAGTTTGAAAAGGAAAAAGAAAGGAAGTAGAGAAGAAAAGAGTACCGCACCCCGGGGAAGGTGTGCAGTAACAACGCAATGGTTTTATCCGACCATTGCGTCAAGCGCCTCTTTGGAGACTTTGTTGAAGTTAAGATATTTATAGACACTGTCTCTATTTTCAGGCGTGATCTTCTTGTTGACGATCTCGAGGTATTCCTCTTTAGTCGGGAGGCGTCCAAGCAGTGCTGCAACAGCTGCCATTTCTGCAGAACCGAGATAAACCTGCGCTCCTTTACCGAGACGGTTATCAAAGTTTCTTGTCGAAGTAGAGAAAACAATCGCATTGTCTGCAACACGTGCCTGGTTCCCCATACAGAGTGAACATCCCGGAATTTCCGTTCGTGCACCTGCCGCACCGAAGATCGCAAAGTAGCCCTCTTCGATCAGCTCTTTCTCATCCATTTTGGTTGGCGGTGCGATCCAGGTTCTCGCCTTCACGGCACCTTCACCCTTCAGTACTTCACCCACAGCGCGGAAAAGACCGATATTGGTCATACATGAACCGACAAAAACTTCGTCAATATTTTTTGGTCTCTTCTCATCGGCAAGGATTTCAGAGAGTGTTGCAACATCATCCGGATCGTTTGGACATGCCAAAATAGGCTCGGTGATCTCATTGAGGTCGATCTCGATAACCGCCGCATACTGTGCATCTTCATCACGCTCGAGCAGTTCCGGATTTTTGATCCACTCTCTCATTTTGTCTGCACGTCTTTTGAGTGTTGCTTTGTCTTCATACCCTTTCTCGATCAGCTCTTCAATGAGCACAATGTTCGACTCAAGATATTCAATGATAGGTTCTTTGTCGAGTTTGACGGTACACGCTGCTGCTGAACGCTCAGCAGAAGCATCTGAAAGTTCAAATGCCTGCTCACACTTGAGTGTTTCAAGCCCTTCTATCTCAAGGATTCTACCGGCAAAGATGTTTTTCTTTCCTTTCTTCTCGACTGTCAGAAGTCCCTCTTTGATCGCCTGATAAGGAATGGCATTAACAAGGTCACGCAGTGTGATACCCGGCTGTATTTCACCTTTGAAACGTACCAGTACCGACTCAGGCATAGTAAGAGGCATCATCCCAGTAACCGCTGCAAACGCTACCAGCCCCGAACCTGCCGGGAATGAAATACCGATTGGGAAACGTGTATGGGAGTCACCACCTGTACCGACTGTATCCGGCAGACACATACGGTTGAGCCAGCTGTGAATAACACCGTCACCCGGTCTGAGGATGAACCCTTTACGCTCTGTCCAGAATTTCGGCAGTGTGTGCTGAAGCTCGATATCCGCAGGCTTCGGATATGCTGCTGTGTGACAGAATGACTGAAGTACAAAGTCTGCACCAAAGCTCAGTGCTGCAAGCTCTTTGATCTCATCTCTTGTCATTGGACCTGTTGTATCCTGAGACCCGACAGTCGTACAGACCGGCTCACAGTAGGTACCTGGTTTGACACCCTCCATACCGCACGCTTTACCGACCATTTTCTGAGCCAGTGTATATCCTTTTCCGTCATCCTGCGGCTGGTCAGGCTTCATAAAGATATCTGATGCACCAAGTCCAAGTGCTTCTCTTGCTTTGGCAGTCAGTCCTTTTCCGATAATAAGTGGGATACGTCCTCCCGCTCTCATTTCGTCAGGAAGCGTATTTGGCTCGAGCTTGAATTCTGAAACCACTTTACCGTCTTTTTCAATAACCCCCTCAAACGGCTTTACAGTAATCACATCGCCCGTTTCAAGGTTGTCAACAGGAGCCTGAATTGGCAGACACCCTGAATCTTCCGCAGTATTGAAGAAAATAGGTGCGATAATGGAACCGATGACCACACCGCCTGTACGCTTGTTGGGAATACCCGGAATATCGTGACCCATATGCCATTGTACAGAGTTGATCCCTGATTTTCTTGATGAACCGGTACCGACAACATCACCCACATAAGCGAGAGGATGCCCTTTTTTTCTCAGCTCTTCCATTGTCTCAAGCGGTTTTTCCATTCTTGCAACAAGGAATGACTGTGCATGCAACGGAATATCGGCTCTGGTAAAAGCTTCAGAGGCAGGAGAGAGGTCATCTGTATTGGTCTCGCCCGGTACTTTATACACTGTCAGGGTGATCTCTTCAGCCAAAGGCGGCTTGTTGGTGAACCACTCAGCATTTGCCCATGACTCAATCACTTCTTTGGCAAACATATTGCCTTCATCCATCAGATCTTTGACTTCATTGAACGCATCATACACAAGAATCGTATTCTTCAACTCGTCTGCAGCCGCCTGGGCTACTTCAACATGCGGTGACTTCAGTGCTTCCACAAGCGGACCGACATTGAATCCGCCAAGCATCATACCGAGAATTTTAATGGCATCAACCGGCGTCAGTGCTTTACAGTGTGCATCACCTGTCACAATGGCATTGAGGAATGCTGCTTTGACATAGGCAGCGTCATCAACACCCGCAGGAACGTGGTTCTTCAGCAGGTCAAGAAGATACTCTTCTTCAACGATAGGGTCTGCTTTGAGAAGCTCGACAAGTTCTGCGGTCTGTTCTGCTGTCAATGGAAGCGGTGGTACTCCCAGCTTCGCACGCTCTTCGGTGTGTGCTTTATACTCTTCTACTAAGGCCATATTCGGTCTCCTGTTCTATATGAATTTGTAGCTTAATAGTAGCGAAATAGGGTTAAATCTTATTTGAATCATAAGTTTGAAAAAAGGAGATAAAAAGGATGTATCGGATGGTTACAAAGAAAAGGTTGTCGAGCTATTAAATGTTACCTTTTTACTACAGCAGCCCCTTCAAGGCTCGCCTATTCGGGCTTTTCATTATAGATAAGCGGAACGAAGCGAAATCCCGGATATGCCTCCTGGGTGATCTGACCGTCAGGATGCTTCTGAAAGCGGTAGATAACCTCACCGATGGGAATAACAAGGACTCCGTCTGTTTTGAGTTGTTCAAAGAGCTCTTCGGGAACCATATCACTGCTGGCAGAAACAAGAATCCGGTCAAATGTCTCACCGGGTACCCCAAGTGCATTGCCCGCTTTTTCAATGCGACACTGCGGCCCAAAGCCCATCTTTGCCAGGTTTGCTTTTCCAAAAGCTGCCAGACTTTCCAGTCGCTCCAACCCCAATACACTTCCTTCTTCACCGACAATATCGCATAACAATGCTGTTGTCCATCCCGAACCTGAGCCGATATCAAGAATTTTATCTCCTCTCTGAGGTTCGAGCAGTTCAAGCATGAAAGCCACAGTAGAGGGCTGCGAAATGGTCTGTTCTTCACCAATAGGGAGAGGAATATCATTATAGACTTCATCCTTGACAGGTTCAGGTACAAAATATGCCCTGTCGATGTTACGGAAGGCTTCAATTATCTGTGGTGAACGGATCGCATTTCCAAGGTAAAGTTCATCTACAAGTCTTCTATGATCTCTCATATATTTAATCCTTTGTTTCTATTAGGTTATATCAATATTTCTCTGTTGCCCTTGGCATTCGGTTCAGAGAGCACACCGGTTGCCTGAAGCTGTTCAATAATGTTTGCCGAACGGTTATACCCTATTTGCAGTTTGCGCTGCAGATAGGAGATGGAGGTTTTTTTGTCTGAAAGCACTACGGCTTTAGCCTCTTCATAGAGAGGATCGAGTTCCACTTCACGCTCTTCACCACCTTTTTTGGAAACACCGCCTCCTTCTATAAGATAACTCTCGTCATATTCCGGCACACGCTGTGCCTTAATATATTCAACGATCTCCTCAATTTCCTCTTCTGTCGCCCATGGTGCATGGATACGTACCAATCCGGTCGTGCCCGGAGGTGTAAAGAGACCGTCACCCCGCCCAAGCAGGCTGTCCGCACCGGTTGCATCCAAAATCACTTTAGAGTCGATCTTCTGCCCTACCCGGTAACTCAGTCGTGATGGGAGGTTTGCCTTGATGATCCCGGTCACGACATCGACACTCGGCCGCTGTGTTGCAACAATCAGGTGAATACCGCACGCTCTTGATTTTTGTGCCAGACGTGCAATGGAAGTTTCAACTTCTTTACCCCCATTCATCATCAGGTCGGCAAGCTCATCGATCACTACGACAATAAACGGCATTGGTTCAGCAGAACCGTCACGTTTGACCTTTTCATTGTAATTATCAATATTTTTGGTTCGCTTATCTGCCATCAGACGGTAGCGTCTTTCCATCTCCCCTACCATATTCGCCAACGCAGCAATAGCCTTCTTGGGCTCAGTGATCACAGGCGTGATCAGGTGGGGAATGTCATCATAGATGGAAAACTCCAGCATTTTAGGGTCGATCATCATCAGTTTGAGATGGTCAGGGTCGTTCTTGTAAAGCAAAGAGAGGATCATGGCATTGATCCCCACCGATTTACCGGAACCTGTTGTACCGGCTATAAGCAAATGCGGCAATTTTTTAATGTCAGTAATGAAAGGCTTTCCAACGATGTCCTTTCCCAATGCTACAGTCAGTGGTGACTTTGAATTTTGAAACAGCTCACTCTCCAGAATCTCACGCAGGTAGATGATATCTTTATGCTCGTTGGGGATCTCGATACCCACAACATCACGCCCCGGAATAGGTGCCTGGATACGGATGGTCTCCGCACTCAAAGCCATTGCGAGATCATCCTGAAGCCCCAAAATTTTTGAAACTTTAACGTTGGGGGCAGGCTTGAACTCAAACGTCGTTACCAGCGGGCCGGTGTAGGTACGTACCACATCCCCGTTAATATTGAAGAGTTTGAGTTTTTCCAGCAGATCTCCTGATTTGCGGTCTATCTCCGCTTCATTGACCTTACGTTTCTGTTTTGGTGCTTTTTGCAAAAAATCAAGCTTAGGCAACTTGAAGTTTTTCGGCTTCTCCACCTTGCCCTTGTCAAGCTCTTCCATCAGCTTTGAATTTTCCTCCAGTTCACTGACAATCTCTACCCCTTTCTTCGATACACTCGGTAGAGAATGTTCTACCGCTTTCTTTTCTTCATCCAAATCCGAAGGTGGTATAGTCTCAACCGCTTTTTCTGTCTTTTTCATAGGCACAGAGGGGGCCGGTGCAGACTCTGCTGCTGTTTTTTTGGCTGCAACATGCTTTTTCACAGGTTTTCTCGGTGTTTTTTCAGGTATTGTCACTTCAGGCTCAACCTCATCAAGACTTGGCATCATTTCATCTTCAAGTTTCGGTGAAGCAAATGGGTTGGTCGTCAGTACTTTCCCTAACGCTTTCAAACCGGAAAGCATTTTCTCTATAATACCAACCCCCTCTTTGGGAGTTCTGCGGTGTACATGTTTTTCTTTACGTTTGGGAAGCAGTGAATGCCACTCGAAATCATCGTCGACAATGAATACCGCAGAGAGTGCCATAATCATCAGCCACAGGAGCCATAAACCTGCCAGACCGATATAGGGCTGCAAGAATTCTACTACCTGCCGTCCCAGAAAACCGGCCTCTTTCAAATCCAGTACCAGTGATTCGAACAGAATGGCACCGATAAAAAGCAGTATCCAGCCAAGATAGAAGTCTATATTCCGGCGTACCCTCGCATCGGTGTAAAGTTTATAAAGCGGATAAAAAAGCAGCAATATATTGACATAGGCAAAATATCCGAAAAGATAGACATTCATGTCGCCTACCATTTTACCAATATGACCGGCCAGTGCGGTATCTCTGAAGAAGGTGGAAAAGGCTCCGTAAATAAAGAGAATAGCTGTAACAATAATCGTAATCTTCACACACTTTCCTGAAAATAATTTTAATATTAATTAATGCGATTATTATATCAGATATTCTTTAGGCACGGTTTGGAAGTGGGTCAAATTGACATATTTTAATCCTTTGCCTCATCTTAAATCGTGCTTTAAGTTCATTGGAGGTAGAATTCGACTGCATTTATACAATGCTGTTGCCTCGGTGGTGGAATTGGTAGACACGTCAGACTCAAAATCTGATGGGCTTTGCCCGTGCCGGTTCGATTCCGGCCCGAGGTACCATTTAATCCAGAATGCGTTTGAGCAAAGCCCAAATCGCTACGCTGTCGCTGAGACTTCTTCAGTAGAAGGCTCGCACAACCGGTTGTGCTTTGGGATTTGCTTTAAACACTTTCTTATCAGTCATAAGCCTTCATTGGAACAATGAAAACTCCATGCGGGAGTAGCTCAGTTGGCTAGAGCGTCAGCCTTCCAAGCTGAGGGTCGCGGGTTCGAGTCCCGTCTCCCGCTCCACTTCCACGTATTTTTACAAAATCTTCAAAAATTGATCTGTATCACTTGACCGTTAACCCATTTTATGCTATAAATAATACAAAATAACTCCGAATTAGGAAAACCCATGGCACAAGAAGAGATCAACAAAGCCGTTTCGGGTGAGTATTCGCTCGGTTTCGAAATAGATATCGAAACCGACGTGGTACCGCCCGGACTCAATGAAGATACCATACGATTTATTTCAAAGAAAAAAGAGGAGCCTGAGTGGATGCTCGAACTGCGTCTAAAGGCATTCGAAAAATGGCAAAAGATGGAAGAGCCCCGCTGGGGACATTTGAAGTATGAGCCTATTGACTACCAGTCCATCTCCTACTTCGCCGCACCCAAGAAAGGACCTGAGAGTCTTGATGAAGTAGACCCCAAGATATTGGAGGCGTACAAAAAGCTCGGTATTCCGCTGGAAGAGCAGAAACAGCTTGCCGGTGTTGCCGTCGATGCGGTCGTAGACTCCGTTTCGGTCAAGACCACCTACACTGAAGAGCTCAACAAACACGGCATCATCTTCTGCTCCATCTCCGAAGCGATCAAAGACTATCCGGAGCTTATAAAGAAGTATATGTTCAGCGTCGTACCCATGACCGACAACTTCTACGCAGCGCTCAACTCCGCTGTCTTTACCGACGGAACGTTCGTTTACATTCCAAAAGGGGTACGCTGCCCGATGGAGCTTAGCACCTATTTTCGTATCAACGCACTCAATACAGGACAGTTCGAGCGTACGCTCATCGTTGCCGATGAAGGCAGTTACGTCAGCTACAATGAAGGGTGTTCAGCGCCTACGCGTGACGAGAACCAGTTGCATGCTGCTGTTGTCGAACTGGTTGCCATGAAAGATGCAGAGATCAAATACTCCACCATTCAAAACTGGTACCCCGGTGATGAGAACGGTAAGGGAGGTATCTACAACTTCGTTACCAAACGCGGTATCTGTGCAGGGGATAACTCCAAGATCAGCTGGACGCAGGTGGAGACCGGTTCCGCGATCACCTGGAAGTACCCAAGCTGTATCCTCAAGGGTGACAACTCTGTAGGCGAGTTCTACTCTGTTGCCGTTACCACGCTAGCACAGCAGGCAGACACCGGAACAAAGATGATCCACCTTGGCAAGAACACAAGCTCGACCATCATCTCCAAGGGTATCTCGGCAATGAAAGGGCAGAACACCTACCGTGGGCTGGTCAAGATAGGTGCCAACGCACACGGGGCGAGAAACTACTCCGAGTGTGACTCTCTGCTCATCGGCGACCAGTGTGGGGCACACACCTTCCCCTACCTCGAGAGCAAGGATATTCACGGACAGGTTGAACATGAAGCAACCACAAGCAAGATCAGCGACGAGCAGCTCTTTTACCTCAGACAAAGAGGCATCGATGAAGAGAGCGCGGTGAGCATGATTGTACACGGCTTCTGTAAAGAGGTCTTTTCACAACTCCCTATGGAGTACGCCGTTGAGGCAAAAGCACTATTGGAACTAACACTGGAAGGAAGCGTAGGATGAAAATACTGGAAATTAAAGACGTACATGCAAAGATCGGAGAGAAGGAGATTCTCAAGGGGCTCAATCTGGAGCTTGAACCGGGTAAGGTACACGCCATTATGGGGCCAAATGGGGCAGGTAAATCAACCCTCAGCAAGACCATTGTAGGGCATTATGATGTCGAAGTAACCGAAGGAGACATCCTCTACAAAGGCAAGAGCATTCTCAATATGGAACCCGAAGAGAGAGCGCTTGAGGGGATCTTCCTCAGCTTTCAACACCCTGTAGAGATCCCGGGGGTCAACAACGCCTACTTCTTAAGAACGGCTCTCAACGCCAAGCGCAAGCACGAAGGCAAAGAGGAGCTCAATGCTGCAGAGTTCCTGCGCGAGATGAAAAAGTACCTCGAGATGCTCGGTATGAAGGCCGATATGATCAGCCGTTCGCTCAACGAAGGCTTCTCCGGCGGAGAGAAGAAGCGTAACGAAATTCTGCAGATGCTGATGCTCGAACCTGAGGTGATCATCCTTGACGAGATCGACTCCGGACTTGACATCGACGCACTGCGCGCGGTCAGTGAGGGGATCAACATGATGAAAGACGGCAAACGCAGCTTCCTCGTCATCACCCACTACAGCCGCATTCTTGACTATATCAAGCCTGACTACATCCATGTACTCAAAGACGGGCGCATCATCAAAACTGCCGGCCCTGAGCTGGTTGCACAGCTTGAAGAGGAAGGGTACGAGAGCATCGAGGAAGAGGCATGAAGCTGCTTGATCTCAAACAAAAAACCGTAGAGGAAGCTGCTGCACTGCTTGGGGTTGATCCTAAAGCTGCTGCACTGGAGCGTTTTGCGGCTATTGGTCTGCCGACAAAGAAAAGTGAAGAGTACCGCTACTTCCAGATTGAGAAGTTTTACGAGAAAGAGTACCGTACACTCTCCTACGTGCCCCACCCCATCGAGGAGGCGGAGAAGATCGTCATTACTGATGGTATGGTCACCCATGCCCCCAAAGGGATGCGTATCTACTACGAGCAGTGCCAGGCGATGGATATGGCACATTTCGACCCCATGTACTATCTGGGGCATCTGCTCAGCCCGCATGTGATCAAGATAGACCTCGATGGTGATGCAGACATAGAGATAGAACACCGCTATACCCAAAGCGGCGCACTCATCAACTACCGTATTGTCCTGCTCAATCAGGCAAACCGCCACTCAACAGTGTTCGAGAGTTTCCAGGCTGAAGATATCAGCGATACACTCGTGCTCTATGGTTACGATATTTTCGTAGCACCGGACAGTACACTGCGTATGGTCAAAAACCAGAACATGCATGACAACCAATATGCCATGGTCGCTTCCCACCGATTCAAGCTCGACCAGCGTGCCAATGCCGTCATAAAGAGCTTCGATATGGGTGAAGATATGGGACTGCAGTTGATCAAAGCAGAGCTTGACCGCTATGCGCACATCGATGCGGGACACTTGCTCTACCTCAACAACGAAGCGCAGCGTGGTACAGTCTCGAAAATTATCCACAGGGGTGAACACGCCACCTCCCATCAGGAGGCAAAGAACATTCTTGACGGCCACTCCAGAGGGATTTTCGATGCGCTCATCAAAGTTGAACACACGGCAAAGTACACCAAAGCACACCAGAACTCCAAAGCGATTTTGCTTGACGAGAAAGCCTACATGGCCGCCAAACCGCAGCTTGAGATCTACATAGACGAACTGGAAGCAAGCCACGGATCGACCACCGGGCAGCTTGATCCAAAACAGCTCTTCTACCTGCGTTCACGCGGTATCAGTGAGGTAGAGGCAAGGAAAATGCTCGTTATCGCCTTTGCCAATACGCTTATTGAGCAGGTAAAAGACCACAGACATCAGGAGATCATCAAGAAGACGTTTGATGAGGCGTTCTATAGGAATTAGGAAACTTTATGACTTTGTGTTAAATAAAACCTTAATCGAAATTATTTTGGCTCAAAAACATTAATTGTCATAGAAACTTTACAGCAGAAGGTACTACAACGACAACACGTCAGTCCTTCAGCCTTTCTTTTTTCTTTGCTTCGTTTCTCTTTTTCTTTGTGCTGATACAAAGAAAAAAGGAATGAAGAGAGAAGTAAAATAACCATTAAGGACATGAACATGACCATGGAAGAGACACTCAAACAGTACAAAGAGGACTTTGCCCTCTTTCCCGATGACAACAGCAAACTCGAATATGTCTTCGATCTTGGCAAGAAACATACTACCCTGCCGCCGGAAGAGAAGAATGATGATACCTACGTACACGGGTGCTCTTCGGATGCATGGCTGGTAGGTGAATGTAAAGACGGCAAACTTGTTTTACGTGGTGAAGGCACCTCAGAGATGGCAAAAGGGATGATGACCCTGCTGCTGGACATCTTCTCCAACCGAACACCTGACGAGATTTTGTCATTTGACCCTGCCAAACTGCAGGACCTTGGCATCGTAGAACTCCTCTCCCCTGTCAGACAGCAAAGCATGGAGGCGTTTTTGAAGAAGGTATATGGGTATGCGCAGAAGTGTAAGGAACAAGGATAGCGTTCAGCGTTCAGCGTTCAGCGTTCAGATAGAACGATTTTATAATCGACCTTAATTGGTCAAGGAAATTTGACAAAAATCACGCGTTATCGTGTTTTCTTTTTTTCTTTGCTTCGTTTCTCTTTTTTCTTTGTCACGCGAACAAAGAAAAAAAGAAATGAAGAAGAACGTCTAATAACTGATTTACGTCAAGATCCCTGATCAAGTCCGGGATGACAAGAGAAACAAAGCTGTATAACATTAATAAATTTTGATAAAATAAATCCAAATAAAGGATCATCCATGAAAGACCCAAACGACATTCAGTTTGACGACATCCCAAGCAACGCTGAAGAGATGGCAGCGTGGGAGCGAAAATTCGGCAAGGGAGCCGAAGCAGACAGTACACCAGTCGGAGGTGTAGACAACCGTTTCGATCAGGTAGAAGACGGCTGTACCAAACCGGAAAATGCAGAAGCAGATGAAGCAATGAAAGAGAAGGTCATAGAGCAGCTCAAGACTATCTATGATCCGGAGCTTCCCGTAGACATTTACAACCTCGGCCTCATCTACGACATTGACTGCTGGAAGAACCCGACAAGCAAACTCAGCGGCTGCAAAGTGGTTATGACACTCACATCGGCAACCTGTTCAATGAGTGAAGTCATTGTTGACCTTGTACGCTCTATACCAAAGCGTATGGAAGGACTCGAGTGCCTCGATGTGGAACTTGTCTTTGATCCGCCATGGGGTCAGGATAAAATGAGTGATGAAGCCAAACTGGCAATGGGAATGCTCTAAGCCCATGAAACTTGTTGTAGCCATCACCGGTGCCAGCGGCGTGGGACTTGGCAAAAAATTTGTCGACTATCTGCCCGAAAGCATCGAAGTACACGTGGTGGTCTCTGACAATGCACTCACAGTGGAGCAGTTTGAAAACAAAAATGTCACACTGCATACAAGTGATAACATCGCTGCATCCGTCTCCAGCGGTTCGTTCGGTGTCGATGCGACTGCTATCATCCCCTGCTCTATGAATACCCTGGCTAAAATCGCCTGCGGCATCAGCGACAATCTTGCCACCCGTGTCGCGGCAGTCGCGCTCAAAGAGCAGAAAAAACTCCTCCTTGCCCCACGTGAAATGCCCTTTTCCGCCATTGCCCTGGAGAATATGCATAAACTCGCTTCTCTTGGCGTCATCATCGCACCACCGGTCATGGGCTATTATGCCAATACCCAAAGCCTTGAAGAGATGGAACGGTTCCTCATCGGAAAATGGTATGATGTACTGGGGATTCCAAATGAACTCTATACCCGCTGGGAATAAGTTTAGAATGAGGAATTAAGAATGAGGAATGAGGAATTATGGTATGCTTTTCTTTCCAAGAAAAGCTTTGATTTACTAAAGAGAAGACAATAATGACCCTTTCAAACAGAAGCATTGCAAAGCAATGCATACCGACAATCCTCAATTCTCAATTCTCAATCTTCAATGCCGTTTTCATCGGAGAATTCAGATGAAAACAGCAATCTATCCCGGTACTTTCGACCCCATCACCAACGGACACCTTGACATCATCAGCCGTGCCTTCAATATGTTTGACCGTATTATTGTCGCTGTTGCAGCGTCTGAAGCCAAAAAGCCGATGTTTACCCTCGAGCAGCGTATCCAGATGGTACAGTCGGCAACCAAAGCGTTTCCCAAAGTTGAAACCATCGGTTTTGACAAACTGCTGGTAGACCTTGCTGACGATTTAGACGCCAACATTGTCGTACGTGGTCTTCGTGCTGTCAGTGACTTCGAGTATGAGCTTCAAATGGGGTACGCCAATGCATCACTCAAGCCTGACCTTGAAACCATCTACCTCATGCCAAGCCTCAACCATGCCTTTGTCAGCTCTTCGGTCGTACGTGCCATTCTTGCCTATGACGGCAAAATAGACCACCTCGTTGCCCCCGATGTACACAGAATCATACGGGAGATACGCAGCTGATGTATATCTTGTTCGAGGGCATCGACACCTGCGGCAAAAGCACTCAAATTGCACTGCTCAAAGAGAAGTATCCGGACATTGTTACAACCCATGAACCCGGCGGTACAGCTTTTGGCAAACATGCCAGAGAAATACTGCTGCAAGACAGCCTGCGTTCCAAACGTGCCGAACTGCTCCTCTTTCTTGCAGACCGGGCAGAACACTACGAAGAAGTCGTTAAACCAAACAGAGACAAACTTGTAGTTTCGGACAGAGGATTTATCTCCGGTATCGGCTATGCACTTGCCAACGGCGACTTTGACTTTGATGAACTGGTCTCACTCAACAAGTTTGCACTTCACAACGATCTTCCAGACCGTGTTATACTTTTTCTTACAGACATGGAGACACTCAAATCCCGTACTTCCCAAAAAGCGCTTGATGGTATTGAACTTAGAGGACTGGAATATCTTTTGCAGGTGCAGGAACATATGAAAGAGAGCATTCTGCGTCTCAAGATTCCCCATCTTTTTATCGATGCGACACAACCTATCGAAACTATCCATGATGAGATCAATGCATATCTGAAGCATTAGAAAAACTACAGTGATACCTCATCTGATTGAGATGTTTCATCATGGTAATGGCGGGAGAAGTAATGGGGATCTTTCATTATCTGCAGTTTCTCTTCTACCTCTTTTCGTGCCTGATCAAAGAGTGTCTGCTCATCCTGCCGTACAGCAAGCGCATGCTCCCATGCTTCTTTGCTCTTTACTCCGAACTTTCCGTCTATTTTTCCGTTATAGTAGCCCAAAACCAGGAGGGCAGCCTGTTTTTTTCGTATGATCCGGTCTTTCTCTTTGCCCGCATACACAATATCGTGCTGCAACGCAATTTGTCTGTAAATATCTGAAAGATAGGGTTTATATCGGTTATCTAAAAAACCAGTTGCCAAAGCTTGGTGCGCAAACTGAAACTGTTCAATAGCATGGTAAGACTCCGGTGTCAGCAGATCACCGTCTATAGTACCATGGTAATAGCCCAGAAACTTCAATGCATACTGCCATTGACGCTCTTGTGATATGGTATGTAGAGAATGATGCTTACGGTGTGCATGATGATGGCCTTTATGTGAAGCGTGTGTTGCATAGTTACCTACTTTTTCCACAAGATCATCCAAAATAGCGGCATGAAGCCCCAGTGTTGCCAACATCACCAAAGCAGTCTGCTTGACAATAGCCATTTTGCCTCCTTTTTTACCATTTTATCATGGGAACATTACCCCATTATTACTTACGACGTTAAACCAGGGACAATCATCTGCTTTTTTCAGGGCTTAATCTCCACAAGGTATAATTACGCCAATATATTTTTGAAGGAGATCATCATGATCAACCCTCTTCGCGGCATGAAAGACCTGATGTTCGAGGACAGCCAACGCTTCGTGTATATTGTCACGACCGCCAGCAAAGTGGCAAAACGCTACGGCTACGGCTACATTGAAACCCCTATTCTTGAAGAGACTGCCCTGTTTAAACGCTCAGTCGGCGACAGTTCCGACATCGTCACCAAAGAGATGTACCAGTTCGAGGACAAAGGCGGTAACGATGTCTGCATGCGCCCGGAAGGAACTGCCGGTGTCGTACGTGCCTTTATCTCTGCCAAACTTGACCGCCAACCGGTAAAACAGAAGTTTTACTACTATGGTCCAATGTTCCGCTATGAACGTCCGCAAAAAGGCCGTCTGCGTGAATTTCACCAATTCGGATGCGAGAGCTTCGGAGAGGGTTCTGTTTATGAAGATTTCACACTCATTATAATGATTGCACAGATCTTTGAAGAACTTGGTATCGGATTTGAACTCAAACTCAACTCACTCGGCTGTTCGGAATGTATGCCGCCTTACCGCGAAAATCTCGTAAACTTTCTGACGGACATCAAAGAGGAACTTTGTGAAGACTGTAACCGCCGCATCGGTACCAACCCCATCCGTGTACTTGACTGCAAAAATGAAACGTGCCAAAGCCTGCTTGCCACCTCACCAAAACTTATTGACAATCTCTGCAATTCATGCGAGGAAGACTTTAAAAAACTGATCCAACTGCTTGATGATGCCGGCATAGCCTATGAAATAGACACCAATCTGGTACGCGGCCTTGACTACTACAACAAAACCGCCTTTGAGTTTGTCAGCAGCGAAATTGGTGCCCAGTCTGCCATTGCCGGCGGAGGACGCTACGACAAACTGGTAGAGTACCTCGACGGCAAACCCACACCGGCAGTCGGTTTTGCCATCGGTATTGAACGTATTATGGAGTTGGTCAAAATGCCCGAAAGTACCAAAGAGGGCTACTACATGGGTGCCATGGTGCCTGAAGCTATCGAAAAAGTACTTATGCTTGCCAATGCCAAACGCAAACACAAAAAGGTGACTGTAGAGTATGTTTCCAAAGGCTTCAAGAGTCATATGAAGGGAGCTGACAAGGCTAATGCACGTTTCGCACTGCTCATTGGCGAAGACGAGCTGACAAACGGTACCGTATGGCTGAAAGATCTGGAGACAAAAGAGGAGAGAACGATCCCCATTGAGGAGATCGTCTGATCATACGAATTGCTAAACTTCCGTATATGAGAAAGCACATATCATATCTGTAAAAAGCTTTCTACATCATTGCAGATTTCAACCCTGCTTCAGCCATACAACAAGATCATGTACCATACGTGTCATAATTGTATTTGTCGCTTCGGCATAGCCATTGGCATCTACCGTCGGTGTAGGCTCACGGTAGGAGAAACGCTTTGTTTTAAGCAGTTTCCCGGTATTGATATCGATCAGGCTAAACTGGATAGATACCACTGCGTAAGAAGCATTGCCTCTGATATGGTGTGAAAAATCATAAATAAGCGGTTCAAGACGGTAGTCTGCATTGACTGTCGAGGCGTATGGCAGTACAGCTTTAAAAAGCCTGCTTTCTTCCAGAGCTGCAATGATAATGCCTTCAAGCAGTTTTCCAAGATTGTTCGACCATTGGGAGTTTTGATAGGTACCACTGTCCCGAAAGCTGTATGAGAAAAGCATTTTATCGGTTATTTTCTCTTTAATCGCCATCGGGTAGGAGACTTTCAGTACACGGTTTCGATACGGAGAGTGCGTTACCGGTTGTACCTGTCCGGCTTCAAGCGTATAGTAGGTTACCGGAGTACTTTTCGGCGTACATCCGGTTAGCAATAGTACCAAAAACAGTCCTATACCATATCGTATTACCATCATTTATTCCCCCGGTCCAGGCCGTGACCTGCGTGATTTGAACAAGATGTCGCTGGGGCTCTCTTTAAGCTCCTCTGCCAGTGCATTCACCTGATTGGAAAGAATTTCGACATCTACAAGAATCGGTTCAAGAATCTTCTTAAGGTTATAGTCTCCCCTGTCAAGACTGCGTTCTACTTTCAGTGTCACACGGTTGAAATTGCGTGTCGTCTGCATGAATTTTTTGACTGCCGGTACCGTTACATTACCCACTTTATTGAATGTTACCGTCATACTGTCAATATCTTTGGTAAGTTTCTTCATCCCTACCCGGTACGCCAAAACAGTCTGGTTAAGATCGTCAAGCAGTGCCGTTCCCTTCTGTGTCATTTCTTCAGTGTTTTTCAAAATCCCGTTGATATGCCCGATATTCTCGTCGCTGAGGAGTTTATCCGTTTGGACAACAAGGTGTGCAAGCTGGTCTGCAAGGGTACCAATGTCTTTTTTGGTCTGGTTCAGCCACGACGAGGAAGATTTGATCACCGGAATATGGTCTTTTGACGGTTTAAGTGTTTTGGCACTGTTGCTTCCACCCTCAATCTCGATGGAAAGTAATCCGGTCACACCAAGCATGGAAGTATGGGCAACCATATCTTCTTTAATGGGCGTACCATGCTTGATATTCATCAGCACTTCGACTCTCCGTATGTTTTTCGGATCAATCCTGATCTCTTTGACACGGCCTATATCAACCCCTCTCAACCGTACCACTGAATCTTTTGAGAGTCCTGCAACCGATTCATAAAAATAGGTTTTATACACATCATACTGCTGCGTCAGTCCATATTTTGCAAGCCAAAAGAAAAATGCCACAAGGCCAACACCAAAAATCAGGACAAACAGGCCGACAATCGTATAGTTTACTTTACTGTACATCGACTCCACTCCCTTTCAGTTTATCTGCGAACTTCTCTTTGGTGTACTCATTCTTGAAAAAGGCTTCTACAAACGGATGTGTTGAAGCCAGCACTTCGTCAAGTGTTCCCTGCGCTACGACATGTTTGTCCGCAAGTACCGCCATACGGTCGACAATATTGAAGATACTGTCCAGATCATGCGTAATCATGACAACGGTAATACCCAACATCTGTCGTAATTCTACTATAAGTTTATCAAAATTACGCGCACCCACCGGGTCAAGCCCTGAAGTAGGCTCATCCAGAAAGAGAAGTTTTGGCTCCATCGCCAGTGCGCGGGCAAGGGCAGCACGTTTGATCATCCCGCCGCTGAGCTCGCTTGGATAGAGCGCACCGACATGTGCATCCAAACCCACCAGCGCAATTTTGGAACGTACCAGTTTGTCACGCATCCGTTTGCTCAGCCGGGTATACTCTTTTAGCTGCACTTCAATATTTTCAGCGATCGTCAAAGAGGAGAAGAGAGCACCAAACTGAAAAAGTACACCCCACTCTCTGCGCAGCTGCTGTGCCTCCTGAAAACCAATGGCCGACAGATCACGGCCGAGTACGACAATTTTTCCCGCATTGGGACGCTGCAGCATGATCATCTCTTTCATCAAGACCGATTTTCCGGCACCGCTCTCACCCAAAATAGCAAAAATCTCATTTTCATACACCTTCAGTGATACACCGTCATGAATGGTACGTTCTCCAAAGCGTGTGACAATCCCACTTGCTTCAATTACCGTTTTCACAGTCCAAACTCCGTGTAGATGACAGAAAACAGCGCATCAAAGGCGATTACAAGGAAGATGGCATTGACGACAGAAGCAGTCGTTTGCAACCCGATACTTTCGGTATTGTCCGACACTTCAAAACCACGGAAACAGCCGATCGCCGCAATAATGAAGGCAAAAACAGGCCCTTTGATCATCCCCAGAATGTAGTGCTTGACTTCCAGTACCTCCTGAAGACGGGAAATGAACTGGTCAAAGGAAATACCGACAACCATCTTGGAGGCGACCATTCCACCCAAAATGCCGATAATATCCGAAAAGAAGATCAGCAGCGGCAGTGCGATCATCAACGCGAAAATACGCGGCAGTACCAAAAAGTTATACGGATCAAATCCCATGGTACGCATCGCTGCAATCTCTTCGGTAATTTTCATTGCACCGATCTCCGCGGTATACGCCGAACCGCTGCGTCCTGCAATGACAATAGCCGTGATCATAGGCCCAAGCTCACGAACAATAGAAATTCCCACCGTATCGACAATGAAGATATCCGCTCCGAATTTCGCCAGCTGCACTGCCCCCTGATAGGCGATGACCATTCCTACCAGAAATGCTGTCATGCCAATGATCACGAGTGCATTGAAGCCCGACTGGTAAATGTGGTAGACCGTCTCCTTGTAACGCAGTGTTTTTGGGTGGGTAATACCGTACCAGAAAGAGACAACCAGGTGCCCCAGAAATGCAATGAAATCTTTTGTGTCCCTGACAAGCTGTACCGTTGCCTTGCCAAGTTCTTCGAAAAACCCCTGTTTTCTCGGCACGATCTTCTCGACCATATGTTCTTGAAGCATTTTGTAGAGTTCCTGCTGGGCATCGGTATAGTTGATAACCTCAATATGTACACCGCGACTTCGCGCCTGCTCTACATATTCATTCAGCAGCAAAATACCCGCACTGTCAAAATCTGTAATTCCAGAGACATCCACCACGACATTTTCGGCCTTTGGAAGGTGTTGGATCAACGTCTCAAGTTCTCCGGCCGAACGCAGAGTCCACTCCCCATGCAAAGCCACTTCAAGACGATCTCGGTTCTTTGTCCACGCGATAAATTCCCTCTTCATTGTTTAATTATAGGTAAGTTTGGATTAAGTTTTGATATAATCTTCCAATTTATCCAAAGAAGCGAGGCAGAGGCTTATGAAAAACTTCGGTTTGAATATCTGGGGCGATGACAATTTCATCATTGACGGCGATACGGTCAACATCAACTATGCATCCAAGCCTTCCCTGCTCTCCATCACTGAAGAGATACGGGAAAAAGGCTATAAAGGGCCGCTGCTGTTGCGCTTTCCGCATCTGATCGAAAAGCAGATCTCCACCCTTTTCAACACTTTTGCAAAAGCCAAAAAAGAGTTTGGCTACCAGGGAAACTTTCATGCTGTATTCCCGCTGAAAGTCAACCAGTACCCCAACTTTATCAATGCCCTCATGGAGGTTTCAGAAGGCTACGACTACGGTTTGGAAGCCGGGAGCAAAGCCGAATTGATCATTGCCATGACCAAAACCCCGTTGGGGGCGCCCATCACTGTAAACGGTTTTAAAGACAAAGAGATGATCGCGCTCTGCTTCATAGCGGCAAAAATGGGACACAATATCACTGTTACCATCGAAGGTATCGGTGAACTGAAAACCATCATTCAGGTACATGAAGAGTTCAATCAGCAAAGTGCCTCTCCCATCGCCCCCAAAATCGGCGTACGCATCCGGCTGCACAGTTCAGGGATAGGTATCTGGGCAAAAAGCGGCGGCTACTCTTCCAAATTCGGTCTGACTTCTACCGAACTGCTCGAAGCTTATGAAATGCTCAAAGAGCACACCCTGCTTGAAAACCTCTGGATGGTTCATTTTCACATCGGATCTCAAATGGGTGACATTGCACCGCT
This sequence comes from Sulfurovum sp., assembly GCA_027019175.1. Classification (GTDB taxonomy): domain Bacteria; phylum Campylobacterota; class Campylobacteria; order Campylobacterales; family Sulfurovaceae; genus Sulfurovum. Next base: position 37,117 of record JALUXB010000037.1, on the reverse strand, counting down.
AAAAAAAGCGCTAAGAGAAGCCGGGAACATTTATGCCGAACTCAAACGGCGCGGGGCAACGGCACTGAGTGCTATCAATATCGGCGGTGGACTGGCGGTAGAATATTCCCAGCACACCGCAACACAGGAACGGAACTACTCACTGAACGAATTTGCCAACGATGTGGTCTACCTGATGCAGGAGATAGCCAAAAGCAAAAAGGTCGATGAACCGGATATTTTTACCGAATCGGGCCGTTACATCGCCGCGGCACATTCGGTACTCGTTGCACCTGTGCTTGAACTCTTTTCACAGGAGTACAATGAAAAATGTCTGCGTCCAAAAGAGAAAAACCCGCCGCTCATTCAGGAGCTTTTCGACCTTTTCAATACCATCAAACGCACCAACGCACGCGAATACCTTCATGATGCACTTGATCATATGGAGAGTCTTCTTACCCTCTTCGATCTCGGCTACATTGATCTTGAAGACCGTTCCAATACCGAAATTCTGGTCAACCTTATCATTAAAAAGGCGATTTTTTTACTCCGGAACGAGGGCTCAGACGAACTTAAAAAACTTCAGGACCGCATTCAGGAGCGCTACCTGGTCAACTTCTCCGCTTTCCAGTCGCTGCCTGATTTCTGGGGCTTGGGACAACACTTCCCCATTATGCCGTTAAGTCATCTCTCCGACAAACCGACCAACCCAGCAAGCATCTGGGACATTACCTGCGACAGTGACGGAGAGATCGGATTTGACCGCAATCTCCCACTCTACCTGCATGACATCGATCTCAGCAAAGAGGAGTACTTTCTCGGTTTCTTCCTCACCGGAGCCTATCAGGAAGTTCTGGGGATGAAACATAACCTTTTTACCCATCCTACCGAAGCAGTCATTACCTTTGATGGCAAAGGGAACCATCACATCGAACATCTCATCGAAGCGCAGAACCTTATGGATGTGCTCGATGATCTCGACTATGACACCGGTATCATCGATAAAGCACTCAAATACCGCATTGAAGAGTCAACGCTCATCACGCCTGACGAGAAGCGGGAACTTCTTGGAAAAATTTATCTCTATTTAAGTGAAAATAGCTATCTTAAGACCATTCAGGCCATCAGCGAAAGCACTCAAGGAGAAAATGCGTGAATTTGTTCCAACTGATCAAAGAGGATTTTGCCAATGTCAAACGTAACGACCCGGCTTTGCATTCCACCTTTGAACTCTTTTTCAACTACCCGGGTCTCTGGGCAGTCTTTTTTTACCGCATTGCCCACTGGTTTTACAACAAAGGGCTGCGCTTCCTTCCCCGGCTCATCTCTGCACTGGGTATGTTTTTGACCATGATCGATATTCACCCAGCCGCCAAATTCGGGCGGCGTGTGTTTATTGACCACGGTGTTGGCGTTGTCATAGGGGAAACCACGGTCATCGGTGACGATGTACTTATCTATCAGCAGGTCACTCTCGGCGGGGTAAGTACCAACAAGGGAAAGCGCCACCCCACTGTCGGCAATAATGTCGTCATTGGTGCAGGTTCAAAGGTGCTTGGGAATATCACTATCGGTGAAAATTCCAAAATCGGTGCCAACTCCGTTGTTGTCAAAGATGTACCGCCCAACTCTACCGCCATCGGTATTCCCGCACGTGTCCTCAAGCGCGGCTACGACAAGAACCCGCTCAGTCATGACAAAATCCCCGATGTCAACAAAGAGCTCTTCGAATATCTTCTGCGCCGTATTGAAGTCCTGGAAGAAGCACTGCCGAAAACAAAAAAAGAGAAAATCAAAGAGAAAGATCACACCCTCGAAGAGCTTTACGACAACTTCATCCACTCGATGGATTAATCCAGGGCGTGTCCATATGAAACACCCTCTTCCCCATTATGGGGCAACCCCCTTCTTTTAGTCACCTGTCAAGCACTTTTGGTTATAATTTTCATTATTTTATTCAAAGGGATATTTATGCTTCTTTCAGACCGCATACAGACACTCTCACCCTCCTTGACCATCGCCATCTCTTCACTTGCACGCGATCTCAAGGCAGAGGGCAAGGACATTCTTTCATTCTCTGCAGGCGAGCCTGACTTTGGTACACCGCAGCGCATCAAAGAGGAAGCCATCAAAGCGATCAACGAAGGCTTTACGCAATATACTGCCGTACCGGGTATTCCTGAACTGCTTGAAGCAGTTGCAACCAAACTCAAAAGAGACAACAATCTTGAATATGCTCCGTCAGACATTATTGTCAGCAATGGGGCGAAACAGTCACTGTTCAACCTTTTTCAGGCGACTATCAACCCGGGTGACGAAGTAATCATCCCTGCCCCATACTGGGTTACCTACCCCGAACTTGTCAAATATTCCGGCGGCAAACCTATTATCATTGAGACCAACGATATGACCAAGTTCAAGATCACTGCCGATCAGCTTGAAGCAGCCATTACACCAAAAACAAAAATACTCATACTGACTTCCCCTTCCAACCCTACCGGTTCGGTTTACACAAAAGAGGAACTTGAAGCAATTGCAAAAGTGCTTGAAGGTACCGACATTCTCGTTGCCAGCGATGAAATGTATGAAAAACTGGTCTACGGTGTCGAATTCACTGCCGCAGCAAGCATCAGTGACGATATGTATCAGCGTACCGTCACCATCAACGGACTAAGCAAATCGGTCGCAATGACCGGGTGGCGCTTTGGCTACCTTGCCACACCGAAAAAAGAGCTCATCGCAGCAATGAACAAGCTTCAGAGCCAGAGTACGTCAAACATCAACTCCATTACCCAGAAAGCGGCCATCCCCGCACTCCTTGGCGAAGTGGATGATGAGATAGAAACCATGCGTCAGGCATTTGAAGCACGTGCAGTCGAAGCTGTCAAACTGTTCAATGATATTGACGGTCTCTCCGTGGTCGCACCACAGGGAGCCTTCTACCTCTTTGTCAATACCAAAGATATTTCCAACGATTCCATTGCATTCTGTAAAGAACTGCTGCAGGAGACCGGTGTAGCAGTCGTACCGGGGATCGGCTTCGGCAGCGAAGGTTACTTCCGATTCTCCTTTGCAACAGACATCACAACGATCCGCGAGGGGATTAGACGTATCGAGAAGTTTGTAAAAAGCAAAAAATAAAGTACGAAATATCGTACCTTTAAACTATTTGCGTTAAAAGGTATTTTTCACCTTCATGCGTCTCTTAGGTGCATGGTTACGCACCCTACGCGTTCTAATTCCTCTTTCTATCGTTTCTTTGTAAAATGTGTCATTACATACCACAGTGTCCCGAGCATGACTACAGCAAAGAGTGGTGCCAGCCATGGTCTTGCTTTGATCATCTCAAAAAAATGAATAATGCTTTCACTGGCATAGTAGGCACTCAATCCAATCACCGACACAAAGAGAATTGACGCAAAAAAATTGAAAAAAACAAATTTCTTGAAATCATATTTGGAAAGTGCCATGGAAATAGGCACAAGGGTTTTGACCCCGTAGATAAATTTCTGTATGAATATTGCCAGTACACCGTACTTACGCATGATCAGTGTTGCCAGTGCCAGCTTGCGTTTATGCTTTTTGAAATAGGGCATCACCTCTTTTTTCTGGTACTTGCCAAGGTAAAAAAGAAAATTGTCCCCCATAAAGTTTGCGAGTGCCGCAACCACCAGTGCTGTCGTCAAATCCATATGCCCCATGTAGGAAAATACACCCGCTGCCGCGACAATGAAAAAAGAGCCGCCAAATGAGAAAAAGGCTACCGCCAGATATCCCCAGGTCTCCAGTGAAGAAAAGTCCATGATCCAACCTCTAATAGAATGGTGTATCTTACCAAAACTTCACTAATGCCGATCCTTCCATATTCTATCACGAAAGCTTTGCTATAATAACGCTCATGATACATACACTGCTTTCTATTCTCTTTGTCTATGCTTTCATTGCACTTGGCTATCTTGCCAAACGTATTTTCAAAACACAGATAGACTCAAAAACATTAACATTAATGTCTGTCTATTTCATGCAGCCCTTTGTAAGTGTATGGGGATTCAGTACCGCCAAACTGCACTGGGAGCACTTTGGTGTTGTCGGCATCTATTTTGGCATTATTTTTATTTTGCTTATTCCTTCTATTTATATTGCCAAAATCATTTTCGATGACCCTAAAAAACGCTCCATCTTCTCCATTGCAGGTTTTGTGGGCAACACAGGTAACATCGGCATCCCGCTTGGTATTGCCCTTTTTGGAGAACAGAGCGTCATCTTTACCACACTCATCAATCTTGCCAATGTGGTGGTGGTCTATGTGCTGGGAGCCTACATCTATTCACGCGGCAGTTTCGACGTCAAAACTTCGCTGCTGAACATTGTCAAAATCCCCATCATCCCCGCGTCTGCCGTTGCCATTGTGTTCAACCTTACACAGGTAACGCTGCCCACACAGATTTTAGAATTTTTCAAGATGGGTGCCTACAGTGGTATTGTCCTTCAGCTCTTTTTACTGGGTACCTTTCTCTACGGTATCAAGATACGTGAAGTCCATCCCAAGCTCTTTATCGGAACACTTAGCCAAAAGTTTCTCTTTGTGCCCTTTTTCAGTGCACTCATACTCTCACTGACCGATCTGCCACTTTTTGTGCAGGCGGTCATTCTCATGGAGATGATGACCCCGCTTGCTGTTGCCAACATTAACCTTGCTTCACTTTACGACTGCCGTCCGCAGGATGTGACTGCATTGATACTGCTAAGTACCTTGCTCTTTATTCCTGTGCTTTTCCTCTTTACACTGTGGGTGATACCGCTCTACCTGCAATAACCCCAATTATGCTAAAATAACACAACTTTATCCAAGGAGCAGCCATGTCAAACAAAACCCTCATTATCGGTGCCGGCGGTGTCGGAAATGTTGTCGCATTCAAGTGTGCAATGAATGCAGACACTTTCGGAGAGATCACCCTTGCCAGCCGTACAAAAAGCAAGTGCGATACCATTGCCCAAAATGTCAAAGCAAAAACCGGTGTTACCCTCAACACAGCACAGGTTAATGCGGACAGTGTCGAGGAGCTTGTCGCACTCATCAGAGAGACAGAAGCAGATATCGTCATCAATGTGGCACTGCCGTATCAGGACTTGACCATCATGGATGCATGTGCGGCGTGTCAGGTAGATTACCTTGACACTGCCAACTACGAACACCCCAATGAAGCGAAGTTCGAGTACAAAGAGCAGTGGGCAAGAGACCAGCTCTTTAGAGAGCAGCACATCATGGGACTGCTTGGCAGCGGGTTTGACCCGGGAGTCACCAACGTCTTTGTCGCCTATGCGCAGAAGCACTACTTTGACGAGATCCATACCATCGACATCCTCGATTGCAACGCCGGTGACCACGGCTACCCCTTTGCAACCAACTTCAACCCCGAGATCAACCTGAGAGAAGTGAGTGCCAAAGGGCGCTACTGGGAAAACGGCAAATGGATAGAGACTGAACCTATGGCAATCAAACAGGTATGGGACTACCCGGAAGTGGGTCCAAAGGACAGCTATCTGCTCTACCACGAAGAGATGGAGTCACTGGTGAAAAACATCCCCCACCTCAAACGTATCCGCTTTTTTATGACCTTTGGTGAGAGCTACCTGACACACATGAAAGTGTTGGAGAATGTCGGGATGCTTGGCATCGAACCGGTAGAGCATCAGGGGCAGAAGATCATCCCCATCGAGTTTCTTAAAACCCTGCTGCCCGACCCCGCAAGCCTTGGGCCGCGAACCAAAGGCAAGACCAACATCGGTGTCTTTGTCAAGGGTATCAAAAACGGTGAGCCAAAAACCGTCTACATCTATCAGGTCAGTGACCATGAAAAGTGCTATGAAGAGGTGATGAGCCAGGCAGTCAGCTACACCACAGGCGTACCTGCCATGATCGGAGCCAAACTGATGCTTGAGAAGAGGTGGTACGAAGAGGGTGTCCACAACATGGAAGAGTTCGACCCCGATCCGTTTATGGAAGAGCTCAATAAACAAGGGTTGCCGTGGCAGGTGATGGAACTCGATGCCGATGCAACGCTGGAAGTGAAAGACAACTAAACGTGAATGCCGCTTTTTTGCTGAAGAAATTTATCTCAACCTTTCTCATGCCGCTGCCTCTTGGTATACTTATCATTACTTTGGGGCTTTGGCTGCTTTACCAAAACAAAACCAAAGCAGGCAGGAGAGTGGTACTTTTCGGTTTGGGGTGGCTCTTTTTGCTCTCCTACGATCCTTTTGCCAACCTGCTGCTCTACCCCATAGAACACCGTTATCCGGCACTGCTGCAAGCGCCTAAAGATACCCGTTACATTTATGTGCTTGGCTATGGACACAACACAGACAAAAAACTCTCTCTTACATCACAAATCGATCCAGAAGCTGTAGTACGGCTTACAGAGGGTATCCGCCTTTATCGTGCTCTGGAAGGAAAGGCTAAGCTTATTGTCTCTGGCTACAGCGGCATCAGCGATCCAACACCACATGCCGTAATGCAGCAAAAACTGGCAATAGCACTTGGAATCCCAAAAAGTGCGCTCATTCTGGTTCCTACCGCAACCGATACCGAAGATGAAGCAAAGGCAGCTGAAAAAATTACCCTCTCCAAACCCATGGTTTTGGTCTCCTCTGCCTACCATCTGCCACGTGCCATTGGCTGGTTTCAAAAAGAGGGACTGCACCCTTACCCTGCACCGACATACCACCTTTCAAGCCTGACACATCCGCACTATTTTGAAATTTTCTCAGCCAATGCGCTTAAAAAGTCAACCATCGCATTCCATGAATACTTTGGCATGCTCTGGCAAAAGATAAAAGGAGTCTAAATGTCTTTCAACGGTTTTCCAAAAGAGGGACTGCAATTTCTTTCACAGATCATCACCAACAACTCCAAAGCGTGGCTTGATGCACACAAAGAGGAGTATGAACACTTCATCATTACACCCAACAAAGCCTACGTTGAAGAGATGGGCGAACATTTGCAGATACTCGTTCCCACCATCCATGCCGAACCAAAGACCAACCGCTCACTTTTTCGCATCTACAGAGATGCCCGTTTTCATTTAAGCGACCCCATCAAAACCCGTATTGGCATCATCATGTGGCAAGGCAGCGGGCACCGGATGCAAAGCAGCAGTTTTTACATGCATTACGATCCGCATGAAGTTTTTGTTGCAGCAGGCATACGCAACTTCAAACCCACCCTGCTCAAAGCCTATCGGGAGTATATCCAAAACGATGCACACCGCCAGAGCCTGCACACTATCCTTGAAGCACTCAAAGCCAAAGGCTACCTCATCCCTGAGCCAAAGTACAAAAAATTCCCAAGAGGATGTGATGGTCATGATGAACACAGCTATCTCTACAAAATGGGTGCTATCTACGCCTATACAACATTCCCTCCGGATGATACCTTCCACTCCGAAGCGATCATCGACAGAAATTTCAAAATTTATGAAGATATGTTCGATCTTCAACAGTGGGTCTATGAATTGACGCTAACCTGTGATACGGAAGCGGATGTGTTTCGGTAACAACCATGTAGGGTGCGTAACCACGCACCACGTAAATTACGATACAAAATTTAATATTTTCCAAAAGCTCTTTTAAAAGGTGCGTGAATACGCACCCTACACATCTAATTGCATCCCTATCAGACTCATAAACCTCCCACTGCATCCTCCCTCTTTCCGGTAAGAGAAAAAGTGTTCCACATCACAGGCGGTGCAGATGCCACTCATTTCAATATTCTCTTCGGCAATGCCGACTTGCATTAACTGCATTTTGTTTGCCAACGGGAGATCCAGCATATATTTACCGTTGTGCTTTGCATTGAGTACATCAGGCAGATGAAAAAAGTGTGATGCAACTTCCTCACCTACTTCGTAGCAGCACTGCCCAATTGAGGGTGCAATGCCCGCAATCATGTTTTTCGGTTCTGTGCCGAATTCACACTGCATTGTCTGTATCGTTTTGGCAACAATGTTCGCTTTGGTACCTTTCCATCCCGCATGTACAACTGCTACTGCCTTCTGTACAGGGTCGTAAAGCAAAACAGGTACACAGTCTGCTGTCAGTATGCCAAGCATTACCCCTTTGAGATTTGTCACAAGCGCATCACAGTCCAAAACAGCACTCTCTAAACTCTCCCAGCCTTTGGTTTCCGGCTCTTTTACCACATGTACATGGTCACTGTGTGTCTGGTTGGCAAGTACAAAATGGCATATCTGTTTCTTTTCAAAAAGCCTTTCAACTGTTTTTCGGTTAGCAATGACCGTCTCTTTTGTCTCACCGGTATGCAGCGCCATAGAAAAGCTTAGGGGATGGGCAGCATTTTTCATAGTGACACCGTGCAAACACTCAGCATACTGACCTAAATTTTCAAAACGGAAGAACGGTTCCATACTTTCCCTTCTCAATACTTTACGATATAATACGCTAATTTTGTTTAACGGGGAATACACGGATGGACTCTTGGCTTGATATTGACAAACGTATCTTCAAGCACTTCAACTATCTTTTAATACTCCAGCTCATCCCAATTTTCGCCATCTCCTCCTACCTTGTCTACGAAATCAACCGTCACCTTTTCAACAAACAGATGATCTACTACTTCATTGCATTCATTGCCTTCAGTGTAGCGGTCATCATCCCATGGCGACGTATCATGTGGTGGTTTGCACCACTTTTTTACCTTGTAAATCTCGGGCTTCTTATTGCTGTTGAGTTTGTCGGAAAAACCATCCTCGGTGCCAAACGCTGGATTGAACTACCCGGCATTCATATTACCATCCAGCCTTCAGAGTTCATCAAGGTCAATGTCATCATGATGCTTGCCTACCTCATCCAGAAAAAACCGCCGCCGGAGAAGGGATACGGGCTTTTTCAGTTCATCAAGCTCTCGCTTGTCATCATCATCCCCTTCCTTGTCATTGCCAAAGAGCCTGACCTCGGAACTGCATTGGTACTGCTCATTACCGGCTACGGTATTCTCTTTCTCATCGGGGTCAACTGGAAAATCTGGCTCACCATTGCCATTGTTGCAGGGGTCAGCGCGCCTGTTGTTTACGAAAAAGGTCTCAAACCCTATCAGAAAAAGCGTATCCATGATATGCTGAACAAACCCAGCTACCAGGTTCGACAGGCACTTATTGCCATTGGAAGCGGCGGTATGGAGGGTAAACCAAAAGAGGAAGCAACTCAAACTCAGTTGAAGTTTCTCCCTGTTTCATCGACCGATTTTATCTTTGCCTACCTCGGAGAACGCCTTGGATTCCAAGGGATGGTTACCGTCATAGGACTCTACATTCTACTGATCTTCAACCTGCTCTACATTTCGTGGAAACATAAACGGGACTACTACATTAAAACCTTTGCAGGCGGTTTGGCATTTCTCTTCTTTGTCTACATGGGCGTAAACATTTTCATGATCATCGGCCTCGCACCTGTTGTCGGTCTGCCTCTGCCCATGTTCAGCCACGGAGGTACTTCATTCATTATATTTGCAGTCATCTTCGGAATTTTAGAAAATTTAATTGCGTTCAAAGACTACAGTCGTTATACTTCTGACGCAAAAATTACGATGCAGCCCAAAGCTGCCATCCCTCTTAAGTAAGGGTCTTTAGCTCAGTTGGTTAGAGCTCCCGGCTCATAACCGGGCGGTCCCGAGTTCGAGTCTCGGAGGACCCACCACTTCAATATATATATACTTGATAATGCATAAAATCAAATAAAACACAAGAGACAGAACAGAGGCAAAGCACCTCTTTTATAAGCCGAAACCTATTTCTTGATCTCCACAACCTTGTACTCTACATTGTCACCCTGATAAACAGGTTCGAAGAGCACACCGTTACACTCTTTGTACCACTTGCCGTCGACGCGAATGTCATCACAGTCGTTGTCCGGGATGGTCGAGACGATCGCACCGATCGTGATGGCACTGCCCCAGAACCATGGCCAGTAGCCACCCCATCCGTAGTATGGGTAATGGTGGTAGTGGTGATGGTGGTGTCCATGATGCGGATGGTGCCCTCCACCGCCATGTCCCGGTCTGTTGTATGGTGGTCGTTGACCACCACCTGGAGGACGGTTGCCTGGAGGATTCACGCCAGGTCTTCCCGGTTTGACAGGCTTTCCTGGCTGACCCGGTCTGACTGGCGTTACCGGATTACCCGGAATCGGCTTGCCACTTGGCGGTTTTGGTCTTCCCGGTTGTGCCGGTTGTCCCGGACGTTGGACAGGGCGAGTACTTGGCTTCTGTACAGGTCTGGTCGACGGACGGGTACTCGGCTTTTGCACAGGTCTTGTCGATGGGCGTGTGCCTGGTCTCTGTATCGGTCTGGTTGATGGTCTCTTGCCCGGTTTGCTTACCGGTCGTGTCTTCGGTTTGCTTACCGGTCGTGTCTTCGGTCTGCTTGAAACCGGTCTGGTACTTTTCGGTCTGCTTACGGCAGGACGCTTGCTTTTGGGGAAGTTCCCTCCCTGGTAGCGGCTTCTACCTGGTGATGGTCGGCGCATGCTGCTGCGATTGAAGCTGCTTCTGTTGAAACTGCCGCGATTAAAGCTGCTGCGGTTGAAACTCCGTCCGCCGCCCCTGTTGAAGCCGCCGCTTCGGCGCATACCGCCTGCACGCCTCATGCCCCCGCCACGCAAACCGCCGCCATGTCTGGCATCGGCACTGTTAAGCAACAGAAAGTGTACCTCCTGCAAGCCTGTCTGAGCGTCTGTCTGCACTTCCACCGTAGGAGAGAAGAAACCGATAGCTGCGAACACGACAATAAATTTGATCATAAACAAGCTCTTTTTCATTATACGCCCTCCCCTGCAGGTTCAATGTCGATCTTGACAGCACCCTTTGGCGGATGGAAATAGAAAAGCCCGTCATCGAGTGCATCGTCAAGATTCCAGCGCAGCAGCGTACCGCTTCGCAGCAGTTCGGGCTCTGTCTTGTCGATAATGACAAACTTCCTGATCAACGGTTTTTCATCGGCCTCAATCCAGACTTGATACTCCTGTGTCGCAGAGACAAAACCGATGTGGTGACACGCGACATCGTCCACGTCGGACATACCGAAGTAGTACCCTTTGCTGGTAGGAGGGATACGTCTGTCAAGGTCGGTGTAGAGAATATTCGCCAGTGGCGACTTGACATCGTACTTGTCGAAAAGGAAGTCGAGTGCCTGGTCAATGGTTTTTGGCACTTCAAGCTCTGCATAGTAGTTTGTCAGGGCATCGTAGACCGTAAAGTGGCCGTTGTTGAGGTAGTACTCTTTCTCCTTAAGATCACCTGTCGTACTGATATGAAGCTGTCCGGGACGCTTGAGATCAATGTGTACATAGTGGGTATAGGTAACTACCATATTGTCCAGCCATGTATCATCACTGGTGGTCACTGCATCGATGGAAAAATGTTTGAGCTTTCCCATATATTGGTAAGAGTTCACCAGAAGTGCCGACGGTACGGGCACAACATTTTCCATCAGCTTCGGTTTTTTCAACTCCGCTGCCGATGCGTTTCCAACCAGTAGCACACCTGCTACCACTGCCAAAAAGGGTTTTTTCCAATGCATACCTGTTTTCCTTTTTAGTTATTTAGGATAATTCTACCGATATTCGACTTACAAAGCCCGCATTTATCCATAAATGAAAATCTCTAAAGATTAATTAGTTATAATTTACCAAACTATACTCTTAACAGAAAGGTTGTTTATGGCTTTAGCAATAGACCCCCGTACACTTGACTATGTGGCACTTGGTGTGTTTGTCACTGTTTCCATTTTTCTCATATATCTGATTATTTATATACATGATATCCCTTACGAGATCGCAAAAAAACGGCAGCATCCCCATCAGGATGCCATACATATTGCCGGGTGGGTCAGTCTCTTCCTCCTCCATGTTATCTGGCCCTTTTTATGGATCTGGGCTTACCTTTACAAACCTGGTAAAGGCTGGGGTATGGAGACGGTGCAGATAGAACCTTCCGAAGAGCTCAAAGGGCAGCTCAAGCTCATTGAGAAGCTCAGTGAAAAGGTTGAAACATTGGAAAAACAGCTCGAAAGTGCCCAACACGGCATTAGTGACTATGAACAAAAAGTGGACACCATCACCGGGAATGATACAAAAAACGAAGGAGGTGAAAAGTAATGGAAACATTAATGCTCCTCACCTACATCACCTTCTGCTGGATCATCTTTAAAGTCTTTAAGATCCCTGTTAACAAATGGTCCATTACCACTGCTATTCTCGGTGGTGTCGTACTTATTGGTTCCATGCTGATGGGAATGGCCTACTTCCATCCCGGTTCCAAATCGGCACGTACCTATTTTGTCAGTACCGGTATCGTGCCAAACGTACGGGGTAAAGTTATCGAGATCGATGTCAAACCCAACGAACCTGTCAAAAAAGGAACCGTACTCTTCAAAATAGACCCGACCCCTTACCAGGCAAGAGTGGACGAGATCAAAGCGCAGCTCGAATTTGCAGAAAAACGGCTTGAAGATACCAAAAGGCTTCTTGAAACTGCCGGCGGATCGAAGTTTGATGTCTACGAGTGGGAGAAACAGGTTGCCACAGCCAAAGCACAGCTTACCGATGCGATGTTCGATCTCAACAGCACAACTATCAAAGCACCGACAGACGGTTTTGTTGCCCATATGCGTGTACGACCGGGACAGATGGCAGTAACCGTTCCCGCATTGCCGGCAATGACTTTTGTCGACACTTCTTCGGCCACACTCATTGCAGGCTTTGGCCCTGAACCTGTACAAAACATCAAACCCGGAGACCCTGCAGAGGTGATCTTCCCCAGTATCCCCGGACGTACATTCCAGGGCAAAGTGGTCAGAATGCTTCCGGCACTTGCAGAAGGGGAACTGAATATCAACCGAAATATGTATTCGTTCAATACTGCTCTTCCCGAAGGACAGATACCCGTGGTCATCAAACTGGACAAACCGCTCAAGTCTCTGGGGCTGCCGCTTGGTGTCGATGCCATCGCTGCAGTCTACGGTGCCCATGAGGGCTTCTGGAGCCATGTCGCAATCATCCGTAAAGTGCTTCTTCGTATGATGAGCTGGCAGTACTTCCTGCGCTTCCATTAAGAAGGAGTGAAGATGCAAACACGAAACAGAACACTCCCCGTTCTTCTCTCTGCCGCAGCGGCACTGCTGCTTGGTGGATGTGCTACCGATGCGGTGATGCCAAAAGAGGATGTCGTAGCGCTACAGGCAAAACAGCCCCATCCTACACACTATGCCAGCAGCTATGTCGGCGGCAAGGTGCAGGACAACTGGCTTCGCACCTTCCACGACAGCACACTCAACCAGCTTGTCCGCGAAGCGCAGCAGAACAACCCCGACATCAAAATAGCCGCTGAGCGCATTACACGGGCTGAAGCGATCATGCGCTACACAGGAACGGCCATGATGCCGCAACTGAACCTGCAGGGCAACTACACACAGCGAAGCTGGGAAGCACAGGGCAAGCACGGTCGCGGGAACATTGTGCTTGCACTTAACTGGGAGCCTGACATCTGGGGCAAAATCACCCACCAGACCAAGCGTGACGCCTTTACGATGGCAGCGCAAAGCGCCTACTACGAATGGGCAAGACAGTCACTCTCTGCCAACACTGCAAAACTCTGGTTTCTGGTCGCTTCGGACAGAATGATCTATGAATTTACAGATCAGGTCGTTGCTATTCAGACAAAAGCACAGCATATTCTTGACCAGCGTGCGAAGATAGGACAGGGAAACATGCGTGATGTCCATATGTCCCGTGCTATGGTTGCCGAAGCCAAAGAGAACCGTACGGCAGCACTCTCGGTAAAAGAGCGTGACACCCGTGCACTCGAGGTGCTCATAGGGCGTTACCCCGCCAATGCACTGCACGCCAAACGGCTGCCGCCGGTACCTGCCCGTGTGCCTGTCGGCGTTCCGGCAGATCTGCTCAACCGCAGACCGGACATTATCGCTGCACAGTACCAGGTGGCTTCGGCATTCCACAACACAAAAGCGGTCGAACTGCTCCGTCTGCCCCGTATCACACTCAGCGGTCAGGCCGGTATTGATGTACTGCAGGATACGATGGCCAAACTCATCGGCGGTCTCTTTATGCCAATTTTCGATGCCGGCGCCATTCAGGCGCAGATCGATGCGGCCACAGCGGAGCAGAAGATCGCCATCGAAAACTACCGCAGTACGGTACTCAACGCCTATCAGGAGGTCGAGAACGCACTCGCACTCGAAAAGCAGCTTGCAACGCGCTACAACTACATCAGTACGATGGTCAAAGAGTACAAAACCACCTACAATATGACCAAAGCAAACTATGAGATCGGTCAGGGTACCTACATCGATGTACTGACCGTACAGGCAAAGTGGATCAACGCACAGATTCTCAAACTTCAAATCCATAAAGATCGTCTGGTCAACCGTGTCAATCTGCATCTTGCCCTTGGCGGCAGTTTCAACAGCCATAGAAGCGCCTTCTCTTCCAAAGGCAAATAACGATGCATGAACATCTCGTTTTTCTTGGGATCAGTCTGGTCATTCTTGGCTATGGACTTTTCTCAAAGCTCTTGGCGAAGTACAATATCTCCGGCCCTATGATATTTACCATTGTCGGCGTACTTTTTTCGCCAATGGTGTTTGGAGGAAAACCGCTCAATGCCAATGCTGAATCGGTACAGATTTTGGCAGAGATCACACTGATTGTCGTACTCTTCAGCGATGCAGCCGCACTCAACCTCCAACAGCTCAAAGCACACTGGCGTCTCCCTGTGCGTCTGCTCTTTGTCGCACTGCCAATGACCATTGTTTTTGCAACCCTTACGGCAATGTGGTTCTACCCCCATGAGCCGACACTTTATGCACTGCTGCTGGCTCTCATCCTCGCACCAACCGATGCCGCACTTGGGAAGATCGTTGTCAGTGATGAGCGTATCCCCTCTATAGTACGCAACACCATCAATGTGGAAAGCGGCCTCAATGACGGTATTGTTTTCCCGGTACTGCTTACCGTGCTGACCATGATATCTTCAAACAGTGCTACAGCAGAGAGCGGCTGGATGGCATATATTGCCCAGCAAATTGCCATTGGTGCCGTTGCAGGTGCTTTTGCCGGCTGGGCAGGTGCCAAGATTATGATGCAGGCACACCAAAGGAGATGGATGGTTCATCAGTACAGCAACCTCGCCCCCATAGCTCTGGCAATACTTTCATTCTACTTTTCAGAACACTTTGGCGGCAACGGCTACATCGCTGCCTTCTTTGCCGGGCTCTTTTTGGGTAATACCAGTGAATTGCTGCGCGAGCATGTGGAGAGTTTTGCCGAAAGCGAAGGGGAACTCTTTATTATGGTCTCTTTTCTCATCTTTGGCATGGTCTTCGTTCCCGCTTCACTACCCTACTGGGACTTCAAAGCCTTTGCTTTTGCATTGCTGAGCCTTACCGTATTGCGCATGGTACCGGTTCTCCTGAGTTTCGGATTTTTCAAAGTCGATTTCTCAACCCGTCTTTTTTATGGCTGGTTCGGCCCGAGAGGGATCGCCTCCATTCTCTATATCCTTGTTGCCGTTCATCAGCTTGGCGGCGTAGAGGGACATGAAGAGATATTTGCTGTTGCGTCACTGACGGTTGTCTTGAGTATCTTCCTGCACGGACTCAGCGCCCAGCCGCTTGCAATTTTGTATGCAAAGAGCCATCCCGCAGACAAGTCTTGATTGGAGCACAGAAACAGCGTTTCAGATGCTTTCGGCTGTACCGCTCAATTTCTCACTGAAGTGATCCATTTTGAAATGCGTACCTGTCAAATGCTCAAAACGGAACTTGGCACGTAAAAAGCTGAAGCGTGATTCATTTTTGTAAATCTTGAAAAGCTGGCGTATCATATTTTTACGGTGGAAATCTTCAAAATGCGCCCGTGTTCGCTCGGACATTGTGCGGTTTTCTTGCTTTTCCCGGCACACAGCAAGGCTCTCACACTTTTCAACTGCCAGAAACTTGTATGCTGCCAGCTCGTAGTAGAAAAGATCACTGGTTTTGATTTTGTCATAGGCAGAATATCGGATGATCTGCCGCAAGGCATCAAGCGGTAAAATAAGTCCGTGCCATACCAGTGTGGTGTAGAACTTGACAACGTAGCTTACGTTTTTGATTTTATTATGTTCCAACAGCGTTTCAAAATGCTCGGTAAGTTCCGGTGTAATGTAGCGTTCTCTGAAACGTGCTACTTCTTTGACAATACGCGCATGTTCTTTGGGAGGTTCATTGACCAGCAGTTCCCATTCGCGTGCCAGTACATCGGTACGGTGTACCATCTTCAAAAATGCGGCATCATCCGCCTTGATCTCACTCAGCTCTTCGGGAGTAAGTTCATTGAGCTGTTCAAGTACATCCTTGAAAAGGGCAAAGTTGGTATCGTAGTTGACCAACTGCCGTTCTGCTTCACTCATCACTCCTTCGCCGGTATGAATAAGTCCAAGACCGTACTGCTGTGCAAGCTGCTGATAACGCAAGATAACAATAATCTTCAGCAAATTGCTTTTGTAAATACTCTCATCGGCTTTCAGCATTTCGTAAATGGAGAGATAGTACTTCAGCGCCTCCTGCACGAAACGGTAAATGTCTTCAGAGTTGAAGTAGTTGCGGTGGTTGGCAAGACCGTAGTGAACAAAAGCGCTCTGCATCAAAAAGAGAATCTTCAATGTAGGATAGGTTTGCTCTGCTGCAACCTGTTCTATCTCCTTCGCAATGGCAAGCGACTCTTCCACATACGCCTGTCTTGAAATTTCATGTTGACGAAGGAGTGTCTCGAGCGACTCGCTTTTGGAAACATACTCCCGGTAGGTGTCATACGCCTTTTCATCCAGACGCTTAAGGACACTGGCAACGAAGGTGTAGCCATGGCGGTAGCCTACCTCAAAACGCGCCTGCTCGGTATCGACCTGCAGGCGCTCAAACTGCATCTCAAGATTCTTCATCGTATCGGAGAGCAGGTTCCACTGTACGGCAATCTTTTTACTCCGTCCCGCCCCTTTTGCCTGCACATTATAACTGTTGCGATGCTCCATTCCCGCCCAGAGATTCTCAAATGCAGTGTGAAGCTGCAACTCTACATTGAAAAGCGTTCTGAAGCGTTTTAATATTTCTCTGTCATCCATTGTTGTGTCGTAGGTTTCTACAGATATACCACTGTCAACACCTTCTTTCGCAAGCATTTCATCAAAACGCGGATAGAAAACAGTGTGGTCACAGTGCAGTCCACGGTAGCCGCTCTCCCTCTTGACACTGTAAAAACCGTAGAGCAGATGGTCATCGGTGCGGTGGTCGTACTCAAAAAAGCTGTAAAGCGCCCTTGCAACCCATTCTCGCTCATAGGGACTTGAACAGACAAACTGCATCCCGATAAGATCGTGCAGGGCACCTCCCTTGAGAAAAACGCCCATCGGATCCTCCAGTACAGAAATGTCACGCAATCCCAGTTTGATAAGTTTTTTAATAACGCTGTCAGTATATTTGTAACGTACCTTGATGGTCGTCACACCCGAAGCCTGAAGTACGGCAATCTCTTTGTTTCCTTCCGGTAGGGAAGCAAGCTTCTCAAAATAGCCCGTAAGCGCATTGGCAAAACGCGGCAGCAAACCGTTAGGCTCAGTGGTAGCACCATCTATCACATCAACCCCGACAAGATCATAATAGTTTGCCATGCAAGCCATCATTTTCCCAACGAAACGTTCATACTCCTCTTTGCTCAGCTTTGACGCTGCCCCCTGCTCCTCCATACGCTGGAGAATCTCATCCTCAAGTTTGTCAAGCGGTTTAAACCGTACAGGCGGTGTAAAATTGAAAATATCGATGTAGGAGTGCATGAGGATCCTGAAAATGAAGATATTGTTGTATGACATTATACCTTTTACTTTCTGTACTTTTATGATAGAATAATCAGCAGTCTAAAGAAAGGGATACCATGCAGCATCAGAGTATTTACATTGCACCTGTCCAACCGCGTTCAGGGAGCCTGCTTGTCTCCATCGGCATTATGGAAATGCTTAAAGGACACTATGAAAAGGTCGCCTTTTTCCGTCCCATTATTGCCGACGGCTGCAAGGAAGATGAGAGCGTCACCTTTATGATCGAACACTTTGGTCTGAAGATTGACTATGACGCCTGTATCGGTTTTAAAGAAAGCCGCTATATCGAAGCCTTTGCGCAAAATCAGCAGGAGGCACTTTTAGAAGCACTTATCGGAAAGGTCAGCGCACTTCATGAACAATACGACTTCGTACTCATCGAAGGGTACCCCCGCGATGCATTCTCACACCTGTTCGATTTTGATATCAACCTTGCCATTGCAAAAAATCTTGGAACTGCCTACATTCCCGTACTCAATGCCCACGGTAAAACACCGGAGCAGATTTTGCAGGAGCTTCATATCACAGATGAACTTGTCCGTCAGGAAGGATGCTACCATCTTGTCTCTTTTGTCAATCGCTGCAACCCTGATGAGATTACCGTCCTCAAAGAGAAACTCAAAACAACAGATCAGGGCTTGAATGCCTTTTTCATTCCCGAACATCCGCAGCTGGACAGGCCTACCCTCAGTGAAATCAAAACACACCTCAATGCCAAACTGCTCATAGGAGAGCAACCCCATCTGCAACGCATTGTCTACGGGTACAAGATCGCCGCAATGGGGGCAGAAAACTACCTTTCACACATCAACAACCATGATCTTGTCATCGTGCCCGGAGACCGCAGCGAGATCCTTATGCTTTCACTCCTCTCCTACTACGGAAAACACCATCCGAATATTGCCGGAATCGTACTAAGCGGCGGTATTCCTCCCCACAATGCCATTGTGAAACTCATGGAAGATTTTGAAGAGAGCACTGTTCCCATGATGCTTGTAGAAGCTGACAGTTATCAAACAGCCCTCCAGTTGGAAAAAATTCCTCCGCGCATTACCATAGGCAGTACACAGAAGATCACACTGGCAAAAGCACTCTTTGATGAAGCCGTCGACAAAGAGAAACTGCGTACCCTTTTCAGGAAACAGCCTAAAGAGATTTTGACTCCCACTATGTTTCTCTACCGGCTTGTTGAAAAAGCACGCAGCAATACACAGCGGATTATACTTCCTGAAAGCGATGATGAACGCATTCTTCGTGCAGCAGAGATCATTACACACCGCAATATAGCTGACATCTCACTGCTCGGTAATAAAGAAACCATCCTTCACCGCTGCAAAAGCCTCGGTATCGACCTTGGCAATGTGCAAATAACCGATCCGAACAATACGACCATGCAAGCAAAATTTGCAGAGCGCTTTTACAATATGCGAAAACACAAAGGACTGACACTGAATGCAGCCAAAGATGCCATGACACACCTGAGTTATTTTGCGACAATGATGGTCTATGAAGGCATGGCAGACGGTATGGTCTCCGGTGCCACACACACCACCGCAGATACAGTTCGTCCTGCCTTGCAGATCATCAAAACAATGCCTGGAGTGGATCTTGTTTCATCGGTATTTTTCATGTGTTTGGATACCCGTGTTCTGGTTTACGGTGACTGTGCGATCAACCTCGATCCTTCTGCCGAAGAGCTGGCGCAAATTGCCATCTCGTCAGCCGATACGGCACAGCAGTTTGGCATTGAACCGAAAGTTGCCATGCTCTCCTACTCTACAGGAAATTCCGGGCATGGTCCTGACGTAGAAAAAGTACGCAAAGCAACCCTGCTCGCACAGCAGATGCGCCCCGATCTGCTCATTGAAGGCCCCCTCCAGTACGATGCTGCCATCGATGAAGAGGTAGCGAAGAAAAAACTGCCCGGGAGTAAAGTAGCCGGACATGCTACGGTATTTATCTTCCCTGACCTCAATACCGGTAACAATACCTATAAAGCGGTACAGCGTGCCACGGGTGCACTCGCTATAGGCCCGGTACTGCAGGGACTCAGACTTCCTGTAAACGATCTTAGCCGCGGTTGCAGCGTCAATGATATTGTCAACACCGTCGCCATCACCGCCATTCAGGCACAGCAAAAGGCGCAATCGTGAATATACTCGTGATCAACGCCGGAAGTTCTTCACTGAAATGCCAGTATTTTGTTGCACAAAAAAGTATTGCATCACTGCTCATCGAGCGCATCGGGGAAGCACAATGTGCATCGACACTCCGTTACAATGAAACAACATACAAAGCTTCAAAACATATTGCCAACCATCATGAAGCCCTTTCACTGCTTGCAGAGCTTTTCAAGACGAAGCATATTCTCGAAGATTTCCGCACGCTTGATGCTGTCGGACACCGCGTGGTACATGGAGGAGAACATTTCAGCCAACCGGTAAAAATCACCCCTGAAGTTATTGCAACGATTGAACGTGTTATCCCTCTTGCACCGCTGCACAACCCCTCCAATCTTGAAGCAATCCGTGCCTTTGCAGCACACTACCCAACCATTCCTCAAGTTGCGGTATTTGATACTGCCTTTCACCAAAGCATGCCCGCATACGCTTACTGCTACGCCCTGCCTCTGGAGCTTAAAGAGAAATATGCCGTACGTCGGTACGGCTTTCACGGCACCTCACACAGCTATGTAGCCAAAGAGAGTGCCAAACTACTGCGTAAACCGCTCGAAGCACTGCGTCTGATTACCCTGCATCTTGGCAACGGTGCCAGTGCAGCGGCGATTGCCTATGGCAAAAGTGTCGATACCTCCATGGGTATGACACCGCTTGAAGGCCTGATGATGGGCACCCGCAGCGGCGATTTGGATCCGGCCATTATCCCCTATCTTGTACGCAACGGATTTGAAGTTGACGCTGTCGATACAATGCTTAACAAGAAAAGCGGTCTCAAAGGCATCTGCGGTACCAATGACATGCGCGATGTCATTGCACGTGCAGATAAGAAAGATGAAAATGCCAGACTTGCCCTTTTCATGTATACTTACCGGATCAAAAAGTACATCGGTGCCTACGCTGCCGCAATGGGTGGTGTTGATGCAGTTATTTTCACCGGCGGCATAGGAGAACATGCGGTCAGAGTACGCAAAATGGTATGTGATGCTATGGCGTGGATGGGAATGGAGATGGATAGTAGTGCCAATGAAAAAGCTGTAAAAAGTGGCAGTATCGTTTCAACACCGGCAAGCAGTGTTACACTGCTTGTGATACCGACCAATGAAGAGCTTGAGATTGTACGGCAGTGTGAGAGGGTTATGAACGGAATATAAGGATATGCCATTAAGATTCCTGCTTTCGCAGGAACCTTACAGGTACCTCTTCACCCGCTGTGCAATATGCCTGCTTAGACGCTCAAGCAGTCGGCTTTGCGTATCGACAAGGGCATCGACACTTGCCCCGCCACGCTCACTGTAGTCGATATCTTCACCCGTAATCAGCCTGTTGTTCTCCATATCGACAAGACTCCATCTTCCACGGAAGGAAACCACACCACTCTTGGCATCACCATCAAAACGCTCGACGCTGAGGTAAATGCGGTAACGGTCTTCCAACGGTTCTTCCCATGGGCGTACCATAAAACTGTACTGCGGCAGCAATTTGGCAAGATTGTTGGCAAGTACGCTTTGAATGTTCTTGTCAAATGCACCTACCCAGCGTTCTGTTTCATTCACTTTCAACTGACTTGCAGAAAGACGCGTAACGATTTGCGGCTTGTCCAGGTACTCCGGCAAGTCAACTTCGGCAATACCGATAACTGTTTTCTTGATATGCTTGGATCGCTGCACATCATCGACACTTGCCGTATGCAGCTGATAAAAGTTTGATTTGCTGCTGCAGCCGCCAAGCAGCAGTCCCAGCAGTACAATGGCAAGTAGACCTCGTAATTTCATCTATTTTCCTTTCAGTAATGATTCCGGATGACGTTCAAGATAGTCAGTCAGGTTTTTGACAGAACGTGTTGCCCGCGTCGCCTCATCAAGCAGGCGCTGGATTTTTTTGTTCATCTGTGCATTGGTATCGATGTAGTTCTTCCGTGCTTCATTCATCAGGACACTGGTATCTTTAATCAGCTTTGAAAGTGCGTCAAGTGACTGATTCAGTTTTGGCAGTGTCTCTTCGTGTGCATCTTTCAATGACGCATTCAGTTCTTTGCCGATCTCTTCGAACGGAATGGCTGCAATACGCTTGAGAATTGTCTGCAGATCTGATTTGAGCGAAGCCATTGTTGCCGGTACACTTGGAATCACATAATAATTGTACTCTTTTTTCAGCACAGCTTTCGGCATATCAGGATGGAAACCAAGGTCTATAAAGAGTTCTCCGGTAATAAGGTTCCCTGTTTGAAGTTGTGCACTGAATCCTTTGGCAAGCAGTTTTTTAAAGACAGGAAGATCAATCTGGTCTTCATCACTCTTTTTGCCCAGTATCGTAAAGCGTTCAGGTTCAATCTTGATCAAAATTGGAATCTTGAACTCTGCCGTATCGGCATTGCCTACAAGAGAATAGTTGACGACTTCTCCAATCTCAAGCCCATGGAACTCAACAGGTGCACCAACAGACAGTCCTCTGATCGACTCGTTAAAATAAACCCAGAAGTAAATAGCACGATTGTACTCTTTCTTTTTGGCTTCCGTCTTATTGCTGTACAGCCTGAAAACATGCTCTTTCCCTACAGGTTCCCCCTTGCCGAACGCAATAAAATTATCAAATGCAAGTCCCCCCATCATCACCGAGATTAACGATTCAGTCTGGATCTCAAAGCCATTTGCTCCCATATTGACATCGATCCCGCTGGCATTGTAAAAACGTGTCTTGTCATTGATAAGTTTATCGAACGGTGATTTGACAAAAACTTCGATGGTCACATACTTTCCGTCCGGATCGAGTTTATAGGACGCGACACTCCCCGCCCTCAAACGCTTGTAGTAGATGGGAGATCCGATACTGAGCGATCCGACAGTATCGGCTTTGAGTTTAAACGTACGCCCCTTCTCTCCTGAAGTGACAACCGGAATATGATCCAGCCCTTTGTACTCACGTACTTTCTCCTTGCCTTCATGCGGATCGATTACAATATAGACACCGGAGAGCAATGTATCGAGTCCCTGCACCTCACCTACACCAAGCCGTGCCTGAACTACCCAAAATCGGGTATTTTCACTCAAAAAAGGTTTCATGTTCTTTTTCAGTTCCGCAGTAACCTTAACCGTTTTCAAGGCTTCTCCAAACGTGACATCGGTTACTTTTCCTACAACAACATCTTTGTATTTGACAGGTGTCTTCCCTGCCTGTATACCCGCAGCAGACTTAAAATTGATAACCACTTCCGGCCCTTTTTCACTCCATGACTGATAAAAAAGCCACAATCCAATCACCAGTGCAACGATCGGAACGATCCAGACAGCAGAGATTCCCTTTTTTTTCTCTTCCCAAACTGCCTCTTCTATCTTGTCTGTTTCATGCGTTTCCTGCATCTGTTTTCCTCTTTTCTTGAATTTCCGTATCCCATATCAGCTTCGGATCAAACTGCATTGCAGCGATCATAGTGACAATCACCACAAGCAGGAAGTAGGTTGCCCCGTCTCCGGCTTTGATCTCTGTCATACCCCCAAAGTGTACCAGTGCGATCATAATGGCAACCACATAAACATCGACCATCGACCACTTTCCGATGATTTCTGTGAGTACATAAAGCTTTTTGCGCTGTTTTTGACGCAACGGACTCTTTTTTTGCACCGTAATAAGCAAATAGATCAAAATGATCAGCTTTGTTATCGGTACAATAATACTGGCAATAAAGATCACCGATGCAATCAGATAAGAGCCTGTTTCCAGAAAGTAGAGCACTCCGCTGATGATCGTATCAGCCTGTGTACCGGCAAAGGTTTCGACCTCCATCATGGGCAGTACATTTGCGGGAATATACAGAATAATACTGGCGATTACCAGTGCCCAGGTGTACTGGATGCTGTTGGGTTTGCGCAGATGCACCTCTTCTCCGCATCGGGGACAGAGAATAGAACCTTCGCCCTTAACCTTTGGCAGTCTGACCACCTCATGACAGGTATGGCAGCTTGCCATGCCAAGATCGATCGCCCTCATACCAGACCCTTCTCACTACGACGTTCATCGACCTTCTCCCACAGCGGCTGCGGGTCGAAGACCACCTGCATCGCCGCCATGACAAAGACCATCACCATAAAGGCCCAGAGTGAGAGTCCCGGAATAATCGTTCCCATTTTTACCAGTTTCACCATGGAAACAAACACACCAACCAAAAAGACATCGAGCATCGCCCAGGGAAGCGAATGGGAAAGTACCTTGAGTGCAAATACAGTATAAGGTGGTATGATACCGTGATAGATCGGTCCAAAGAGACTCAGCATCAGTCCAATGCGGATCATCGGTACAACCACGGTTGTCATCAATACGGCAAGGCCTATCAGCCAGTCACCTTCTCCAAAAAGATAGACAATACTGGTCATAAAATTTGCATGTGATGTGTTGCCAACGACATGAAAGGAGAGGAATGGAAAGTAGTTGGTCAACAAAAAAAGGATAGATGCCGCAATGGAAAGTGCGTACATAATCTCTACCATTCCCTTCTTCTGACGCAGCAGCGTAGTACCGCAGCGCGGACACTTCAAACGCCCTTCTTTCCGTGTTTGGGGTACGCGCACCAATTCATCACACTCGTGGCAGCATAAAATCTTCTCAGCCATTGTTACACGCTATCCTATTTGAGATGGAGTTTCTGTTTGAAATAGCTATCCACATCGAAATATATCTCTCCACTCTCCTCTTTGTATGTAAGATTTTTCCTGCTCACTTCTGAAATATGGTTGAAGCCCATAATCGCAAGAAGTGTACGCATCCCTTTGATAAGATTCCTATGGTAATTCGCGATCTCATGTCCTTTTTTGACAACAAGATAGGATGCTCTTCGTTTTGGATCCTGTGTTGCCATGCCTACCGGACACTGGTGTGAGCCGTAACCAGAACACAGACGCGCCCTGATACATCCGCCACTCATCATAAAACCACGCGCAATACCTACCGCATCGGCTCCCATAGACATAGTGATGAGCACATCATCCGGTGTCAGCAGCTTCCCACTGGCAATGATCTTGATATCATCACGCAGTCCATGCTTGCGCAGTGCCGAATCCAAAATGTAAAGCGCATTATTGGTTGTAAGCCCCACTGACTCCATCATCTCAAGCGGTGCGGTGGCACTTCCGCCATCACCGCTGTCTACACTGATAAAGTCCGGCAGCGCCTGGCCAAGCTCTTTTCGAATGGCAGCTTTTGCAACCACCTGTTCGACAGAATTGGCATCGGAAATAACAATTTTAAGTCCCACAGGTTTTTTGGAGATCTCCTGAAGACGTCCTACAAAATCGAGCAGATGGTCGATCGTATCGGCATAGGGAAAACGGTTTGGCGAAAAAAGGTCTTTACCCTCTTCCACACCACGATAGTAAGCAATATCCGCCGACACCTTGCTGCCCGCAAGTTTTCCACCCGTCTGCTTGGCCCCCTGTGCAATCTTGATCTCCGTCATACGGCAGAAACGCATCACCTTCGCGTAGCGCTCCTCATCGAAGTTTCCATTTTTGTCACGCACGCCGTAGAGCCCTGAACTCATCTGGAAAATAATATCCGGGAGCGATTCGGGTACCTCCTTCGGAAACGCATCAAGCGGTGCGTTCCAGTTGACACGGTAGAGCATATGGCTTTTTTTATCATAGAGATAGGTGTTGCTCGTCTTTTTGTTCAGCAGTATCTTGCGATAGGCTTTGAGTGCCATCGCTCGGTTGAAGACTTTATCTAACACTTTGAAAACAAATTCGGCAAACGGTGTACTCTTGACCACTTCAAGGTAGCCGATATCCTCTTTGCCAGGCTCTAACGTATAGAGGTGGTTGGAAGTCAGGCTCCCCTCACCTGTATTGACCGTAAAACCAGAAAGTTTCGCGCCAAGTGAAAAGGCACGTACCGCTTCTGGACTCAATGCTCCGTCACTCATGGCTGAACGGATAATAGGTGTTTTGGCAATGAATGGAATGGGGCGATTCTCTCCGAAAGCAACAGACATTTCGTCGGAAACCTCATCTTCGTTTTTCACATTTGCCGAATGCTTGAGTACGAAACGTGACCCTGAAAAGGGCTGTGAAACAGAGAAAGACTGGTAGTTTGGTACATCTTTTGCCGCCTTGTAGACCCACTCCACCTTGTCGCGCGACTCATAGAAGGTCTCTTCGGCAAAGTACTGACGCAGCGGTTCCCTCAAGGCTTCAAAAAGATAACGGAAACGGCCTATGACCGGGTAGTTGATCAGCAGCTGATGCTTACGCTGCACATAACGGTCATAAATAAAAAGCAGCACCAGCCCGATAAAGAGCAGTACCAGTATCAGTTCGGTGAAGTTGCCGAGAAACTCCCAAATACGGTCGATCATATGCTATCCTTATATTTCCAGCGGTGCGGGACGGTTCATGTCCAGGATCGCATAGCCAAGGCCATCCTTCTGTTCAATACGCATCGTTGCATCATAAGGCGGTTTGTGGTCACGGAGTATATCGGCAAGGTTGCCAAGCACCAGCCCGTAGTTTCTGCCCAGTGGCACCACCACACTCTCAATGTGATTTTCGTGAATCTTATCCGCAAGTATATGCAGCAGACAGCGATAGGCACGCTCGTTGGTCATATACTGCAGATAGTAGTCGTGCATGATGTCGATATTGCCAAGCCACGCCTGACGCTCGTCGTAAGAGAGGTTTGGGTTCGCCTCGACCTTCTTGCGGTACTCTGAAATAAGCGCCTCGGTACCGGCCTGCCCCTCATCGAAAATCGCATCGATATTCTCACAGTACTTGCTCACGAGTTCGACGAGCTCTTTGCCGTTGTACTCTTTGGCACGGACTTCATGCAGGTTGACTTCTTTCCCCTCTGTTGCTGTAAAGTCAAGGGTTTCAAGCAGCTCGACTGCTGCACTGAGGAATGTATAGCTGTCAGGCTTGGAGGCATCGAAACTAACCCCTTTGGGAGAGACTTTTGGTTTCGCCCCCACATATTTCAGCTCTTTCATTCTCATTATCCTCTCATATTTAAACTGTTAATGAGAATATTATATCTAATTCCATGTTAAGCCTGTCAAAAAAACAAAATAGAACTCCTATCCATACCTTAGAAGCGGTAAACATTTTACCGCTAAAACCATTTTGGCACATTTTTAGCACACTTCTTCATTATAATGAGTTTGAGAGTTGCTAAATTTGAGAGAAGAGGAGAGGTTTTTTGAAAAAAGTTTTATTTACTACAATACTGTCTTTCTTACTGTTTCTAACATATACAAACGCCTCCAGCAAGATCGTTCCTCCACCCTGGAGTCCCTTTCCGCTTGAAAGCTACAACGACTACAAAGACTATTTTGATATCGATGACACTTCGCTTTCATACGATCTGAACAAAACAAAACACACCATCAATGTCAGAGGCCAGTACTGGCAGTTTCGCTACCCGACAGAAACGAAAGAGAGCCATAAGCAGGCTCGTATCGATATTGAGGATGCACTTGCCAAAAAAGGGCTCAAACCTCTCTACCGCGACAAGGATCGGACGCTCTATATGGAGAGTAATGAGAGCGTAAGGCGTTACTATGATTTCAGTTACGCCTGGAACTCTGAGGTGCGCATCTATATCTATCAAGAACACCTTCTTCAACCCAACCAACCTCAGGAGATCGTGCTTGACGAAGGAGAAGGCATTCCCAAAAAGCTCTCCTATCTTAGCAACTTTGACGGGAAGCACTACTACTATCTTAGTGTTGAGATCCTCGAAGGAGAGGGGATAAAGATCAAAGCCAAGCCCGACCTGGAAGATGAGGCGATACGCATCCGTTACAGCAGCAGTCTTACTTGCGATGCAAAATACTACAAGCGCTACACTATGTACGATCTGGACCCCTACCGGGCACTACACTATTTTGACATAGCACCCTACAACGGCAGAACAAAGGTCAGGTTGAAACTGCTCCGTACAGCGTACCCTGTCCCCTCTTTGGGTGCACTTTCCCAAAAAGCGGGACTACTTCGAATGCAAAACGCCCTCTCTTCGCTGCCGCATATAGAAAGTGTCGGGAATGTACTGGGAGATTTTAACAACAAGGGAGACTATCTGCCAAACGGTGATGCGATCTACTGGCTCAACAACGCCTACTACACCCTCACAAAGGGCAACCTGCGAAGTAACCTGGTACCGATTCTTGCCAACCATCAGACGACCATCGAGTGGCCTCTTTACTATGAGGAGATGAGTCGGAAACGATCGAGCGGCAGCGACAGGGTAACCACAAAAATGACGATCTATGATGTTACCCCCCAAGAGAGCGAGCAGGCAAGCGTCACACTTTCTCTCTCGCATCTTCCCAAAGATATGAATCTGACAAAAGAGGACTTTTCCGTCCTTGAAGCAGGAACGGTCGCAGGCGAAGTGGTAAATCTGGAGCCGCTTCACCAGCCAATGAACGTAGTCATTCTGCTTGATTCGTCAGGTTCTATGAAAAAGAGTATGAAGCTTGCGCTGCAGAGTGTCAAAGCATTTATTGAAAAACTGCCAGAAGATGCAAAGATCACACTGGTCGATTTCGATACGAAGGTCAAGCCCATTACCGCAAAAAACCGTAAAATGCTGCTTGCCAAACTGAAAAAGATCAAAGCCAACGGTGCAACTGCGCTTTACGACAGCATCATTAAAGGTGTCGAACTGCTAAAAGAAAAAAGCCACGCCTCCATCGTACTGTTCACCGATGGCAAAGATGCCAACTACAACGATACCAGACGGGGCAGCAAAGCGACCTTTGAACAGATGATGTCAAAGGTACAGTCCTCCTATATCCCCATCTACCCGATCGCGTTCGGCAAAGGAGCGGACACCACCACACTGACGACGATTGCCAAACTGACCAAAACAACCTACTACCAGGGAGAGAAAGAGGAGCAGCTTACCCACATTTTCGACGACATCGCCCATACGCTCTCTTCCGCCTACAGGCTCACCTACAAACGGGGAAAGCTTCCCAGAGAGGGGAGCCAAAGCGTAGTCAACTACATGGTCGATGTGAGCGGATCACAGGATCTGCGCTTTACAATGGCAAAAGAGTGTGAAGGGTGCGGATACCGTTACGAGCAGATTAAAAGCACCCTGGCGCAAAGCATACAGAACCTCCCCGAAAACAGCTTCGTTCAATTAAGTGTATTTAACAGCGAGGTCAAAACCCTGCAAATTGCCACAAAAGACCGGGCAAGGCTCCTTGCCGGTATCGGAGCAATGAAGATCGGTGGCGGTACCAATATTTTGGAAGCGGTCAAACAGGGATATGCACTCTCCAGCGTTATCCCCTCCAACAGACGCTATTTTATCTTCCTGACCGACGCTGCCGGAGATGCATTCAAATTCAACAAAGAGCAGCAAAAAGAGTTAAAATCGGCCCTTTTGGCTTTTAAACGAAGCGGAATCCAAACTTTATGGCTGGGTATTGTTGAAAGCAAAAAGGCAAAAAAGGAGGTTGAACGTCTTGCAAAAATAAGCGGTGGAGAAGCCTTCGTCAGTGCCGATATAGAAAAGATCCGCCAGAAGATACTGGACGTTACGCAAAGAGTCGGAGAGCACAATGCAACACAGATAGGTGCGGGGGTGGTTACCGTCAAACTCAAACGGCGCAATGATAAAAACGGACAGATGCTGGTTGCTGTCGGCGAAAAGGCTGTCGATTTCCTACTCCTAAAAGAGAGCAACGCCACAAAGAAAGTAACCGATGTCAGTTACCGCATCGAGCCTTTCGATGCAGACAGGGAGAGTTACAATGTTCAAAACGCCAAAAAGATCTACGGTGATGACACACCGATCAAAGAGGTGTGGCTAAGCAAGATCTTACCGCTTAGAGACGAACATAACCGCACTGTTGGCGGACGCAACCGCGCTGTAAAGATTGAGGCCAAAAGCGCCTATCTCTTCGACAGACTCAAAGACATCAGAGCAGGACACAGTAAGCGTTTCCTGGTTCTGGACCTCTCCTTGAAAAACCTACTTCCGTCACAAAAGGTACTGGTACTCGAAGACGGTTCCAAACACCCAAGCGCCTGGATCGATAGAAGCAGCGAGAACGACAAAAGTATCGAAGCGGTTCCAAGCTACATAATTCCCGATCTTAGAAGGCACCTTTTCGTACGTGTCAATAATGAATACGAGATACCCTTCGAGTCGATCACATGGGCACTGGAAAAACCGCTGGTGGAGCTGGATGAACACCAACTTGTGGTTGAACCCAAAGTGAAAAAAGAGGGTGTGCTGGCGTTCACGATTCCCGATGAGCCCATCAAGAGCCTCTCGCTGCATCTTTACGATACCGCCTACGGACACCTTGATATCCCGCTTATCGGTACGATGAAAGTGACAAAAGAGAAAACAGACGAACTTCCAAAGTCCTCATTCAAAAAAATGGGGGAGAATTTTGCTCTTAAAGTAACGTCCGAATCGCTGCAGGAGAAGATCAGGACAACCAAGGCTGAAAAGGAAGCGGTGTTTGATATTTTGGACGTTACACTCAAAAGCAATGTAAATGCACTGCTGAAGATCGATGCCGGCAAACGTATCTTTCTTAAGATAAAGAGTGCCAAGGGGGACTACATCTTTCCAACACACCCTATCACCACTGCGCTGCCAATGGGACTCTACAAAGACATCGCCCTGGCACCGGGCTCTTTTAACCGTTTCAAACTGGCATTCCATATCCCCAAAGCGCTTAAAGAGAACCCCCGATCGCTTCTTGTGGAGCTCAAGGGTGATGATGTCGAGATCCCGATCAAAGAGGCAAATATCACATCCGAGAGCAAAACGCTGACCTCCGCCAAGGCTGAAGGGGTCTCAATGGATCTCAATGGTCTCTATCTGACCCCACGCGGATATCTGGCACTTGATATCACACTCCATGACATCAAGGATGGCGAGTCCACCAGAGTACATGATGCCGTTGTCATGAGCAAATATGACCAGATAAAGAGTTTTGCCACCATTGTCGATAAAAGTGTCGAATACAAAGCCGGGCACAAGGGTCTTGGATCGTTCAGCAATCAGTCGGGGATTGAAGGTGCCTACAAGTGGTGGGCACCTGACAGTGAAACCGGACAGAAGATAGTCGGATATGATAATTCAGAAGTCATCTATGATGGTACCTCACGCCGTTTTGTAGTACTGTTTGACAAAGAGAAAATCGAAAAAGCAGAGGCTAACTATCTCATCTCACCTATCTTCAAGGAGCTAAGCTACAAGATCGATATGAAAAAGTTGCCAAAACTGCCGTCGTCACTAACGTATCTGATGACAGAGAAACTGGCGTTTGATACAGAAGGAGACTACGATAAGGAAGTGGCAGTTCTTTTGAAAAAGATGCGATCGAAAAAGACGGCAGTGAAGAAGAAAACCGGCAGCAAACTGCCTGTTGTTACGCTGGACTCCCCAGACCCGCAGGCGCAGACTGTCGATCCTCTGCCGATCTCACTCTACGGTAAAGAGAAACTTGCAAAGATCGACAGCATCGATACGATGATCAAAACACTTCAGGCACTGCAGTGGGTCCCTTCCCTGGATAACGGAGTACGCTACTCTACAGCCTCCATGCTGACGCAGGGATGGGGTGGCGAATATGAGATGCTGCAGGCACTCTACCGATTGATCCGTACATACAACGTGCCGATCACACTGGGCTATTACAGTTTAAGCGATGCAGGGAAAGAGGCGTTAAAGGCAAAAGCCGGCGCCATACCTGTAAAGCTCAACAATGTTCCCTTTATCGAGTGGGGAGAGAAGAATCACACCCAAAGTCTGGTATTGCCGTTTCTTAAACCTGTTGAGGCTTTGAGTAAAGAGCTTGAACCAGACAGCCGTTCAGGTATGAACGGGATCGGCTCCGATGATGCAGAGATAAAAATAGAACTGACCTATCAGGACGCCCGTGAAAGTGTCAGCCATCAAATGGGTGGCATGGCTGGTGCACTGAGTGGCGGAAATACGCAAAAAGAGAAGCGTAAAAAGATACTCAATCGCTCATTTTCCCTGGAGTATGCCTCGGATATGCCAATAGATGTCTGGTTTACCGAGGGGAAGAACAAAGACGGCAAACACATCATTCAGACGCACTATTTAGCCCATGACGGCATAGAGAACGATGATACAGAAGTCGAGGGGAAGATCATTCCAAAAACGCTTGTCATTAAACTCTATAACGGTGAAGAGTATCTGGAGGAATACACTTTTACATTCAAAAAGGGACAACGTATCGACGAACTCTTCTTCACCTTTGCATTTGCATCGCCCGACCTGTCAGAAACGGCGTTAAAGGCAATAGAGACACAAAGAAAAGCACGCTTTAGCGGCATCAAAAAGGTTGCACCGTTCTCTAAACTGCAGTGGGTAAACAGAACAAAGCTATACAGGTTCACCGCACTGCAGAGCAGATATGAAGCGCAACTGCAGAAAATCCTTGGAGTCGATGCAAAACGCAACAAGACACCAAGAGCCATGATAGCGATGATCGAGAAGAGACCTGATAAGAAGCTGATAAGTTCTCTGAACCTTCGTATGGTATTCAATGACGTCTATGGAGATGAGAATGCAACACGTTCTTTCAATATTATGAGCGGCTTCTTCAACAGCAAGGCCGAAGCTGCCTCTATCCCAGGAGGGAAAGGCATATTGGAGTACTGGCAGGATAGCAAGGTGCGCGATATAACGCTCCTACCCGCATACAGAAGCATTTCCGATCCGGCAAAAGAGAGCATCACGCAATGGCTGACGCAACAGCACTTTTCCAAAAAGGTAATACAGCGCTATCAGGAGAGTGACAACTATTGGCTCATACCGGAAAAACCGATAGCGCAGATGGGATGGCTTGAGATGGATCCTGACAACTACCACCTGATCTCTGTTTTCGAAAACGGACAGCACGGTGCGATGACGGAAAAATCCATTATGGACTTTATCCAGGCGGTCAATCAGTATGCAGTAGGTTTTTTCATAGGAAGTAGCACGTCCATTTTCAGTGTTGCGAAAATGGCACTGAATGAGGAGGACTACTGTTCCATTTTGAAAAACGCTGAGCAGATAGCCAGCCAGATCGCATGTGGCGTGTCGGTACTGCAGGTCGGTTCATCCATGGCCAAAAGCGCTTCAGAGGAAGTGGGCTCGAACGTTCTTACAGACAATGCGACCGGAGGTGCAGGTGCGATCCTGGGCTGTACGGACCACGGCAATGCCGCCAACGGCATCAGGTTCGGTGAAGCATTTCAGAAGATGCTGGCGCATAAGAATCTTGGTGATATAGCCTCAACCGTCGGCGGCTACGCCAATGGCTTCGGTGATGCGGTATCGGCATATTTTGGGGCTGCAAAAGAGGGGGCGAGCGGATGCAATTAACACCGTACCGAAACTTCAACAGCGGCAAAGAAGCGTTCAAATGCTCAAAACAAAACAGAAGGAGAAAGATATGAAAAAAGTTTTACTTGCACTGCTTTTAACAGGGTTTCTGTTCGGAAACGACAATTCTATTGGAGGGTTGTTCAAAGAGATAAAGGCTAAAGTTGTCACCAAACAGTATGGTGCCATAAAAGAGAACATATACGGGCTCAACGGTGACTTCAACTACGAGTGGATCGTCGGAGGCATCAAATCAAGGAACGCTCTGGCATCCGACGACAACGGTTTTTCCCTTGAAGCGCTGGAAAGTCTCATTCAACACAGTAAGCGTTTTGAACCGCTGCACAAGAGTCCGCTTTACGGAACGGTTAAAAAAGGGTTTTTGAAATCGTTTAAAGACAACGACCCCAAAGCGCCCTTTAGCAAAGACCTCAAAAACGGTGCGCAACATATCTACATTCTGGCTGCCCCCAAAACGAAGTCGATGATACTTGTTTTCAATGACGACGGACACTACAAACTTGTCTGGTGGAAAGAGATGGTCCGCGTTGCAAACACTCTAAAAGGAGCAAAATAATGAAAAGAATCATACTGATAAGCGCTTTTAGCGCTTTGGCGATGGCAGACTATACGCTTACGATGCAAATGGGCGGTACCCAACAGAAGTTCTTCTACAAAGACGATGCCCATATGCTTTTGGAAGGCAACGAAGGGGGCCGCAAGGTTGCTCAGCTTGTCAATGGAGAGAAGATCTATTCGGTCACCACCGTAAACGGCAAAAAACGTTACCTTGATATGAGTGCGATGCTTTCGCAGTTCTCTCAAATGGGCGGACAAAGCGATGCTATGCAAAAGCCAGAAATCGAGGTCATTCACAAAGGCGGCACCAAAACTGTCGCCGGCGTTAAAGCCCAAGAGTGGACCATTAGCGTCAAAGACCAGGCAGGTATAGAAAAAGACAAAGTACTGGTAACAAACGACAAAGATCTCGTCAATGCCATGAACGGCTTCTCCAAGTTTATGAGCAAATTGTCGCCAGAAGGTGAAACAGGCAATATGTATGAGGTAAAAGAGGGATATGTTATCGTTGCAGGGGACGGCTTCAGGGTTACGAACCTTGACAAAAGCGATCTGCCCGACACACTGTTTGCAGCAAGTGGAAACTCCTCGGCACCTACACATATAGGACAGACTAAAAAACCTCTCATACACATTAAAAAGCCGCCTGTATGTGCCATTATAGGCAAACACGGCGAAGCGACAATGCTGCACTCCATTGCTAAAAGCAGTGCCGACGGATGGAAGATGATCGACAGCGGAACCTGTTCGGATATGATGGGCATGCACCTTGAGAACGCTCTCTATCAAAAAGGGGATGGCTACATTCATCTTAGCCTTTCGGTAAACGATCCGCACAACCAGGGACTGATCGCAACCTATAAGCTCAGGGGACTTAGCATCACAGGGTTAAAGCGGGGAAAACTGCAGGGAGACCGCTACCAGATGGCCCGTTTGGATATGGCAGGAATCAAAGCACTTGACATAAAACTGCCAAATGCCCTGCTGGAGGTTACCGCAACCGAAAACGTTACGGACGATCTTCTAAAAACTGCTGATGATCTTTTGCATCTGGCAGACTTCAAACCGGTAAAACGTACTATGGCAAACCCCCAGGATGCACTTAAAGATGTTGAAAAGATGTTTGGAGGCAAAGGCGGTAGTACCCCTCCTTCAGGAGGACCAAGCCAGGAAGACTTGAAAAAAGCCGCCGAGATGATGAAGGGTCTCTTTGGACAGTAAGATGAAGAAGATGCTATTAGGACTGTTACTTGTATGCAGCGTAAATCTTCTGAAGGCTGTATCCGGTCAACAGACAGCGATTGGTTACAACCCTGCTGACTTTACTATTGTCGGTAATGCTACACCAGGGGATAGACTGGCAAATATGGTCGTTACTGATTTGGATATTTTTCGTTGTTCATATAAAGTAGTTGCGACAGAAGACCCTCGGATGAAGGAAGCAATAGAGAAGGAGATTGAATTTTCGTCTGGCGACTATGTTGATCCTTCTAACCGCTTAAAACCTCACTTTACAGAAGCTACACATTTGGTAAAAGGAAAGGCAACTTTCAAAAATGGGAGCGTATCAATTGATCTCAGGATAGAAGACCGTCAAGGTTCTTTGACAGCGCAGGCAAAGGCTTCTGGTCCGGAAGGTAGTTTTTTCAAACTGGTAGATAAGGCCTCAAAATCATTGGCAGATCAGATGTGTCCAGAGGCCTACTATACCGTCATTACAAGCAAAAAAACGACCACAAAACTAAAACCCATCGAAAACTATAGGGGAACGAACAGGGAACTTGTAAGTTTCGAAAAAGACAAAGATCTTTACTATATCTATGTCGATACCGACAAGGGAAAAATAGATCAGCTTCATGTCGATGCCAAATCGACACGCACAATACACCAAGAGCGTTACAGGCTAAATATGCAAAGCTGCCAATATGAGGTGGAGAGCAAAGAGGAAGTAGTGAAAAATATGGGTGGCTCCCCTATTTTAAAGTCAGAAGATGCCGGTTGGGGATTTGACAAGAACACAATATTCTATGTTGATCTCTCGCCAGACCACAAGCCGTTACAGTTTACCTGGGGAAGATTGAGAAAAAACGGTCGCTACAGCAAGCAGCTGACATACAAAAAGAAGATACCCCAACTTGCAAAAACGATATTTGACCAGGTGAACGATATGGCGGCCAAGTATCGAAATGAAGCGAAAAATTCCGAGTTGATAGCGGTATGGAAAGCGCAGATAGATGCCATTGAACCCTCAAAAGAGAATCGATGCGGCAGCAAGGTAGCTTTGGAAAGCGCGATGATCCCGCCTGTGGACGGTACGCAAGACCAGAAGATAGCGTTCAAAATAGAGATACGCCCCTCCACCAAAGAGGAGAAAAAAAGGATGGAAGCCTATAGAAAAGGAAGGTTCTAAGCCATAGGTTTCTTAAAAAAATTCATCAAACCAAAAGGAGAAAAAATGTTTGAGAAAAAAAGCGTGACAACGGCATTGGTTATAGCGGTACTGGGTACATCGACAGTCTATGCGACAGAGAAGATCGATCTTGAGAACTACAGAGTGAAGATCGTCAAAAATGCTTCGAAAAAAGATATCGAAAAAGCGACCAAGTCGATCAAGTTCGAATTTGGCAGCGATATCGAAAAGACCATTACCAACGTGGACTTCGACTGTAAAAGCCTTGGTTTGAAAAAGACCGATACGACAAAAATACCCGGTATGGGATATGCGGACTACACCTATAAAAAAGAGATATCTAAAGATATAGAAGCGCTGTGCGAAGAGAGAGTCTACGACAGCGGTACGGAATCTGTCGCTTTTCTGATAAAGTGGTAACGGCGCAATGAAAAAGATTTGGCTTGCGACAATGTCCTTTCTGGTACTTCTTGCCGCAGCGGATACTTTCTACCCGGGACTTTTCGGTACGGTTGTCAAGATAGCAGAAGACGATACGCTTAGCGTCAGGAAAAAACCGGATTATCGTTCCGAGAAGATTGCAGAACTGCCTCTTTACGCCCGTGTCGGCATAGATAGATGCATCAAAGTCAAACCTTCCACATGGTGTATGGTACACACTGTAAACTGCAATAT
>JALUXB010000036.1 GCA_027019175.1 Sulfurovum sp. | reverse complement strand
GAAAGAGGCGCTTGACTATTATGAAAAGGTAGCCGGCTGATGGGTAAAAGGCACTTTACATCGGTTATTTCAAGTCAGTTCGGGAAGTTCGCTTCCAAACCGTTTCCTGCGATTATCCAGCATACCATCAATGCCGCTTATGTCAAACTGATGGGGCTTGATATGTCCGAATTCCGTCCGGCTGCAAGCTATGAAACGCTCAATAAGCTTTTTACACGAGCACTCGAAAAAGAACGTCCGATGCCCGAAGACCCCCATGCAGTTATTAGCGGTGTCGATGCGCTCATTACAGACTTTGGAACGGTAACAGAGGGAAGAGCCTATCAGATCAAGGGGATGTCCTACAGCATTGAAGGACTCTTTGGTGAGCACCACAAAGCAGCAGCGGAATGGATGGAGGGCGGGGAGTTCATGAACTTTTACCTTTCGCCCAAGGACTATCACCGCTATCATATGCCGATGTCTTTGCATATTCATTCGCTCACACATATTCCGGGAAAACTCTACCCGGTCAACTTTCCGCTGCTTCGCAACAAGAAAAACCTTTTCATCGAGAATGAACGGGTCATTATTGAGTGTGAAGATGACAAAGGGCGTATGCATGTACTGGTGCTTGTCGGTGCGCTTAATGTCGGCAAGATGGTCGTTACGTTCGAACCGCGTGTACAGACCAATTCCGAGATTACCGAGCCGCGGCACTATACTTATGAAAACCTTACCCTCAAACGCGGAGAGCTTTTCGGATGGTTTGAAATGGGTTCGACCCTGCTTACATTCTCTCAAAAAGGTGCATTTGTGCCTGAAGCTGCGATCAATCAAAAAGTCAAGTTCGGCGATGTCGTCGGATATTTGCAATAGAGGAGTTTTTTTATGTTGATGGTTAAAGAGATACAGGAATACGCCCAGATACGCACGAAGGTACGTGCCTACCTCTGTTACATTATGAGCCGGAACATTTCCCAGGCAATAGAGACGAACGATCAGGCGACACTTGACCGTGTTATTGCAAAGATAGAAAATCTAAAAGAGGCAATCCCTCTGGCAGAAGTGATCTATGCGATCGATGGCAACGGTATTCAGATGGTCGACAACATCTCGTCCAACCCGAAGCTCAACGGCTACGGCAAGGGTGAAGACAGAAGTGACCGTGCCTACTACTACAAGACCCTTAAAGAGCACCGCTGTATTTTGACCGACCCGTATCCCTCTTTGGTCAGCAACGAACTGGTTGTCACTGCATCATTTCCTATTTATGATACAAACAATCATCTTGTAGCCATTATCTGCGTGGATATTACCCTTAAAAATATTCTAAAGATGTTCCATCCCAGTTCCATTGATTCCAATTTCGGTGTTGCCAGCAAAGTAATTTATGCGGCATTCTCTGCGGCGCTTTTGGGGGTAGCATTTCTGCTTTTCATCAAGGGTGTGACCAGCTTTTTGCATTTTGGCATGGATTTTATGAGTATAGATATCAACGAAGTGTTCAAGTCGACCATTTTGCTGACACTGTCACTTGCCATTGCCGATCTTGTCAAGGCGATCTTTGAAGAGGAAGTGTTGGGGAAAGAGAAGAAACACGGCAGTACGGATGATACCCATCAGACCATGGTGAAATTTCTCGGCTCCATCATTATCGCACTCTCTATCGAGTCGCTGATGCTGGTATTCAAGTCGGCACTGACGGATCCAACCAAGATTCAATTTGCCGTCTATCTCATTATTGGGGTCTCTTTTCTGTTAGTGAGTTTGTCTCTCTATATCAAGTTTAGCCGTCCTGACAGCAAAAACCGAAAGTAGGGTGCTGTATGATCGATAAAGATCTGATTATCTTCGATATGGACGGTACACTGGTAAACTCCTCCATTACCATTGCCAATGCCATCAATTATGTACGTAAACAGCTTGGGTTTGAACCGATGGATGCGGGAAAAATTCTTGCGCATGTTAATGACCCGACAATCAATCCTGCGCAGTTTTTTTATCATGCGCCAAGGTTTGAGCATGACCATGAGCGTTGGTTTTCCGAGTACTACACCCGACACCATGGTCGGGAACTGGTACTCTATGAAGGTGTACGGGAACTGCTTGTAGACCTTAAAGAGGCCGGTTTCAAACTGGCTGTAGCAACCAATGCCTACCGTAAATCAACCATCGAATCACTGACGCATCTTGGTATTTATGTACTCTTCGATGCTATTGCCTGTTATGATGATGTCAATAAGGGGAAACCCTATCCTGATATGCTGTTCAAACTTCTTGATGAATTGCACGTAGCAAAAGAGCGTGCACTTTTTATTGGGGACGGACCGCGTGACGAGCAGGCTGCGCAGCGTGCAGGCATTGACTATATTATGGTCGATTGGGGATTTACCGACCATGCACACGACAATGTTGTGCATACGGTTGAAGAGCTTCGAAGTGTACTGCTGGGTTAAATATCGTCACGGTAGACATCGGTAATGTCAAAATCGTAATCGGGCTCGATGACAGGGATGTCTTTGAGTGTCTTCGGGTCGACTACATGCTCGCTCAGGTTATAGTCTTTGCCCTGGTAGAACTTTTGCTCTTTGGCAAACTTTTTCTCACGTTCCATCTGCTCTTTGACCTTTTCTTCGAGCAGTACTTTTGTTTGGTTGCTATCACTTTTTTGTTTATCTACAGCCGTACTGCTTGTATTGGTTTCCGCGGGAGCAGCAAAAAGCAGTGTTGAAAAGAAGAGAAGGGCAAAGTATTTCATAAACTGTCCTTATTACTATTATTTGGTATCATTATAGTGAAAAGGGAAGAAAAAGGCAATAGTGTGTTAAAGAGGGGGGAGAGGTTACTCCTCCTTGAAGACAATCTCTTCTTCTTTAATGTTCTTCTTGGCCGTATATTCGGGACTCAGCGTGAACATCAGCTTTAAATCTGCCGGGCTTGTAGCGTACTGGTAGGCACGCTCTTCTGTAATTTTGTCAGCAAGAGTGAGATGGAAGAGGGCGGTATCGAACGTAATAGAGTCGTACATGGTGCCTTCTTTGGCAATGGCGTCGGGAAGCTCATTGTCACGTTTGCTTCGTATGAGTTCCTGAACCAGCGGTGATTTGAACATCATCTCCACTGCGGGGATCATCCTGCCGTCAGTCCCCTCGATAAGGCGCTGCGATATGGTTGCCTGAAGTGTACCGGCCAGTACCTGACGTACCCGGTTCTGCTCATTGGTAGGAAAGAGCCCGACAAGCCGGTCGATGGTCTCCTGTGCATTGAGTGTATGCACGGTCGAGAAAACCAGGTGTCCGGTATTGACTGCCTGAATGATCGCCTCGGCTGTGGCGAGGTCACGGATTTCGCCAACCATGATAATATCGGGGTCTTCACGCATCGCTGCGCGCAGTGCTTTGGCGAAACTGAGGGTATGCGTTCCCAGTTCACGCTGTTCGATAATGCTTTTTTTGTCGTGAAAGACATACTCTACAGGGTCTTCAATGGTGATAATATGCCGCGGATGCTTCTGGTTGATCATTTCAATAATGGTGGCCAGCGTTGTGGTTTTACCGCTGCCGGTGGTACCGGTAACGAGCACCAGTCCCCGGCGCAGATCGGAGAGCTTTGCCATTGCCGGAGGCAGATTAAGATCTTCAAGTGTCTGGATCACATCGGGAATGAGACGAAAAGCAATGGAAATGCCGTTGACATGCATGAAGATATTGAATCGGAAACGGTACTGCTCATCCAGCTTGTAGG
Source organism: Sulfurovum sp. (assembly GCA_027019175.1). Classification (GTDB taxonomy): domain Bacteria; phylum Campylobacterota; class Campylobacteria; order Campylobacterales; family Sulfurovaceae; genus Sulfurovum. The sequence goes on along the minus strand of JALUXB010000036.1, from coordinate 9,230 downwards.
CCCCGTCGAAATCTCGCTTCTTTTTGAATGTTTCAATATCTCCATGGGTCAACAGTTCGACAAGCTGATACATTGCATCATCCGTCGGCTGCTCTTCGGAGAGTTTGACAATGTCGCTTTTTACCCTCGCATACAACGGGCTGTTGCTTTTGACATGCAGGTCTGCGCCCTCTGCTGAAATAAGCATGTAGAGCCATCGGTTCAGGTCATCTTGTATTGTCTTGTGTGGCATGGTCACTCTCCTCCGTTTGTATATTTATATGATAGCGATATACGGCTTGGATGTAAAGCTTGTCAATGAAAAGCTGATATAATTGCGTCAAAGGAGCGCAAAGCATGCAGAACAAATATGTAGGAGATGTGGGAGACTTTGGAAAGTTCCAACTCTTCCGCTATCTTTTCAATCACCCTGACAGCCCGTTTGACGGGAAAAAACTGGCGCAGATTTGGTTCATGCATGAAGGGGAAGGCGAGCAGAACAATGACGGCAGGCACATCGATTATTTTGAGCGCATGTCGGGGCGGGATGTGTATCTTGAAGATTCACTGATGTCACTGCTGATGCGTAACCGCCGAGAGGTGGAAGAACTCGAACGCCTTAAACTGCTTCCCAATGCAGTATTCTTTTATGAAAAGATTCCAAAAGCCTACGAAGACCGTCAACAGTGGCTTCAGCAGGCACTCTGGTTCGCACACAAAAGTGATGTGGTAGCCGTAGCACCCGATAACGGTATGGCACTCAGGTGTCTGCGGAGTGAAGGGCGGATTGTACCGTTGACTCTGGAAAAACACTACCGTCAGAAGGTTTATCCGCAAAAATATATTTTTGCCGATGAAATCGGGCGTTTTTTTAAACTGCCTTCGGTAGAAGTTGTGGTGGTTTATCAGCATCTTGGCCGCTGCATGGGGCATGACAGACAGATAGAAATTTTAATGGATACCTTGAGAGAAACCTACAGCCATGTGGTTGCCATAAAACACCGTCCTTACAGTCCGCGGGCTTTCTTTTTCCTCTGCAAAAGTGATATTATTCTCGAACATCTTACCTACCGTCTGACACAGTTTGCCGGAGAGCATCAGGATTTCTGGACACTTTTTAGGCAATGAAATTTTTATGTTTCTCAGCAAAACAGAGTATGATTTCATGAATACACTTATAAGGAAATAGCATGAAAATAATTCGTTTGGCGCTTTTTGCTTTGCCGTTATGGCTGACTCCCCTTGTTGCAGGAGAGCGTTTGCCCGGCCCGGCAGTTCCCTATATTGCCATGATAGCCGTTGCAACAACCATCCTTTTTTTTGGACTTTGGAGACACTGTAAGGGACAGTTGAATGAAAAACGGGAACTGCTTGGCGAGAAAGAAGAGAAAATAGCCTGGCTGCGTAAAGTAATGGCTCAGAATGAACACGCCAAGACCAAGCTTGAACATGAAACGGAAAAACGGATTATGGAACTGACGCATACCATTGAGACACTGGAGCGTAAAGCAAAAGAGGGGACAAAGAACCAGGTTGTTGCCAAAATAGAAGCGCAGCAGCAAAAACGGGAAAAAGCACTTTCCCGTGCCGGCTTGAGCGAGTAGGAGAGGCAGATGCAGCGCGAAGACAGAAGTATGACAGATATCGCTACAGTAGAAACCGAACCGCCAAACGGACAAGAGGCTTCATCTGCACTTGCCTCTGCCGAACTCTACCGGCATGTCAGTATGGTGGTCAGGGAGGTAGAAAACCGTTATCGTGAAGGCATACTGGCATATATTGATGTATTGGCACAGTACGAAGAAGAGATAGGCGGACTTCAGCAGAAGCTTTCCGAAGCAAAAGCCGCTGCCGTTCCCGAAGAAGCGAAGCTGAGTATGCTTGCAGAAGAGATACGTGTTGAAGAGCGTATGCTCGAACGGCTCAACAGTGAGTTTTTGCAAAAACTTGCTGACTATGAAGCCTTTGAACATGAGTACTCTCCCCTGATGGAAGAGGGGAATGCTGATGTGCTCAAACGCAGTAAACGGGGTGAGATAGAGCGTCTGCAAGATGAGATAGAAGAGGGTGAGTCAAAATTGCTTTCACTGGAGCTTGAACGGCTGAACCAAATTGAAAAACTTGAACCGATCCGTTCGGCGATAGGCAATATTGAACACACCCTTGCCGAACTTGAACGCAAAAAAAGATATTTTGAAACGACACATCTGCAACAGATGCATATGCGTCCTGACACCCTCCTTTCCGCTCCGGCCGAAAGTGCATCGCAGCAGGACATGGAAGCATAAATTCATCCTTGGAGATACCCTGTATCTCCTTGAGTATAGTTATAAAATATGGCATTTTGACATATTATAACCCCACTTTTTGCCACTGTACTACAATAACGGTATGAAACCGATCCACCAACTGCACAACCATGACAAACCCAGAGAGAAGCTTGCCGCCAAAGGTGCGCAGGCACTGAAGAATGAAGAGCTGATGGCGCTGCTGCTCGGACGTGGTGTTCAGGGCAAAGATGTTCGCAAGCTTGCCCGGGAAATCACGGCACTGCTGGACAAAGGGCTTGAACATCTCACACTTGAATCGCTTTGCAGCATTCACGGTCTTGGCAGGGCGAAAGCCTCTCAGATACTTGCGGCCATAGAACTTGGCAAGCGCTATCTTATCTGCTCCAACCGGCGCATCACCGATGCTGCGGAAGTCTACCGGGAACTCAAAGCTTTTGCCGACCGCACGCAGGAGTATTTTCTGACCATCACCCTTGACGGTGCCTCACACATCATAGAGACACGCACCGTGTTCATCGGCACGCTCAACCAGTCACTTGTCCACCCCAGAGAGGTCTTTGCCGATGCCATCGCAGACAGGGCTGCGGGCATCATCATCGCCCACAACCACCCCAGCGGTACCCTCGAGCCGAGTCAGGCAGACATCCAAATCACCCGCCGCCTGAGAGAGGTCGCCAAGCTTGTCGGTATCGAACTGCTCGATCATGTGATCTTGACGAAGGAGGGGTACTACTCTTTTTCAGATGAGGGGTTCATTAACATCTAATTAATAAATCTTATATACAATGGCTTTATCAAAACAAAAAGGATCTAATCTATGAAAAAAATATTACTCAGTTCAATTGCGGCACTCTCACTGCTTATGGTTTCTGCTCAGGCAGAGGGAATGATGAAATGCGGAGCAGGTAAGTGTGGCGGTGCTATGAAGCAGGGCATGATAAAAAAAGCAAAGAAGATGCATAAAATGCGTATGAACTCGCCATTTCTCATCAAGCACGGACTGCCGCATCTGACAAAGATGGTGGCAAAAAGCTGGGATGACCCGAAACTGGCATTGACTGCGGATCAAAAAGCAAAACTGATGGAAGTACGCAAGGCGACGATGGGCGGTGTGATGAAGCTCAAGCCTGAAGTGATGAAACTTCGTAAAGAGATTATTGCCGCTGCCATGTCCGGTGCCAAACCGGCAGACTTGAAAGCAAAAGTTGACAAACTTGCCAGCCTTGAAGCGGAAGCAACCATGGTTCACCTTAAGTGTATCGACAGTACCAAATCGATACTTACCAAAGCGCAGTATGACTACCTGATGCAAAAACGCAAAGGGCACATGATGAAGATGAAAGAAAAGATGCAAGGCATGAAGCAGGGCGGTATGAAATGTGCTTCCGGAAAATGCGGCGGCAAGCAGTAATATATAGTACTTCACGATTCCTGCATTTGCAGGAGTCATACCCCTCTTCTTCAATATTGATATAAATAGACTAAGGTTTATTAAGCGACTTGTTTACTTTTGTTAACTACAATGGTTTCAAAGGAATTTTATGAACAGACAAAATATGTTACGTATCACACTTTTTATCTCTGTGCTGGCATTTAATCCGGCTGTAGCACAAACACTGAATCAGCGTACACTCAGCGCCATTGAGACACAAGAGCAGAAAACACTTGGCAGCGATATTTCAAAAATGCTCATGGAAAAAGGGCTTGAAAAAGAAGCAGCCGAAAAACTCAGTCAAAACTTCATGGAGATACACTCAGAGTCTTTGGAAAAGATGGTTGACAATATTGTCGGCAGCGGTATTGCATCTCACGAGGAAGTGGTAGCATATCTTGGAGAAGAGGCGCTCTTTAGAAGAGATACGGATCTTTCCAGATACGATGTTCTTGTGCATATGCTGACACGTTTGCATATGCGGGAAAAACTTGGGAAAGAGACTTTGGCTGCATTGCAGAAAGTTGCTTTTAAAAACAGATTATTGAAAGCCTGATGTGCGAAGAGGGGGAGTCGGTTAAAACCGTTCCCCGTTTTCATTACTGGTGAAGTGTTACCGAACCTTTGCCGAGTTGATCCAGGAGTTCTTTGGCTTTTTCTGTTTGGCTGTCTTTGCCGTAGACAATGAGAAGAAAAATTTATTGTCTTTGACATAGTTTTAATATTTGATCGCTTCCTCTTCAGATAAGCCCCAATCTATCAGTGCAGCACTCAGTGCTGTGATTGCACCGCCGAGCATTGCGCCGCCAACTGTTCCTGCCAATGCAGCAGTTAACGGTCCGGTTGCGATCAAGGGACCAAAACCGGGAACAAAGAAAAAGAGCCCGCCGACAAGAAAACCAAACAGACCGCCCCAGAATGTTCCCAGTTCGCCCCAGAAGAGAATATCTTTGTTCTCTTTGTTATACTCAAAGTCATTCATCACTTTTTCATTGCCTTTGCCTACAACAGAGATGTGCTGTTTATCAATGCCGTTTTTGGTCAAAGCTTCCAATGCATCCTGTACATCGGTATAGGTATCATAAACAGCCAATACAGTTTTCTTTTTCATGGTACAATCCTTTTGTAAATATTTGTCCGGGCTTACATTCTAAAAGTGTATAAGTCTGAACTTATAACAATGATAACACAATTAGTGGTTAAAGTATGATTAATATTCCAAAAGATAAAGCATAAAAAGGCTTTGGTTAACATAATATAAATTCTATTAAAAAAGTATATCCGCTCTTCCCGTCGACTATTTGTATGCGTATACTGCTCCCACACCAATTAAAAAAATTGCAATGCATAATGTAAAATGTAAACTGAAAATTTTTATTCCAGAAACTTTTCTCCCATTTAAATCAAAAATCGGATCCTTGTCTCACACAAACATTTTTTGAAATTCGGAAAAGTTGCCGACTTGCAAACAGCAGATTTATATATTTGCGTTGACCAATACTTTTATCGAAACATTTCTGTGCGCGAAATGTTCAATCACTATTTTGTATGATACAGCATTCCTGTGTCAAAAAAATACAGAGTGGTGTCAGTTTGGCATCTTTTTAATATTTAAAAATATAAGTAAAACTAACAAAAAGATGACCAAGAAGAGAAAAATCCTATATTATATAATATGTAGAAGCCTTACTTTCTGATCACGGCAGTCTCCCGAGCATCCAAAATGTGACAATGCCCCGCAAAGCACCTGCTTATGGGAAACAATGGATATATAATGAACAAATGTTCACTTCTTATGAAAAGTGATTTCTAATTTACGAACAGATGTTCATTTAATAAAAGCAAAGCAATCTTAAATATGAACATTTGTTCATATAATTTCATACCCTCCTCTTGACATATGAACAAATGTTCACTATAATTGTACAAAAGGAGCTACTATGGACGGTGACAAGGGCACTTCTGCCCTATCGAAAGGAAGCAAAACAAAAGCGAAAATTCTCAAAACAGCCCTCAAGCTCTTCTCGACCAAGGGCTACAAAGCAACAACCGTACGAGATATTGCCGGTGCAATGGGTGTCAAGCAGAGTGCACTTTATAACCACTTCAAAAACAAAGATGAGATCCTCGAAACACTCATAGGAGACCTTACCTCCTCTGCGATTGTCCATCTGTTCGATGACAGAGACCCTCATGAAGCCGCTAAGAGCGGAAAAGCACTTTTGGCAGGTATCGGTACCAAATTTAAACTTTTAAGCTTTGATGGGCAAAATGAGGCGCTTTATAAGCTTTTGATGCAGGAGATGTTCCGGAACGAACGTGTCAGAGAGATATATAACGAGCATTTTTATCAAGAGAACGTTAAAAAGCTTTCAACCTACCTGTTTATGATGATGCAGGAGGAGCTTATACGTTCTTCTGACCCTTTGATGCTTGCAAACGAGTTCTTTGCACCGCTCTTTTTTTACCAGATGCAGGTAAGTCTGCTTAAACAGGACAAGAAATCGACCTCTTCTGTGGTGTCTCTCTTTGAAAAGCATGTGGAATTCTTCTGGGAGAGCATCCGTATCGAGAAGAAAGAGAGCCTTTTTTAGGTATATAGTAAAAAATATTAAAACCATATTAGGAAATATAAATGAAAAAACAGACTGACCTTTTTGCACATAAATCCAAAAAGTGGGATATGAGCTCCAGGCGTGTACAGAACGCCAAAGCGATCGCTGAGTTGATCGTAAAAAATATTAAACTTGACAAAGAGATGGAAGTGATGGACCTTGGTGCCGGTACGGGGCTTTTAAGCTACTTTATTGCCCCTTTGGTCAAAAAGATCGTTGCGGTGGACAATTCGCCCTCAATGTTGCTTGAATTTGAGAATAAATGTGATGAATTTGCCTGTGAAACCGAAGCCATATTAAAAGATATTACAAAAGATCCTATTGAAGGACGTCAGTTTGACGGTATTATTTCTTCGATGACTATTCACCATGTAGAAGATATAGCTGCCCTCTTCCATAAACTTGCATCCCTGCTCAAGGAAAACGGCTTCATTGCCATTGCCGACCTTGACAGTGAGGATGGCAGTTTTCACAGTGACAATACCGGTGTATTTCATCATGGTTTTGACAGGAAAACACTGAAAAAATTTGCAGAAGCTTCCGGTTTCACTGACATCCATTTTGAAACGGCTTCAACTATTGAAAAACCGCACCGTAACTTTACGGTCTTTCTCATGACAGCAAAGAAGGCAGGATAATGCGCTTTGTATGGGTAGGCATTTTTCTCGCTGCCCTTCTCTGGTCTGCGTGGCAGCCTAAAGAGTACTTTACCTGGTTTTTGGAAGTTTTTCCCGCACTGATAGGTTTTGTATTGATTGTGGCCACATACCGTACCTTTCCGCTAACTCCCCTGCTCTATACGCTCATATTAATTCATATGATAATCTTGATGGTGGGTGGACACTATACGTACGCGGAGGTACCCCTTTTTGACTGGATCAAAGAAGTATTGCATCAGAGCCGCAACAACTATGACAAGCTTGGTCACTTCTTTCAAGGCTTTGAACCGGCTATTCTGGCCCGTGAAATTCTTATTCGTAAAGAGGTGGTTAAAAAAAGCCGTCTATGGCTGAACTACATAGTACTGAGTATCGTACTGGCCTTTTCGGCATTCTATGAATTGCTTGAGTGGGCTGTGGCAGTATTATCGGGTGAAACGGCCGATGCTTTTCTCGGAACACAAGGGTATGTCTGGGATACGCAGACAGACATGGCATGGTGCCTGGTGGGCGCAGTTAGTGCTCTACTGTTCTTGCGTCGCCTGCATGACAGACAGATTGCACATTTGGCCGGATCTATTGGACATCAAGCAGAGCATTGATCTTTGCAAGATTCTTCTGCTCTTCGTCTTCCATCATGTGGCGATAGTAAAGTTCAAGTGCATTTCTAAGGACATTGGTGGTGTCATCCCCCGTGACCTTGGTGAGTTCCTGAAGTTTTTCAACCTGCTTTGAAGTAAGTGATATGGTAATGTTCTGCGGATTTTCAGGCATAACAACTCCTTGTATTTAATGGTGTATTCTATCATGCAATTGCACAATGAAGGTTAACAGAAATCTGTTTTTAAAACCCCGCAAAATTATTTTTAGCTATAATGTCTTTTAATTTAGCTGAAGGAGAAAAAAGCGTATGGAAGAGATACGGCAATTTATTCTGGCACACCAGATAGAGACACTGCTGCTTGGTTTTGCTGTCATTGTGCTGGCATTTATTATCACACACTGGCAGGAGGTGAAATTTTGGTGGCTCAATTTTACGTACAATTTTCCTTTTATTGGAAAACTGTCTGTTCTTGCACGGGATATCGAAGGGTTTGACGAGCATCACAAGTGGTTCTACTCCGAAGAGCGTCTTTGCCGTGACTACTACAACTTCTATGAAAAAGTCGATGTCGATGATGAGTCGTATGATGAAGCCAAAGACTATCTGCACGCTGCGGGAGAGCTGGGACGAAAACCTACACCGACATTCATCTGGATCATGATCTTTGTACTGGTGATTGTGGAAGCCTTTGGGTTTGCCTATGTACTGGCGGGCTTTACCATCCCCGGTGCCAGTGAAGCGACACAGCAGAAAGGGGCTATCGGCGTTGCGGCAATGCTTGCCATTTTGCTGGTATGGCTGACACACCTTACCGGACAGGAGCTGCACAAGAATACCCTCATCAAGAAGATCAGACGATGGTATAAAAATGACAATGCGGGCGGTACCAACTGGCGTGACCTCAAGCCGGATGAAAAACTCATTACCATTGACAATACATTCGATGACAAAGATTCTCCAAACTACATTCGTATGCTCAACCGGCTTGATGTTAACGACAAGGTCAAGACCACTTACACCAAAACCATTCTGACGCTGGCGTTCATTATTGCCGTAGCGGTAGGGGCAACTTACATCCGCCATCAGGTACTCGTCCAGGAGATTGCCTCTTCACATGAAAGTGCCATGAATATTTTTCATGACGATGCATCGCCGTTTGGGGATACCGAGGCCAAGGGAGATGATGATATGGGTGCACTCTTTGGTGACAGCAGCAGTGATGATGCCAAAGACGATCTCTCTTCGCTTTTTGGTGATGAAGAAAGCAAAGCTTCACCGGCTGCTTCGAAACAAACGGATGTAAACATAGAAGATGAAACCAACCAGCGGGGCGGAGATGCAACCTTTATGATTTTGGGGCTGCTCTTTGTTTTCATTCAGATTCTGGGTATCTTTTTCGGGATGCACTACGACTTTGCCGGGAGGGAATCACGTGAAGCATATGATCTGCTGCGCGGTTTCAGCACCAAAAAAGCTTTCCTCTCCTATTATGAGCGTGCCAAAACACATATTGCAAGAGTGGCACAAAGACAGCTTCAGAAGCTGCAGCATAAAATGAACATTATCAATGACAATACCGGTACCGATGCCGAAACGACACTGCTGCTGCGTAACAACAAAGACAGAACTTTTAAAAAATATCTTGAATTC
>JALUXB010000035.1 GCA_027019175.1 Sulfurovum sp. | reverse complement strand
CATGAAGATGCGCTCAAGGAGATCAGCTTCAAGGAGCTGATGCAGACAGGCTACTTTGTCAACCGCTCCATTCTCGACTGGTACTTCATAGACGACTGGTGGGAGGGAAAGTTCAAGGGCGGCTCGGTAGAGTTCATGTTCGAGCACCAAAATATCATCTCCCGGGCGGTCAAGAACCGCTACGGCAAAGAACGGCTGCTCTGGGGCGATGCGCTGGCAGAGAAGTTGACAAAGCGCTTTACAAAACAGAAAACCATCCGATTCGAAATTTTCAACGACTGGCTGCCCAACAACAACTGTTTCGTTTCGCTTGACCCTACACATAAAGACAAGTACGGCATGCCTGTCGGAAGATTACGTATAGAAGGACACCCGCAAGATGTCAAAGTGGGCAATTACATTGCCAAAAAATGTGAAAAGGTACTTGAGAAGATGGGTGCAAAGAACATCTACTCTTCCGTCTCCGCTACACCGCCGCAAAATCTTGTTGCCGGCGGCTGCCGTTTCGGCAATGATCCCAGAACCTCAGTCCTTGACAAATACTGTCGTGCGCATGATGTTGCCAACCTCTATGTTGCCGATGCCAGCTTCATGCCTACCGGAGGCTCTGTTGCCTACACTTGGACCATCTACGCGAATGCCCTGCGCGTTGCGGATCATATTGTTGAAGTATTGAAAAAGGGGGAAGTGTGAGGTTGGTTATCGGTGGGGCGTGTAGGATCATCCCGGACCTGATCCGGGATCTTGACGTATGGATATAACGCGCTTCTTTTGCTTAAAGTTAAGACTCCTGCCTTCGCAGGTATGGCGGAGTTTTTAAGGTTGACTTCAACCAACCCATGCAAAATCAGCACTTAGCACTTAGCACTTAGCACTTAGCACTTAGCACTTAGCACTTAGCACTTAGCACTTAGCACTTAGCACTTTTAATCCCTCCCGTCCGCCACATCGATGAGGTAGTACCCCTTCTTCCAGTATTTTCTAATGGTTTCTCTGAAATCCTCTATATCTTCGTTATTGGCAAAGGCCTCCTCTCGAGCCTTTGGCAGTTCGGCGAAGATGATGAACCACTCCGACATTGCAAATTCAATATTGACAATACGGTAACCATCACGCCATTTTGCTTTGATTTCATCACTGACATCTTCCCAGTCATGGACAATGGTGTACGCCTGGCTTTTGAATCCGGTATTTTTGGCAAAGATACCTGTCCAGTATCCTTCGGCAGCTTCTGCATCGACAAGCATATATCCGTCTCTCCAGTGTTCAATAATGCTTTTTTCAAAGTCATCACGGTAACGTTTGTAAATAAATTTTACGTCTTTCCACTTCCCGCCTTTGGCAAACACACCTATCCATTCACCTGCACCATATTCAATATTGATGAGTTCAAAGCCTTTTTGACGGTAAGTGTTAATGGATGCCTGAAACTTTTTAAGGTCGCGGCGGTGTACAAGTGCCTGTTGTGTATAACCGGTTCCTTTGGCATAAACGGCCATCCAGACATCATGGCCATAATTGATGTCGATGAGGGTGTAGCCCTTGTTCCACTCGTTCTCAATTTTTGTCTGTAGTCGGGAAAGGTTTTTACTGGTAGTGTAAGATTGGTCAGTATAGCCTGTATCTTTGTCAAAAACACCTACCCAAAAGTCATCGGCAATGGTGACAGCAGGCAGTATCAGCAGTGCAGCAAGTGTATGTTTTAATAGCTTTTTCATTTCTGTTTCTCCTCAATATGTTCTATAAATATTATGGTTTTACATAAGTTTTCTTGAACTATATTGTAACACACTTCACTTTATCTTCTCTGAAACAGGTGCTACCTTCTGCCGTTGCCAATGTCTGTCAGCCGAAGTCCCTTCTGCCATCCTTCACGTACGCTGCTGCGGAACTTTTTGAAGTCTTTGTTTCGGATGTATGATTCAGAACGCGGTACTGCGTAGCGAACAAAGAGAAGGCTCCATGCATCATCGCCGTACGCCATCTTCAAGATGTTCCATTTCTCTTTCCACACGTCGGCTACAGCTTTTTCGACTTCATCCCAGTTGTCGGCCTGTACATAGCGGGATTCTTTAAACGGAGCCTTTCTTGCAAAGATCACTACGTGATATCCTTCAGCCTCTGCAATATCAATGGGTTTGAAACCGTCCTGTATATTGGCAGCAATAGTTTTGTCCATCTTTTGCTTGTTACGCGTTATTAGGAAAGTGGTACCATGAAAAGCACCGCCTTTTTGAAGGACAGCAATCCATTCACCTACACCATTTTCTACCTCAACTACATCAAATCCCATGTTTAGGTAGTGATGAAGATCTCGGGTAAAATCA
>JALUXB010000034.1 GCA_027019175.1 Sulfurovum sp. | reverse complement strand
CTCAAACTCTCGGGGTGCTGTGCAAGACACAGCTGAGAAGGCCGCAAAAGCCTACCCGTTGAACTTGACCCGGACAATACCGGCGTAAGGAAGAGCTTTGTAATACTGCTGTCGAGCATGAAAAAAAGAGACATTTTTTCTACCTCACTTCTATTACTCTCTTCCCTACATACTTTTTAAATTCAATAATAAGTTAAAGGGAAAATACCATGACAACCTCTATGAATACAACCAAATCACTCTTTGAAGCGAGTGAAGAGATCATCACGCGCGATCCGCTTCCGGGATCTGAAAAAGTATACGTTTCAGGCAAGATACACCCGCACATCAAAGTACCGATGCGAAAGATCACCCTGACCAACGATGAAGAGCTTGTCGTCTATGACACATCCGGTGTCTATACCGATCCGAATGTAGAGATCGATGTAACCAAAGGGATCGACCCCATCCGCAAGGAGTGGATCGAAGCCAGAGGCGATGTGGAAGCTTACGAGGGGCGTATCATCAAGCCTGTGGACAACGGCTACAATACAGACGAGCAGCTTGAGTTCGTCACCGCAGGCAGCAAGGGGCTTCACAGAACGCCATTGCGTGCGAAAAAGGGTAAGAACGTCACACAGCTGCACTATGCGCGTCAGGGTATCATCACACCGGAGATGGAGTTCATCGCGATCCGTGAGAACCAGAAGCTTGAGTGGACTAAAGCCTACCTTGCAGATGAGGAGCGTAATGGTAGACTTAAGGGAGAGAACTTCGGTGCGAACTTGCCTGAGGAGATCACACCTGAGTTTGTCAGAAAAGAGGTGGCCGAGGGGCGCGCGGTCATTCCTTTGAACATCAACCACCCCGAAGTGGAACCGATGATCATCGGGCGTAATTTCCTGGTCAAGGTAAACTCCAACATTGGAAATTCCGCAACCACTTCAAGCATCGCCGAAGAGGTCGAGAAGATGGTCTGGGCGACGCGATGGGGGTCAGATACGGTGATGGATCTGAGTACCGGAAAGAACATCCACACCACACGTGACTGGATCTTGCGTAACTCTCCGGTGCCCATCGGTACAGTGCCGATCTATCAGGCGCTTGAAAAGGTTGGCGGCGTTGCCGAAGATCTGACATGGGAAGTCTTCCGTGACACGCTTATCGAGCAAGCAGAGCAGGGAGTGGACTACTTTACCATTCACGCAGGACTGCTGCTGCACCATGTGCCGATGACTGCAAAACGTGTGACGGGTATCGTCAGCCGCGGCGGGTCGATCATGGCAAAATGGATGATCCACCACCACAAAGAGAACTTCCTCTACACACACTTTGAGGAGATCTGTGAGATTATGAAAGCGTATGACATCACCTTCTCTCTGGGTGACGGACTGCGCCCGGGGTCGGTTGCCGATGCCAACGACGAAGCGCAGTTTGCAGAGCTCAAAACACTGGGTGAGCTGACAAAAATTGCATGGAAACACGATGTGCAGGTGCTCATCGAAGGGCCGGGGCATGTACCGATGCATATGATCAAAGAGAATATGGAAAAACAGCTTGAGTACTGCCACGAGGCACCGTTTTACACACTCGGGCCGTTAACGACAGACATCGCACCGGGGTATGACCACATCACTTCGGGCATTGGGGCGGCGATGATAGGCTGGTACGGTACGGCGATGCTTTGCTACGTGACGCCAAAAGAGCACCTTGGACTGCCTGACAGAGATGATGTTAAAGAGGGGCTCATCACCTACAAACTGGCTGCACATGCGGCAGACATCGCTAAAGGACACCCGGGTGCCATAGCCCGTGACCATGCAATGAGCAAGGCACGTTTCGAGTTCAGATGGATCGACCAGTTTAACATTGGGCTCGATCCTGAGCGTGCGCGTGAGTACCATGATGAGACGATGCCGATGGAAGCTGCCAAAGTGGCACACTTTTGTTCTATGTGCGGCCCGAAATTCTGTTCCATGAAGATTTCAGCCGAAGTACGCGACTACGCAGCCGAGCAGGAGAGTTTCACCGAAGAGGAGATCAAACAGGGGATGGATGAGATGAGCCAGAAGTTCCAGGAGCTTGGTGGAGAGGTTTATGTGGATGCAGAGAAGGTAAAGAACGCGTAGGGTGTTGTAGGGGTACAACACCCTACGGGGTATTCTCGTTCCCACCGTCTGGGTGGGAATGCATATTTTGCCATTAAGTAGCAGATACCCTATGGTATGACATAGAGCGTGGGAATGATAGAAAGGTGCGTGATTACGCACCCTACGCGCTTTTATTAAAAATTTTTTTGTGTTACTTTTGCACTTTTTGTGCAGGTGCGCAAGCGCCCATATGTGTGAAGCACGGCGCTGGAGCCACCGTCCGCACAATTGCAAAAGTAACGCTTTTTGCCTACTTTTTTTAAAAAAGTAGGAAGAAAAGAGAATTTGCGAAGGAAAAAACGATGAATATCGCTATCGCCGGTGCCGGTTTGGCAGGTCGGGTACTTGCTCTAAATCTGCTGCAAAGCGGAGAACATACCATTACTTTTTTTGAGAAGGACTCCAAAGAAGGGGTGAATGCCGCCGGATTTACCGCTGCGGGAATGCTTGCACCCTATGCCGAGCTTGAAACGGCGGAGTCGGTCATCTTCGAGCTTGGAAAGCGTTCCATAGAACTCTGGCCGGCACTGCTTAAAGAGATCGGGCTCTTTGACGGATATCAGCAAAAGGGTACGGTCATTACCGCGCATCCGCAGGATATGGGGGAGTTGGAGCACTTTATCGGGATGCTGCAGCGTAAAGTCGATGCGGCGCAAAGCATTGAAACACTTGACAAAACCGAAATAGGCACACTTGAACCTGACCTTGCCATGCACCAAAAGGGCTTTTTCATTCCTGAAGAGGGGGTGGTAGATGCCCAGCGTTTTATGGCATTTTCGGTCAACTACTTTGATCGTATGGAGAATATTGTTTTCCGTGAGTATACGGCAGTTGAGAAGCTTGAACCCAAAAAGGTCTATACCAAAGAGGGTGTCGAGACATTTGACTGGGTGTTCGACACACGCGGTCTGGGTGCCAAAGAGCACTTCAAAGAGCTTCGAGGTGTGCGTGGAGAGGTACTTTGGGTGGAGGCAAACGACATTGATATCAGCCGTCCCACACGTCTGATGCATCCGCGTTACAAGCTCTATGTTGTTCCGCGCGGCAACGGCTGTGAGGGAATAGACCTGGAATACTGTGCAGATTGCAAACTCTCACAGACGACAGGCTACAAACGCTACCTTATCGGTGCAACGGAGATTGAGAGTGAAGATACTTCACCCATTTCGGTACGATCGAGTATGGAACTGCTCTCGGCACTCTATACGCTCCACCCGAACTTTGGTGAAGCAAGAGTGGTCAACAGCGAAACAAACTGCCGTCCGGCATTCAAAGATAACCTGCCGCGCATAGAGAACGAAGAGGGACTGACACGTATCAACGGGCTCTACCGCCACGGCTATTTGCTCTCTCCTGCCATAGTGGAGAAGGCACTCAACGAAGGGATAAGGAGGATGCAATGACAATGATCACAGTATCGGTCAACGGTGAAACAAAAACCTTTTCCAAGGGGATCACTATCAAAGAGATGCTCAAGCATCTCAATTTTCATGATAAGTGGCTTGGGGTGGCGGTGAACAAAGAGTTTGTTCCCAAAGATGCATTTGAAAAGACCGCTCTGAAGTCAGGTGATGAGGTGGATGTGCTGGCGCCGGTAAGCGGCGGATGAATGAACGCTGTGCGTTCAAGTAGGGTGCGTAATCACGCACCTTTGAGATGCATGAAAGCAACAAACCGTCCATTTTTTGACAACGGTTTAAAGGTGCGAAACATTGCACCCTACGCGGATGAAATGGAAGAGTACGAGAGAAAATGACATACATTAAAAAACAAAAGGTGTACCCATGACAAACAATGACCATACCAAATGGCAGATTGGCGGTAAGCAGCTTACCTCAAGAATGTTCATAGGTTCGGCGCTCTATCCCTCCCCGGCAGTGATGGAGGATGCGATAAGCGCATCGGGGGCACAGGTAGTTACTGTGTCGCTGCGCCGTCAGGGGGTGAATAAAGAGGCAGGAGAGGGGTTTTGGAAGATCATTCGTGATCTTGGTGTGGAGGTACTGCCCAATACGGCAGGGTGCCACTCTGCCAAAGAGGCGATCACTATTGCCCAGATGGCGCGTGAGGTTTTTGGTACCAACTGGATCAAGCTTGAGGTCATTGGTGATCAGTACAATCTGCAGCCTGACCCCTACGAAACCGTAGAGGCGGCGAAGGTACTTGTCAAAGAGGGTTTTGAAGTCTTTCCCTATACCACCGACGATCTGGTCGTAGCCAAAAAACTTGTTGATGCGGGGTGTAACATACTGATGCCGTGGGGTTCACCCATTGGTTCCGGAAAAGGGCTGATGAATCCTTACAATCTCAAAGCGATAAGAGAAGCCTTCCCCCATATGCCACTGATCATCGATGCGGGCATAGGCAAACCCTCCCACGCAGTGACTGCAATGGAACTTGGCTATGACGGCATCTTGCTCAACTCTGCAGTAGCGCTTGCACAAGACCCTGTAGCGATGGCAAAGGCATTTGCACTGGCAGTTGAAGCAGGGCGTATGGGTTATGAAGCGGGTGCGATGCAGGAGCGGGAGTTTGCATCCCCTTCTACCCCAACGGTAGGAACACCGTTTTGGCATCAAAAGATGTAGGGTGCGTAATCACGCACCGATTGAAATGAGGAAATGGTGAAAAAAGGAAAAAGATGAAATTCCCAAAATGTGATGATACACCTCTTGGCATCTATCCGGTTGTAGACAGAGCAGACAAACTGCGTCCGCTGTATGAGTGTGGCATTACCACGGCGCAGCTGCGGGTAAAAGATATGGAGGGTGAGGCACTTGAAAGGGAGATTGTAGAGGCTGTTACAGTCTCCCGTGAATTTGATGTGCGCCTCTTTGTCAACGACTACTGGCAGCTTGCCGTCAAGCATAATGCCTACGGTATTCACTTGGGGCAGGAGGATATTCAGGAGGCAGACATCGATGCCATCTACAGTGCGGGGCTCCGGCTTGGCATCAGTACCCATACCCCCGAAGAAATCGACATTGCGCTGGGGTTTGAACCCTCCTACATCGCCATTGGTCCCGTGTTTGTGCCTATTTCAAAAGAACTTAAGTATAATACTGTCGGTACCCAACTGCTTAAGCGCTGGGCAGAGGCAGTGGATTATCCGGTTGTGGCGATTGGAGGTATTACCATTGACAACATCGAAATGGTAGCAAAAACCAAAGCGGCAAGCGGTATTGCGATGATATCGGGTGTGCTCGATGAAAAGGGCAGTATTTCCAAACCAAAAACCAAAGCATTGATGGAGGTCTTTTCACGTTATGGCTTCTGAACATACACCTACAGTACTTAGTATTGCCGGCTTTGACCCCTTTGGAGGAGCCGGAATTGTAATGGATACCAAAGTGGTACATGCTCTTGACGGATATGCTTTCAGTGCGGTAACGGCAATGACTGCACAGAATTCCCAGGGGGTTTCGGCAGTTGAACCGGTGGATGCACAGATGCTCTATGCACAACTATGTACCCTGCTTGATGATGTGCATGTCGATGCAGTCAAGATTGGTATGCTGGGGTCTGCCGAACTGATTGAAACTGTTGCGAAAGTACTCAAGCAGTACAGGCTGGTCAATGTCGTTCTTGATCCGGTACTTGTCAGTTCAAGTGGCAAACGGCTTTTGGAAGAGTCTGCTATAGAAACGATGATTTACAAACTCTTTCCGCTGTGTCGGCTTGTGACGCCGAATCTGCCGGAAACCAATGCACTTATTGACGGTGATTTTAAAGGAAGTGCAAAAGAAGTGCCGCTTATGGCACAGGCACTCTTTGAGCTTGGGGCGAAGAATACCCTGCTTAAAGGCGGGCATACTTTCGAAGAGGAGGCAGTCGACTATCTTGTCGAACTTTCAAGCATCACACGTTTTTGCTCACCGCGTATTGAAACGACACACACCCACGGTACCGGATGCCTGCTCTCTTCAGCTATTGCTGTCGAGCTTGCAAAAGGCGAAACATTGGCACAGAGTGTCAAGCATGCCAAGCACTTCCTGTTTGAGAAATTGCAGAAAGCCGAAGCGCTGCAGTTTGATTATGTGACAAAAAAACGTGGAAGAAAAGAGCCCATTTTTTAAATCAGATAAATATACTCCTATTTAAGCCATCTCAAATTGTTTGTAATGTATAAAGAAGATCAAACTCTCGGGGTGCTCTATGAGCTGAGATACCACCCGCAGAACTTGACCCGGGCAATGCCGGCGTAAGGAAGAGTGGTACTGCATATATCTGTACTTTCTGCTTTCGACCACTTGCATTCTCCGAAACTATTTTGAGGAAAAATCAATGAAAAAAAGACTATTGCCGTTATCAATGGCTGCCATAAGTACACTGGGGAGTTCTCTGCTTTTGGCTGAAGAGGTGAATTTGGATCCGATCGTTGTCGGTGCCGATTTTAGATCGGAAAAGCTTTCCAAGACAGCGGGGAGTGTAACTATCATAGGAGAAGAAAAACTTTATGATAAGGTGACGGAACCCTTTGCAGAGGTAGTCTCTACGGCACCCAATGTGAACTTCTCTGCAGGAGCTTCACGTGCAAAATATATCCAAATCAGGGGTATGGGAGAACGTGGCCAGTTTGAGACACCTGTAAACCCGTCTGTTGGATTGATTATTGATGGTATAGATTTTTCAAATGTGCCTCTGGGTGCATCACTCTTTGACATTAAACAGATTGAAGTTTTGCGTGGACCACAGGGGACGAAGTTTGGTGCCAATGCACTGGCAGGTATCGTGAATGTTGAAAGTAACGAGCCTACGAATGAAGCAGGCGGTCACCTGGAAGTAACTGGCGGAAACTATAACACAAAAGCGATCGGTTTGGCACTCAATGCACCTATCGTTGCAAACAAACTGCTTGGACGTTTTTCGATCTATAAACATACCAGTGATGGTTATATCAATAACGTTACGCTCAACAGAGATGATACTAATAATATTGATGAGTTGACAGCACGAGGAAAACTCCGATGGATCGTTTCAGACAATCATATAATAGATTTGACTTATATGCATATTGACATCGATAATGGTTACGATGCGTTCAACCGTTTTAACACTAGAACTTCAGAAGCAGATCAGCCAGGTAAGGATACACAAAAGACCGATGCGATAGGATTGAAGTCAACCTATCAGGTTGAGGATATTTATCATATAGTTACCAGTTTGAGTTACAATAAATCCGATCTTGAATACAGCTATGATGAAGATTGGACTGATGGTTGGAATTATGGTGGCTGGGACTCTACAGACCAGTACCTGAGAGATAAAAAGCAGTTTGATATCGATTTTAGACTTGTGTCAGATGATACCGGTAGAATTTTTAATGGAACTACTGACTGGACGATAGGAGTCTATTACCGTGACTATAGTAGTGATTTGACAAGAAATTATACTTGGCTTTCTGAACCGTTTCTCAGCAGCTATGATGCAGAGAGTATCGCTGCATATGGTCAACTGGACATCCATTTTGCTCCTAAGTGGCTTTTGAGTGCAGGGTTGCGTCTTGAGCAGTGGAAAACAGATTATTACGATTCTGAAAATGTAACATACGATGATAGAGAAAATCTTGTGGGCGGAAAGATTGGTTTGGAGTATCAGGCAGATGAAACACAGCTCTACTATGTCAACTTATCAAGAGGATACAAACCGGGAGGCTTTAACCCTGTTACCGATGCAAGCAGACTTCCAAAGCGCTACGATACGGAAACATTGTGGAATATTGATGCTGGGGTAAACGGTACTTATCTGAATGGAAAGCTGCATAATCGTTTGAACCTTTTTTACGGCAAGAGAAAAAATCAGCAGGTAGGAACCTACTACTCCTATCCGACAGGAGGGGGTGGAGACCGATTTTCTGATTATATTTTTAATGCACAAAAGGGTACCTATTATGGTTTGGAAGAGAGTATCGATTACCAGGCAACAGATAACCTGCTTCTTTTTGGAAGTTTGGGATTGTTGAAGGCGGAGTTTGATGAATTTAAGAACCCTGTAGATGGTACGGATAAAAGCGGACGTGCTCCTGCACAGTCTCCAAAGTATCAGTATAGCGTAGGACTTGACTATGCCTTTCTGGAGAATTGGCGCTTCAAAACCTCTGTGGATGGTAGGGGCAGTTACTACTTCTCCAATGGACACGATGAAAAATCTGATCCCTATACATTACTTAACGCAAGCATAGAGTATATAGCTGGGAATTGGAGTGCAATACTCTGGGGAAGAAACCTGACAGATACTGACTATCAGACAAGAGGCTACTATTTTGATAACGGTTTTCCGGAGGGCGAGCATCTTTATACCCAGCAGGGTGACCCAAGAACCTACGGCTTCACCCTGAGCTATGACTTTTAAAGGACAACAGATGAAAGTTTCCATCGATATCAGTATGTATCCGCTTCAAAGCGAGTTTGAAAAGCCGATTACGGCGTTTATTGAAAGATTGGCGCGTGAACAGCGGGTGAACATTGTGCGAACGGAGCTCAGCACCCAGGTGTACGGTGAATACGATATTGTGATGGGACTGCTTACAGATGAAATGAAAGCGGTGTTTGAAACGATGCCGCAATCGGTTTTTGTCATTAAAATTGTGGGTGAAGACAGAAAAGGACGCTTTTAAATGGATATTTCTGCCGCAGGTATAGCAGCAGCGTTTGCACAGATGTCCGGCTGGGAGATCGCTGCGACACTGCTTGGTATCGCCTATGTCATTCTTGCGGCAAAAGAGTCGCAGTGGGCATGGCCTTTTGCTTTTTTCAGTACACTGATTTATACTGTCATCTTTTGGGACGGGGCACTGGTTGCCTCCTCTTTGTTGAACTTCTACTATATGGTGATGGCCGTTTACGGTTTTATGCTTTGGAAAAAAGATGAACATGGTGAGACACTGCCCATTACAAGATGGTCTTTAAAGCATCATTTTGTTTTTATTCTTTCAGGCGTAATCGGTACGTTGCTTCTTGGCTATCTTACCTCTACCTATGCCGGTGCGAAATTTGCCTACCACGATGCCTTTGTTATGGTTTTTTCAGGCATTGCAACCTGGATGATGGCCAAGAAGGTGCTGGAAAACTGGCTCTACTGGATGGTGGTGGACTCCGCTGCAACCGTACTTTACTACAAGTCCGGCTATCTGGCGACCATTGTACTCTTTGTACTCTATGTCATTTTGGCATTCTATGGCTATGCAAGCTGGAAAAAGGCATACGGTGAACAGAGCCGTACTTGAGAAGCTCCCGCTTTTCAAAAACGATCCCATACGCTCTATAGAGCCTGTAGGTACACAGGGCTACTGCAACCTCAACTACCGTATTGAAACTACAAGGCATACCTATCTTTTACGGGTTTTCAAAGAAGAGGGGATTGACCGCCAAAAAGAATTCGACTTACAGCAAAAAGCGGCAAATCTCAGTATTGCACCCCGTCCGCTGCTGCTTGATCTCGATGCAGGCTGGATGATTACAGAATTTGTCAAGGGAGAGCATCTGAAGGTGATGGAGGAAAGCCGAATGAAGTTGCTGGCAAAGACGCTGCAAACGCTCCATACCATCGAAACCGATACGCCGCCTCTGGCACTCTATGATCTTCTCAAAGAGCGTAGTGAAACGATTGAGCGTACATTTAAACTGGTTGAATCTTACCCCAAGGAAATTGTGCTGTGTCACAATGACCTCAACCCCAAAAATCTGCTATGGCGGGAGAACCATGTTACACTTATTGACTTCGAATATGCCGCAGCCAATGACCGCTACTTTGATGTGGCGGCTGTGTGTGAAGAATTTTCTTTTTCACAAATGGCACAAGCGAACTTTTGTTCTTTCTATTTTGAGGGAGACTATATTGTGCAGAAAGTAGAAGCTTACAGAATGATTTACAGACAACTGTGCCATGAGTGGTTTGAGGGGAGATAACCCCTCTTTTGATAGCTGTTTTTATCGATATTGGCTTTGCGCAGGTTGGTTTGGTTGTGCCGCATTGATGGGCTGCATCTGAATGACTTTCGGCTGGCTGCCCATGGTATCATCCTGCGGCTTGGGTGCAGGCTGCCCAATGTTTTGCGGTGTGGCAGGGCGTCCCATCGCTTTGAGTGAGGCAATAGAGTCATTGATGTTTTTGTCGTTTGCTGCACGCGCATTGCTGATAAGCTGGTATTCCGCTTCGAAATCAAGCTGTGGGCTGGCTCCCATGCCGTACGCCTGCTGATATGCAGCAATGGCATTGCGTGTCATCGGCCCAACGGAGCCGTCAATGGTTCCGTGGTAAAAACCGAGTACTTTTAAGGCTGTCTGAATACGTTTGCCGCGGGTAATCCTGTCGTTGCCTCGTGCAATGAGGTTACGGTCAAAAGCAAAGAGGGTACCAAGATAGACAAGTGTATCCCGCTCTTCAGGTCTGAGTGCAGCGGTGTTGCCGATACCGTAGGCATTGTTCATCTCTTTGATGGCTGTACGCGTTTCAAATGAGTTGACCTCACCATCGAGTGCACCGTGGTAGAACCCAAGTCCTTTCAGTGCTTTCTGTATTTTCATGGCATCGTTCATTACCGGTGCTGAGATACGTTTGGTCGTGTGGTATTTTTTATGTGACTTTCTGTGTACGGGTCTGTATTTCGGCTGTGAAGATTTTTTGCTGTTATATACCTCATTGGTAATGACAGAGCCGACTGCGCCTCCGACCAACCCTCCGACCAGTCCGTCTGCAAAATCGGCATATGCCAGTGTCCCGCAAAGCAGCAGTCCCGTCAAGGTAAGTGAAAGTGGTGCCTTTTTCATGTGTTCATCCTTTTATATGTATCAATAGAATATTGTATGACAAAGCGGCTTAAAGACGCTCTTTTACTCCACAGTTACAGATTTAGCCAGGTTACGCGGCATATCGACATCATTTCCAAGCCGTACAGAGATCTCCAGGGCAAGCAGCTGCGTAACAACCATCATTTCAAAAAACTCTACCATGGGATGGGAGCTGTATCGTGTCTGGACAAAATCGTCAGCGAGATCAAAAGGCAGTGGAGAGATGGCACAGATGGTAGCATCTCTTGCACTGAGCTCCTCAACGTTGGATTTGATTTTATCATAATGCATGGTCTTTGGCATCAGGGCGATGGTAAAGAGTTCTGCATCGGCAAGGGCGATGGGGCCGTGTTTCATTTCACCGGCGGGGTAGCCCTCTGCGTGCAGGTAGCTGATTTCTTTGAGTTTGAGTGCACCTTCGAGTGCGAGAGGGTAGAAGATATCACGTCCGATGAAGAAGAATCCGTGACCATGTAGGTAGCGTTTGCTCAGACGATGCAGCTTAGCGTGCAGCTCATCGGTGACGATAAGTGCTTTGGGTGTATGGAGCATTGCATCGATCTCTGCTTTGAGTACCTCTTTGGGTAGTGTTCCTTTGACCTGTCCTACATAGAGTGCCAGCATCCAGAGTACCATTGTCTGAGTGGCGAAGGCTTTGGTACTTGCCACCCCTTTTTCGATGCCCGCACGTGTCAGGATGGCAGTGTCACTTTCACGGACGATGGAGGAGTTGTCGACGTTACAGACACTGAGGCTTTTGAGTCCCGCACGTTTTGCCATTTTAAGCGCTTCAAGTGTATCTGCCGTCTCACCGCTTTGGCTGATGGTGACAAAGAGAGTATCTTTGGTAAGCAGCGGCTCTTTGTAGCGGAACTCAGAAGCGATCTCCACATCACAGCGTATCTTCGCCAGCCTCTCAAAGAGGTAGGCCGCAGTCAGTGCAGAGTGGTAGGAGGTTCCGCAGGCACAGATTTTGATGGCATTAATGCCTTCAAAGAAGTCGGCACCGAGTTCATCAAGCACGATCTCTTCTTCAAGTACACGTCCCATCATCGTCTCACCCATCACTCGGCTCTGCTCGTAGATCTCTTTTTCCATGAAAAAGCGGTATCCCTCTTTTTGCGCCATTGCCTTGTCTGCAATGAGCGGCTGGGGATGAAACACTTTTTCACCGTGGCTGTCAAAAAGATGGACTTTGCCGTTTTGAACGTAGCCATACTCGCCGTCTTCAAGGTAATAGACTTCATTTGCCTTGCCTATAATAGGAGTGTCCGAAGAGGCAAAGTAAACTTCGTCTCCGTCAAAACCGATGAGCATTGGAGAGCCGTTTTTGGCAAAAAAGATCGTATCGGGCGCTGCTTCGGTAATGAGCAGTGTGGCATACGCGCCTTCAAGGCGATTGACAGTTTTTTTGAAAGCTTCAAAAGGTTCAAGTCCTTTGTTGTGGTACTTTTCAAAGAGGTGTACGATGGTTTCCGTATCGGTCTGGCTGAGAAAAGTGACTCCCTCCTGCTGTAACTCTTTTTTAAGCGCCTGGTAGTTTTCGATAATACCGTTATGTACCACATAGGAGTAGGCACCAAGGTGAGGGTGGGCGTTGAGTTCGGTGGGTTTGCCGTGGGTTGCCCATCGGGTATGGCCGATGGAGACACCAAAGCCTTCAGAAGTATAGTTTTTGGTTTTCTCCCGCAGGTTTTTGAGTTTGCCCACCGCTTTAAAGTCGTGAAGTTTTTTACCTTCGATAATGGCGATCCCCGCAGAGTCGTAGCCTCTGTACTCAAGCTCCTGCAGTCCGTCCAGGAGTATCTCTTTTTTCTCTTTAGGGCCGATGTAGCCGACTATCCCGCACATTTATTCTTCCTTTTTGTCCGTTGTGAGTTTTTCAATAATTCGTTCCGTATTATGGCAGAAGTTCCCATTCTTTTCGATGAGGAACATGTCACGCACACGGTTTTTGAGGGTGTGGACTTTCGCGGTGACAATATCGATACCCATCTCGTCGAACATATCGATGATATAGGCAAGTAAGCCCCGCTGGTTTTTACTTCTCAGATGCATAATGGCGTAACTTTTGGAATGTTCGCAGTCAATATCGATATCTTCCTGTTGAATCAGCGGGATCGATTCGATGCTTTTCTTGGTCGGATCGAATGCATCGGTGATAATTTGCTCAATCATTCCTGTCTCATCATCATTCACCCGAGTTGCAAAGTCTATTTTGAAGTATTTGAGTTCATTGAAAAGTTTGCTGATATCCATATTGACCACCTCAAGCGTGCTGAGTTTGCCCAGCAGATAACTGAGATTGATGGAGTCGGCACGGATGATCTCGATGGTCAGGTAGTCATTGTTACTGATATGGTAAGTGTAGTGTTCGGTCTTAAATGCTTTTTTGGCAATTTCAATGATACGTTCGGGGCGATAGCGCAGAAAAAGGAGGTTGGAAGGCATTTCGAGAATCTTTTTCTGTTCGCTTCGCTTAAGCGCCAGAAATGCCGGATGGCGTTTGAGTGCCTGCTCCTTTTTTGCGCG
>JALUXB010000033.1 GCA_027019175.1 Sulfurovum sp. | reverse complement strand
GGCATTCGCCGTGTCCGATTTTAGTAATATCCATTCGATATCTCCATAGGTTAAATTTGCGCTAATGGTAGCATAAAATCGATAATAATGTTATGATTTTCATCTACAGATAGTGCTTCCTGATCCAAAGATAATATACCGCTGTAATCAAAAATCCGACACCAAGTACAATTGTAATGCCTCTCAGCGTGAGCCCCCACTCAAAAGCGTATCCGATAAAGAGTGCGGTGGTGATGTTGGAGAGCATAAAGAACATATCGTTGTAGGAGATGATGCGTCCCATAAAGGCTTTGTCCGTTTCCTCCTGAAGCATCAGGTAGGTTTGTGACCAGAGTGTGGAGGTGAAGAAGCCTACGCCAAAGAGGGCTATGAGTGAGAAGTAGAAATTGTGCTGTACCATACCCCAGGCGATGATGGCGATGCCTTCAAGAATAAAGAAGTAGTGCAGGTTGCGGTCATGAATCCACCGGCCGATAAAAAAGGGCCCGATCATCAGTGCTATGGCACGCACTGCATTGATCCAGCCGATGGCAAGGGGAACAGCGATGAGGGTTTTGTATTCATAGTCAGCCAGCAGTGTGACGAGTGCATCGAAGCTTGTCAGCCCCAGCGCGGCATGCAGCAGAATGAGATGTATCAGTTTTTTATGTGATTTGAGGTAGGTAAAGCCATCGATGAACATCTGCCGGTGGGAATGGATCTGCGCAGGGAGATTCAGTGCCAGTTTCAAGCCCATCAAAATAAAAAGTGCGATAGTGTAAAGGAATGCATCGGTCATAAATGCGGCATGGTAACCGAAATGGTACGTGATAACACCGCCTACAGCCATACCCGCCGCGTAGGTGAACGACCAGATGATAGAGTGGATTTCATTGGTATTTTTGAGCATCTCCCCTTCGATGATCTTTGGAAAGAGTGTCATTTCCGCACTGAAGAGCATACTCGAGGCTGCTGAGCGGATGAAAATGAGCACCATCAGCAGCCAGATAAGTGAAAGTGAGTCGATAAGCATAAATCCCAGTGTCGCGGCAATTTCAACTGCTAACAGTGTTCCCATCAGCTTCTTGAAGGGAATGCGGTCAACAGCAATGCCGATGACGGGAGCAAGTACTACCGCAGGCAGCATTGCCATGGCAGCGGTCATCGAAATGACAAGCGGCCCGGCATTCAGTTCGACAAGCAGAGAGAAGATAGCAACCTGTGAGAACCAGGTACCGAAGTAGCTGATAAGCTGTATCAGTGAAAGGCGTGCGACAACTGGGTGGCTGAGTGTTTTAATGTAGCGGGACATCAGGTTTCGTCATTCAGCGTGTAGGGGATATTTTTGCTCTCAAGCAGTGCGACAAACTTTTCAAATGTCGCTCTTGCCAGCACTTCATCTTTGGAAGCGACAGAGAGTGTCACGCGCCAGCCGTTGTCGTATAGTTTTGGCAGAGAAGAGATTTCTACCCCTTTGGGCGTTTGTTCCATTAGTTCTATGAAAAGGTTTTCCTTACAGGAGGCAGTCAGTGTAAAACGGTAGGTAGGTGCACCTTTCGGGATGATGTTTTCCAGTATATACTCCACCATTGGATGGCTCATTTCCGGAAATCCGGGCATGAAGAAATAGCGTTCATCAAGGTAAAAGGCGGGCATTTTGTTTACCGGGTTTTCCAGCAGCTGTGCTCCCTTTGGCAGCTGTGCCATTTTGACGGGGTGCGGGTAGGCATCTTTGCCAAGTCTCTCCTCTATGATCTTTTTGGCTTCGGGGTGTTCATAGAGTTTCCCGTCACGCAGGGCAATGGCAGCGCATTTGCGGGTATGGTCATCGGGCGTGGAGCCGATGCCGCCGAAGCTGAAGAGTACAGGATTAGGCTGTGATGCGATGAATTTGAGTGTCTGAACGATGAGTGCAGGGTCATCTTCGATGATGAATGAGCCTGCAAGGGTATGCCCCCTTTCTGCAAGGGCTTTGGCCACAAAGTCAAAGTGTGCATCTTTACGTCTTTGGTTGAGGATCTCGGTACCGATAATAAGGGCAAAAAAGGAAGGTGTTTTCATAACGGGTATTATAGCAGTTACAATGTTATTGAAAGATAGAAGTCCATATCGAAACGGCCGTCATCACTCAGGTGATGGTTAGTACGGTAGATGGCATAGGGCGGTTTGGTTGTGGTTTCATAGCCGCTTTGGGGCAGCCAGGAATGAAAGACCCATCGGATAAAGTGCAGAAGGTCTTCACGTTCCCCTTTGACCTCAAATTTGGCGTAGACACCGCCGGCAATTTTGAATTTAGGTAGATTGACTTCTGATCTTTTTGCATCCAGGTGAATGGCAGATACGTGTTGACAGGCATCGAGTCGGGTAATAGCGGGGTTATCATGGAAAAGGGAGATGAGGGTATAGCTTTCTGGTTCGAGTGTATAGATAAGTGTTTGAAG
>JALUXB010000032.1 GCA_027019175.1 Sulfurovum sp. | reverse complement strand
CACAAAAATACCCTCATCAAAAAGATCAGACGATGGTACAAAAATGACAATGCGGGCGGTACCAACTGGCGTGATCTCAAGCCGGATGAAAAACTTATTACCATTGACAATACATTCGATGACAAAGATTCTCCCAATTACATTCGTATGCTTAACCGGCTCGATGTTAACGACAAGGTCAAGACCACTTACACCAAAACCATTCTGACGCTGGCGTTCATTATTGCTGTAGCGGTAGGGGCAACCTACATCCGCCATCAGGTACTCGTCCAGGAGATTGCTTCTTCACATGAGAGTGCCATGAATATCTTCAATGATGATGCCTCACCGTTTGGAGATACTAATGCCAAGGGAGATGACGATGTAGGAGCACTCTTTGGCGACAGCGGCAGCGATGATACAAAAGAGGATCTCTCTTCACTCTTTGGCGATGAAGAAAGCAAAGCTTCGCCGGCTGCTTCGAAACAAACGGATGCAAACATAGAAGATGAAACCAACCAGCGTGGCGGAGACGCAACCTTTATGATTTTGGGACTGCTCTTTGTTTTCATTCAGATTCTGGGTATCTTTTTCGGGATGCACTACGACTTTGCCGGAAGAGAATCACGTGAAGCGTATGATCTGCTGCGCGGTTTCAGCACCAAAAAAGCTTTCCTCTCCTATTATGAGCGTGCCAAAACACATATTGCAAGAGTGGCACAAAGACAGCTTCAGAAGTTGCAGCATAAAATGAACATTATCAATGACAATACCGGTACCGATGCAGAAACGACACTGCTGCTGCGTAACAACAAAGACAGAACTTTTAAAAAATATCTTGAATTCGAGGATAAGTAAATGAAACGTATTTTTTTGATGCTGCTGACACTCGGCACGCTGCTTGCTGCACGCAACGATGTACCAAGCTGCTATAAGGCACTCGACATCGCACTTGAAGACAATATCCCCTCCAAAGAGCTCTTCATCTTTATCGACCAGACTACGCCGCTGGACAAAAAGATGATGATCTACATTTACAAGAATATGATGAAGTTTATCAAAAACGGCAATGCGGTCACGATTGCCTCCTTCTCTGCCAATGCCAACGGCAAGTATGCCGATGTTGCCTACGAGGGCTTTGTCGAACCGCTGCTGGCAAAACGTTCCGAATATGATATTTCGAAAAAGAAACTTCGAAAATACAAAGCCTGTATGAACGGACAGTACCGCTATGCCAAGAAAAAGGCAACCAAAGCACTGGTACGCGTGCTTAAAGGTACAAACAAAAAACTGCCGCATTCGGACATCTTCCGTTCTCTGCATGACCTCTCAAAACGTGTTGTCAAACCTTCCAAAGCGAGCGAGAAGATTGTACTCATTGTCTCTGACGGTCTGGAGCATTCTGCCATTACCTCCTTCTACCACAAAGGGGGCATCAAAAAGATAGACCGTAAAAAGGAGCTTCACAAAGTCGCAAACAGCGGTTTCCTGGCAGACTTCGACAATGCCCGTGTCTACATGATGGCAGTGGGAATGACGGGTAGCAAAAATGCCTATCGTGATGCCAAAAGCCTTGAACGTCTCACTGCATTTTGGAAAGACTATTTCCTCAACACCCATGCCAACCTCAAAGCGATCGGTACACCGATGCTGCTTGAAGATATTCAATAGCCTATGAAAAACCTTAAAAACGCCCTGCTTCTCAAACAGCTCTACCAGCTTAAACAGCTGGGCTACCGCTATACCGATGCTTCTATCTTCAAGGAAGACGAGAGTGCGCTTACCCTGCCTGATGATCTTGAAGCACTTAAAGCACAGGCACTCAAGTGTCACCTCTGCGATCTGAGTAAAAGCCGTACCAATGTAGTCTT
Source organism: Sulfurovum sp. (assembly GCA_027019175.1). GTDB lineage: Bacteria > Campylobacterota > Campylobacteria > Campylobacterales > Sulfurovaceae > Sulfurovum. The sequence continues at coordinate 61,450 of JALUXB010000032.1, read as the reverse complement.
TGGAGAAGGCAACCCCCATGCCGAGATTATGTTTATCGGCGAGGGACCCGGGGCGACAGAAGACAGTATGGGACGTCCTTTTGTAGGCCGTTCGGGCGAACTTCTGACAAAAATGATCGAAAATGTGCTGCTTGTTCCAAGAAAAGAAGTCTACATTGCCAATATTGTCAAGTGCCGTCCGCCCAATAATCGTGCCCCCACCCCTACCGAGGCGCATACCTGCCAGCCTTTTCTTCTCAAGCAGATAGCCCTTGTCAAGCCCAAACTGATCGTTACACTGGGTGCAACCGCCTATCACTACCTGACAGGTGACGAAACAGGGATAAGCAAAGTGCGGGGCAGCATTGTACAGCAAAACGGTTACGCACTTATTCCGACGTATCATCCCAGTTTTTTGCTGCGAAACCCCAGTGCAAAAAAAGATGTCTTCGAAGACCTTAAAAAAGTGAAAGCTTTGATGCAGGCAAAAGAGTGATATTTTATAGCATTACTTCTAAAACAAAATTCTGAACTCTGCACCCTCTTCGGTATTTTGTACTGTAATACGTCCGTTCATATTGTTTTCAATGACCCGCTTGGCAATGTTCAGCCCCAGTCCTGTGCCGTCCTCTTTTGTTGTTACATAGAGTTCAAAAATATCATCTATCAAGTCGTCAGGAATACCGCCTGCATTGTCACGTACACAAATACATGCTTTCCCCTTTTCCGACCGGACTTCAAGGGTAATCTGCATATTGTCTGAAGGGTGTTCTTCAAACGCATCTTTCGCATTTTTCATTAAGGTCAGTATGACCTGGGTAAATTCGTTGGGGTAGCCAAATCCGATAACGTCTTTTTCCCCTTCCAAAACGATTTGGATATGTTTATATTCATATTCATAACGTACGAGCTCAAGAAGCGACTCAAGTGTTTCATAGACATTGAATTTTACTTTTTCTTTGGCAGGTTTGAAAAAGTTCTGGAAGACATAGATGGTTTGATCCATAAACTTTACCTGTTTGAAGATACCGTCAAGTTTTTCAAGCAGAAATTCTGGTGTACAGGTATTGTTTTCGGTTTTGATCTTTAATACCTGAGCAATAAGCTGTATGGCATTCAGCGGCTGTTTCCATTGATGGATGATCATGCTTATCATCTCTCCCATCTGGGAATGCCTTTCCTGAAGCTCCAGCATTTTCTGCTTCTCAAGATTTTTTCTGATCTCTTCATCTACAAGGCGCTGCATCTCTTCGTTGAAAAGCTGCAGCTGATGGTTCTGTTCAGAAATGGTTTTTAACAGTAGTGCTTTTTCATTCCCCTCTTGCACCATCTGTTGTTGCATTTTCGCCAACTGGGTAATGTCTTCAAAAAGGATGATCACGGTTTCGTACAGGTACCCGTTTGCATCAGGTACACTGTGCCTGCGTCCCGGGCTGATATGGATATGCACGTAGCGGTCGGGAGCCTTGAAGACATATGGCAGGGTGAATTTTTTTTCTTTTCCCAGGAAAATTTGGCGTATCTCCTCCTGCATACCGCATAATTCATAGACCGCATCTTCGAGTGGTACCTGTTCACAGTTTTTGTTTTCTGTTTCACAAAAATCAAATACTTTGTCTGAAAACTCAACAATATTCATATTGCTGTCAATAATCAGATATTCGTAATGGTGGTTGTCGTAGATCGCTTTCAGTATTTCCTGTACATGCATTATGAACCCACTATTTCCGAAGCGATGGCAAAGAACATCTCTTCCACCCCTTCGCCTGTTTTTGCAGATGTAAGGAAAATGTTTTTTATTCCATCTCCATACATTGTTTTTGCCTTTTCTGTCATAGCATGACGGGCTTCATCAGAAAGGCAGTCACATTTGTTGATGACCAGCACAAGGGGGATCTTTGCATTGTTTTTGTGCAGAAGTGCACGGTACATTTCAATGTGCTCCAGTGTTTCATAGCGTGTACCGTCCGCAACCAAAATGGCACCATGTGCCCCTATGAGGTATGTTTTGTTGACGGGTTTGGTTTCCGTACCGCCTTCAATATCCCAGATCATCCCCTGTAGTGTAGTTTTTTCCAGCGGTATGATCTTTTTGGATATTTTGACGCCGATGGTACTCAGGTAGGTATCGCTGAACTGGTTGTCCACAAAGCGTCGGATAAGACTGGTTTTCCCTGTGGCAAAATCGCCTATGAGCACAATTTTACGAGATATCATTGTTTCTCCAAATAATGGTTGATCATACTGTTGATTTTGTTGTGATCCAGTGTGAATTGAATTTCGATCCTTCTTGAGGCATTCATATCTTCCTGCCCGTTGACCATAACAGGAAATTTCTCCCCTTCTCCTCTGGTTTGAATAAGGGAACGCATGGGCGAATGGGCAATTGCAGGATCTTTCAAAAAATAAGACAGCATATTTTTTGCTCTTTTCTCTGTCAATAATTGATTATGTACGGCATTTCCTTTTGTATCACTGAATGAAAGAATGAGAATCTGTTTGATGTAGGGTTTGTATGGCAAAAGCACATGCAGATACTTTTTAAATGAAGCGGTAACAAGTGGAAGCTTCGTACCTGTAGGTTCGACTTTCCCCACCTCAAAGAGATGCAGTGGTGCAAAATTCAGGTTGTGGGTCTTTTTAATATAGTAGGGATTGTTTGCAAAAGCATGATCGAGTGCTGCATACAGATTTTTTTCCAGTTCCATAAGCTGTTGTAATTTACGTTTTTCGTTTTTGTAGCTTTCAAGTAACTTTTTCAGTTGGGTTTGTTCTTTTTTCAGAGTATCCAGTTCGGGTACTACCTGGTGTTTTAAAGTCTGTAAATCCTTCTGATATGCATTATTAAGCCTAAGCAGCATTTCTTTTTGTGCTTCAAGCTGTTTTTTCTGCTGTGCAATCAGTTTTTTGACACCTCCTACGGAGAGAGAAAGATCCACACCGATCTCCTTGGCATACGGGCTCTGTGAAAGAATGTTCTGAATGGCTTTGAAATGGGAAGGTTCTTTGAGAATACCTTTGAGTATATAGTGACCCTCCTCGTTTTTTATGGTAACGATTTCTCCTGTTTGTTCGGTTACACGGTTTTCCAGCATGTTCATATCATAGTATATTTTCAGACGATATCCGACATAAAACAGCAAAGCCGACAGCAGGAATATCAAGCCCCACTTTGCCGGGTTGAATGATTTTTTATTATTGCCATCGGGCTGCCGGTCATTATGGGAAATGAGGTATGCATACATTTTTTTTGAAAGTTCATGTACCTCTTTGGCTGCATCATCGCCGTTGAAGCTTTGAAAAAAGTCGGCATAACGTTTTACAATTGAGGCAAAAAAATCGTTGATGTCCGAGCGCATTTCATAGTCCGGGTCACTGTCAAGGAAGGCGATCAGGTAGACCGAGCCGGCACTTTCTATGTAGAGTGTCTCTTTCCCGTAACTGAGTATCTGGACTTCTTCTTTTTCTGCTTTGTTGTTGGATATCCAGTCATTGATGAAGTCTTTGATAGCGCTTGCCATGGAGGCAACCATGTGTGGGTCACCGATGTTGCTCTCTTCCGTATGTGCTTCACTGATAAGCAGTCCACTCTCTTTATGGATAATGAACATTGCCAGAATATGTGCATCGGCACTCTCTTCAAGCAGCAGTTCGGTTTCGCTCACACCGCTGAGTTTTGCTTTGAGCTTACGTTTGTAACGTTCAACCGAAAATCCCTGTTCAATTTTTTTGTTGATGGTCTCCATCAGTTCTTTGATGGCCTGAGCGACATACTTGGAGATCATACCACCCATGATGGGGTAAAGCGCATCGATCATTTTGTCTTTGTTTTCAGAGATCTCCTTGGCGATTACCGGAGAGATGATGCTTTGCAGAGCCTGTTCAAGTCCATTTGGATCTTGCGTTGCACTTTTGGAAATGATTTGTGCGAGATAGCGGGCGAGTATACTGATCGTCTCTTCGTCTTTTTCCTGCAATCGTGTCAGCAGTACATCGTCAAAAAGCGGAAGAAGCTTGTTTTTGATCGCTTCTTCATTGAGTGTTTCAAACTCAAGGTGCTCAACCTTTGATGCCAGTTTTTGAAGTAGTTTAAGCTCATCAGACAGAAGCAGTGACTTCAGCTGTTCAAGCTCTGTGTCACTTTGTTTCAGGTTTTGACTCCTCTGTCAAAATGGATCCTACATCCAAAATCGATCCTGCGTCTGTCCCCTGGATTTTCATAGCAACATCCAGTAGCATCCCCGCCATCGCGTCACGTGAAAGTTTGTCATGACCGAGGTTTGCCAACCCTTCATTCAGAGATGTTTCAAGCTCTTCTTTCATCTCCCTGAGGTTTTCATTCATCTTCAGGTTTTCATCGTCAATGTTCTCTTTCATGATCTTTATTTTTGTCAAAAGTTCATTTTTCTGATTGTGAATCTGTGTTTGCAGCGTTTCATCGGTGGTATCGATAAGTTCTTTGAGTTTTGTGCGCTCTTTCTGTGTTGCAGTGGCGAGGTTGTCTACTTTCTGTTCAAGCGCCTCGAGAGAGCGTTCGGTCTCTTTTTGCAACTTGCTGTGTGCTTCACGGAATGTGCTGAGTATGCGCTTTTCGATCTCTTTGACTGTCTTACCAAGAGTGTCGAACTTTTCTTCAAACTCTTTCATTTGGGGGCCAAAGATCAACTCCCTGATCTGGTCGACATTATTCATGTTTTTTTCCGCCATAGTATCTATCCTTCATTGTTAAAAAATTATTGTAAATATTATATATACAAAAGTAACTTTATTTACTTAATCTTTTAAAAATAGTCTGTAATTTATACTTTTTCTCATGCTTTTTAGATAGAATCTGCTGACTAATCATTTAAAGGAGTGTTATGTTTCAGAAAATTGCACCGCTTATTGTTTTGGCACTCTTTGTCATCGGAGCCTATTTTATGGTCAAGGGGATGCATCATGCGACCAAACTTGCCGATCCAAAAGCGGCAAAAAAGGTTAAAATAGCCAAGTAGCGGTTAAAGTTTCTCCATGACTTCGAGAATTTTCGCTACTTTCGCTGCGGGATCCGGATCTTTGTAGACGGGGCGGCCTACTACCGGAAAGTCAACCAGTTCTTTTGCTGCGACTTCAAGTGTGGCCACACGCTGCTGGTCTCCTGCATCTTCCCCAAAGGGGCGGATACCCGGACAGAGCGTCAGGAACGCTTCAGAAGTGGCTTTCTTGATTGCCCTGCTTTCATAGGCGGAGCAGACGACGCCGTCAAGACCATTCTCATAACTCAATTTCGCAAATTCCTCGGCCTTCTCATCGATGCTCTTTCCATAAATGGCACGGAAACCTTCTTCATCAAACGATGTTAGCGCGGTTACTGCCAGTACGAGAGGACGTTTGTCGAATGTTTCAAGACGCTGCATGACTGTCTGCATCGCTTTTGCGCCGGCAGAAGCATGAATGTTGAACATTTCCACACCCATTTTGGCTATCTCTTCGGCTGCATCGGCCATAGTATTGGGAATGTCATAGAGTTTGAGATCGAGAAAAATATTGAAGTCAGGATTGATAGATTTGAGGGCTTCAATGAAGGCTTTGCCGTCACGAATGTAGCTTCGAAAGCCTACTTTCATCCAAACATTATGTTCTTTGAGAGATTCGGCGAGGGCAAGATTTGCTTCTGCCGAGGGAAGATCGAGCGCAATACACAGCTGCATGGTATGACCCCTAATAGAATAGTTGGTATAATCATAGCCTAAAATAACTAATCAAGGACTAAAACAGCATGTTTGGAAAAAAGACAAAACGTTATGACATTCCCCAGGATGTCATGGAAACATACAACTACGCAAAGATCAAAACGAGCAAAGGCGACATCTGGGTAAAACTCTACCCTGAAGAAGCGCCCAACACTGTAGCGAACTTCGCACACCTTGCCAATGAAGGTTTCTACAACAACCTTAAGTTCCACAGGGTCATCCCCGGTTTTATGGCACAGGGCGGCTGTCCGCACTCAGGTCCTACAGGCAACCCGGCACTTGCAGGTACAGGCGGACCGGACTGGCAGATAGACTGTGAGACTGACACCAGCCACCACAAGCACAGACGCGGTTCACTCTCCATGGCGCACGCGGGACCAAATACCGGTGGAAGCCAGTTCTTCATCTGTTTTGTACCCTGCCCGCACCTTGACGGCGTGCACACTGTTTTTGGCGGCATCGAAGAAGATGATACAGAGAGTTTCATGGTACTTGACAAGATCGAACAGAACGATGAGATCGAGACCATCGAAATTCACGACAAACGGGCGTAATGAAACTTTCGTCATTCCCGGCTTGACCGGGAATCTTTGCGTCAATGAACCAAATAGTGTCAAGATCCCGCATCAAGTGCGGGATGACGGAAAACAAATGCAATTGAGAGGGAAAGTGACAGGAGCTCCCTGCACCCTACCACCTGCTAACTAAAAAGGAAAAGCAATGTACGGATTTTACCGTGTCGCAGCTGCTGTCAACCATACGACTGTAGCAAACCCGCAGGCCAATGCCAAAGAGATACTTGTACTTGTTCAGAAAGCAGCAGACAAAGAGGTCAGTGCCGTCGTATTCCCGGAGCTTACCCTTACCGGATACACCGCCAGTGACCTTTTTTTGAACCAGACACTGCTGCAGTCTCAGAACGAAGCGCTTTCGGAGATTCTTGAAAAGACCAAAACAATAGATACAGTCATTATCCTTGGACTTGCACTGGTTGAAGCTGACAGACTTTACAACTGCGCAGCGGTGCTGCAAAACGGCAAAGTGCTTGGTATTGTGCCAAAATCGTACCTGCCCAACAAAAAGGAGTTCTACGACAAGCGGCAGTTTACCAGTGGACGCGACATCGTACGTACGACTGCACAGATACTTGGTGAAGAGGTACCTTTCGGTGTCGACCTGCTCTTTACCGATGGTAAAGATATGACTTTTGGTGTGGAGATATGTGAAGACCTTTGGGCAGTCACGCCGCCGAGCAACCATATGGCAAGCAACGGTGCCAACCTTCTTTTCAACCTCTCCGCAAGCAACGAACTCATTGGCAAACATGCATACCGTGAAGAGCTGGTACGTACGCAGAGTGCACGCTGTGTAGCTGCCTATGTCTATGCTTCAGCAGGTGTAGGTGAGAGTACGACCGACACTGTTTACGGCGGTCAGGCACTCATTGCAGAATACGGATCTCTGCTGGCGCAAAACGAGCGCTTTGCGATGCAGAGCCATCTCATTACTGCAGATGTCGACCTTGAAAAACTGCGCTGGCTTCGCCTAAACGAGACAAGTTACGGTGACGGAAGACGAAAGAAGACACGTACCATTACTCTCGCACCGCTTCCAATACTCAGTAAAATTGACCGATACATCGATGCAACACCCTTTGTGCCTTCACAGTTTTCCGACAAGCAGCAGCGCTGTGAAGAGATCGTCCACATACAGGCACACGGGTTGATCAAGCGGATGACACACGCACACATCCAAAAGGCTGTTATCGGCATCAGCGGCGGACTCGACTCGACCCTTGCCCTCCTCTCGACGCACAAAGCCTTTACACGGATGGGGTGGAATGTACAAAACATCATTGCCGTTACGATGCCCGGCTTTGGTACCACCAGCCGTACCAAGAACAATGCTGTAACCCTCTGTGAAGCACTTGGCGTGACATTGAAAGAAGTTGATGTTACTGATCTTTCGCTCAAGGAGTTCAAGGCCATTGGACATGACCCTGATGAACATTCTGTTACTTACGAGAATGTGCAGGCACGCGCAAGAACTTCAATATTGATGAATATGGCAAACAGGGAAGGCGGGCTCGTTATTGGCACGGGGGATTTGAGTGAAATTGCACTTGGGTGGAGTACCTATAATGGAGATCACATGAGTATGTATGCACTCAACAGCGGTATACCAAAGACGCTCATCCGCTATGTCATTGGGTATTTCAAACATAATGAAGCGATTGCGCCGATCATCGATGACATTCTCGACACCCCTATCAGTCCCGAACTCCTGCCCCACAGCGATGATGAGATCGTGCAGGAGACTGAAGCAATCGTAGGCCCCTATGAGCTGCACGACTTCTTTTTGTACCACTTTATCAAATACGGTGCAACACCGCCAAAGATAAGGCATTTGGCGCTGATGGCTTTTGAAGGCAAATATGATGAAGCGACTGTAACAAAATGGCTGAAGCTCTTTTTGAAACGCTTCTTCACCCAGCAGTTCAAGCGCAGCTGTATGCCGGATGGCCCCAAAGTAGGGACTATTTCCCTTAGTCCGCGTGCAGACTGGAAAATGCCGAGTGATGCCGATGTTGCAGCCTGGATGCAGATGCTGAAGTAGCTATTTCGCTCTGCATTGTCTGTTTTTTGGGCAAAGAGAGCCACGTTGTCTTAGTTTCTTTTAATCTTATTTGCCTATAATCACAGCCCAATTTACACACAAAGGACCACAATGAAATTTATCAGAGGTTTACTCGCATTTATCGGCGCAATTGTCGTTATCGGCTTTCTTTTCGCGTACGTGAAATTCGATCTGGGTACCCGTATTGCACAGGTGAAGACACTTGATCCGCATGCAATGCCGGAGTACATGAAGATGTTTGACAAAGTACTTGAAACAGGTGACCCTGCAAAAGGTATGGTACGTAGAGTCAAGATGGAAATTCCTGAAGGTATGACCAAGCAGGAAGCATTCGAGAATGCCATTGAAATTGCAGACGAAGTTGCCAGTGAGCATGGGCTTGCAATGGTTGACAGCAAAACAATGCCAAGAGGTGGAAAACTTTTCAAAGATGGCGGAAAGCTGACACACATCCGTTCTTACTGTTCTCCTGCAATTGCAGACAAGTTCCTCAACTACTCTCCATATTTCATCGGTTTTATGCCTTGTAGAATTGGATTCGTTGAAGACGACAAAGGTGATATCTATATCTATACTATGAGTATGGAGCTGATGATCAATGGTGGAAAACCACTGCCTAAAGATCTGCTTGACCTTGCTAACGAAGTGAGAAGCGGTATGTATGAAATGATCGAAAAAGCGGCAAAAGGTGAAGATGATTAATGCATCCTCCCTTTTAGAGAGGCTCCTGTGAGCTTCTCTGCCCCTTTCATGACTTCTTTTTTTAAATTTTTCCTTTTCCTATGAAACATATTATTCCCTATATAGCAATACTGACAGTGCTCTTTTATGCAATCTTTAATGCCTATTTCAAAAAACACTCCTCTAAAACGGTACATACGGTTTCAAAAAGCTATGCACAGCATGTGGCAACACATACGGTACCTCATGTAGATGAGGCGCTTTCCCGCATCGATACGCCGGAATATACCCGACAATACATCACCGATATTATCAATCACGGCTCTGAAAGTTTGCACTTCAAAAAGAATGAAGTGATGGAAAAAGGGTTTGTTTCCAAACAGGATGCACCCAAAGTCGCCTGCTACGTGTCGACACTTGCCGGTGAAAAATGTGACTACGCCAAAGAGGCATCGCTGCTTTATGCGAGTAACTGTGCCGGATGTCACGGCAACGACGGCAAAGGGGTGCACGGCAGCTATCCTGATCTCACCCGCCGTCCTCTGCTTGGTATTGAGATGCGAAAAGAACTTCTCGAACATCTGCGCAGTAAACACTGAAATGTGCTATAATATTCCATTACGCTACAGGAGCAATTATGGAAGAGAACCTCACAACACTGATTGAAAAATCCAAACAGACACTCCGCCACATTGAATCAAAGTTTGCACACTATACCGAAGAACTTGGTGAAGAGGCGGCAGACTACTGGAACGATCTTAAAGCGTATCTTGAAAAAGTGGAAGAAAAACTTGAATCTTCCGTTGAAGCCTATGAAGAAAAAGCGGAACTTAAATCGAAGCTGATGCTGATGGAGGCGCGTGACCGAATGGATGAAATCCGGACAGATGTTGAAAAGGTCTTGCAGAAAGCGGAACGCAGAGGTGAGCAGGAACTCGATCTTCTGGCACTCAAGGCACACCTTGCAAAACTTGAAGCTCAGGAGATATGGGACGAGAACGAGAAAGCGTTTGAGCATCTCTATACCAAGTCGAAACTGGAAGCAGAAAAGCTTTCGCAAAAAGCGCTGCATGAATTAAGCGAGATCTATTTGAAACTCAGTGAGATCGTGTAGTGCGTCGGCATCTTCTGCCAACTGTGTGTGCTTCCCTTTTTCTGTTAGGCGGATGTGTCCCTTACGCACAGATGCAGATGGAGAACAATGCTGTAGTATTAGCGCTTGAAACGGTACAAAGCCGCCTTGAAGCTGTGCCTCTCAGGCAAAAACGTATTAGCTTCATTTCTCTCTATCTGACACAGACCATCCTGAAAACAAAATCCGATAACCTGTTGGTGTATGAAAATGCGGAACTTGACAGTAACTATGAGTTCCGTCAGACTGTGGCAAGAACACTGGATATTGTGTTTGAGAGTTTTCAGAAAAGAGCTGTTGCTTCTGTTGGCGGTATTGAAGCCTATCAGGTTGTTTTGCCAAAGCGTGGGGTGCTCAATGTCCTGGTGCAGGAGAAAGGCATTTTTAATCTTACCCTGCTTTACGGTATGAGTAATGCCCAACTGAAAGAGATGCTCATCCCGCTGCATACGAAGATTGCATCGCTGATAGAAAAAGATGTTATCGTACTGCATCATCCTGACAATGCCATTCTTACGAAATGGGATGTTATCAAAGTCCGTTTCTACCCGTTGGTGGGACGTGTTCCAAGACCGTTCAACGGCCTTTAAACATAAAGAACAGGATGATAATCATCCATTTTTCACTGATTTTCGCAGAAAAGTGTCTTTTTTTTGAAAAATATAACAAAACTAAGCGTAAGTATCTAAAAAACAGCTACAATAGTTCCGATGAAAGATGAGGATCGAGTTCATCTTTTGAGTGTTATGTACGTGTAAAACCCTGCAAGACCCCCGAAAGACTCTCTGTTTAAATGTTTTCACAAATTTAAATTATATAAAGGCTATACAATGGCAGAATTGGTAAATGGAACAGTAAAATGGTTCAACGATGAAAAAGGTTACGGATTTATTCAGCAGGAAAACGGAGGAAGCGATGTATTTGTACACTTCCGCCAGGTTAACAACCCTGAAGGTGGACGTGTAACACTCGCAGAGGGTCAGGCAGTTACTTTCGAAATCGGCGAAGGACAAAAAGGTCCTCAGGCTGAAAACGTTACAGCACTCTAAAACCTCTCTCGGCACTTGCCGGGAACTTCATACTTCCACACAAAATTTCCACTTTCCATATTATCGTTGTCACTAAAGTCAGTAAGAAACTTTAAGATCCTTGTCATAGGATAGTTCAAACAATACTTCTATCTCCTTATGCTCATGGGGCTGCAATATCAGCGGCATTATGATTTTCCCCTCTTTTTTCAACGTATATTTTGCCCCTTTGACTGTCAGCAGTTTTACGTTGATTTTCTCTGTAGTTGAAACGGGAATACGTTCGATGATACGCAGCTTTTTGACTCTATTTGATTTGTTGGTTATTTCCAGCCGGAAACCGTCTTTTTTTCTTACGGTCGAACCGAAGATGCCACTCTCTTTCTCATGTCGGACAATGGGTTTTCTGACTATTTTGATGTCCTGGTCGAGTTTTGTATAGAGTGTATAGAAATTGCCGTCATACTCTCCTACGGCTTTTTCATTGGCAAGTTTTCCTTTTTCGAAGTACTTCCACCGGTGCTGTTCTATTTGAAATTTCGGTGTAAATCGGCATACCTCAAAGACGCCATGCCTCCGGTAGGGATAGCTTTCACGTCCACAATTGACCGGTACCTTCCATGTCATAACAGGTACTTCTTTCGGCTCACCGGTCGAGGGAAGCACAAGATCGGTAACGGCATACTCTCTGCTTTGCAAATAGTTCGCTTTTGGTGCAGCAGAAGGTGTCCCTTTTACCATTGCCTTGGATTGAACCATCGCATCATTCATCATAAGCGCTTTCCTTGGCATATAGGTTTTGGTCTCCGAGACAATCCAGGGGTTGAAGTGTACCGGGTAGAGAGGCTGACTGGCTACGGTATTATAAAAATGCGCCTTGTCTGCTTTGATGTCTACACCGCTTCGGTTGCGCAGAGTAAGCTTTTGGGTTACCTCTATCTCTCCATTGCCTGGCAGGTTGGCTTCGTAAAGCGGCTGAAAGGTAATATATCCGTAAGGAAGTGTCAGCGTCAGCGCTTTTTTACAGGGCTTCTCAAGTACTAACGGGAGTGTACTGCGTGTCTCTCTGGCAAAACGCTGTTTGAGCACTTTGTTTTGGTATGCAAGTTTCTCTTTTTCTGTCAGCAGTGCCGCCTTCTCTTTTGCAACACTTCTGGCTGCTGCTATCCACGATTTGGCATCGATGCTGTCAGGCTGCGGCAGTGTCACGAGTTTGTCGAGTATCTGGCTGTTCTCTGTATTGGCTCGGATGTGTGTATTGAGCTTTTCGGCTTCTTGGTAAAGCGAGCACAGACGTTGGTCTGTCGGGCAGTCAATACTGTTTTGCACGGCGACGCGTTGACGGCCACATTGGGCTTTTACATTTTTGGTAAGACCGATAAAGGTATCGTCCGGCGTATAGCTATAGAGTGTTTTATCCTGATAGACGGAAAGCTGAGATGCAAGCAAAAGGGACGGTGCCAGAGAGAGAACAGAAAGTAACATACGCGTTTTCATGACTTCAATCCTTACGATGTGAAATATGGCTTAGTATAGCGTACTATTGTGAACGGTTGGTATCGGGGGTATCTTTGTGTGTACGGATGTAGTTGGCATTTTTCTGCTGGAGAAAATCATAAATGGCTTTGACCTCTTCATCGGTCAGATAGTAGCGGGGCATGACGGGGTGATAGCTGTTGACACTGTCGATCATACGCTTCAGGTTTTCCATACGGATATCGGGGCCGCGGAGTGCCTGTTTGCCGTGAATGTCGCGGAACTCGACAATGGTACACCCCTCCCCGCTTTTGCCGTGGCACTGGGCACAGCTGACCCCCCGGGGGTTGTTGTAGAGCATCTGCCCGTACTCATAGTGCGAAATAAAGTCCTCATCAGCTCCAAGCAGCAGCGGCAGAGTCAATAGCAGTCGTTTCCACATCCGATAATTTCCTAAACTAATTTGGCTATAATACTACCCTAAAAACCTGAGTTCAACAAGGTTCAAATCATTATTATAAGGTTCCACCATGCAACTGATCGACGGAAAAGCACTGGCAAACAAGGTTCAGACCGAAGTGGCCGAAGAGGTCGAAAGACTCAAGCAGGAAAAGAATGTCGTTCCCGGTCTGGCTGTCATTCTCGTCGGTGACGATCCGGCCAGTCATGCCTACGTCAAAATGAAGGCAAAAGCGTGTGAAAAGGTCGGCTTCTATTCTATTACCCACAATATGCCCGACACCATCTCTCAAAGCGAGATCATCCAAATCATTGAAATGATGAATGCAAACCCGCATATTGACGGTATTCTGGTACAGCTACCGCTGCCAAAGCATATTGATACAGATAAGATTCTGGAGGTCATCGACCCTAAAAAAGATGTCGATGGCTTCCATGCCTACAATGTCGGGCGTCTGGTTACCAACCTCGACAGCTTTGTCCCCTGTACTCCGCTTGGTGTCATGAAAATGTTTGAAGCGTACGATATTGATCTTGAGGGTAAAGATGTCTGTGTGGTAGGTGCGAGCAATATTGTCGGAAAACCGATGGCGGCACTGCTGCTCAATGCCAATGCCACGGTGACTGTTACCCACATCTACACCAAAGACCTCAAAGCGCATACCGCCAAGGCAGATATTGTCGTTGTCGGTGTTGGTGTTCCGGGGCTTATTAAAGAAGATATGGTCAAGGAGGGTGCTGTCGTTATCGATATCGGTATTAACCGCATCGAAGACGGGTCGCTTGTCGGTGATGTGGATTTTCCGAAAGTGAGTAAAAAATGCTCTTACATTACGCCCGTTCCCGGCGGTGTGGGACCTATGACCATTGCGATGCTGCTTAGCAATACGCTCAAAGCAGCAAAGGCGAGAGCATAAATGAAAAAATTTGCAGACAGACTCTACCGTTTTTCCAGCTCATGGACGGGGACGATCATTATCGTTCTCTTTCTCATTTTCTTTGTCGCGCAGTCTTTTGTCATTCCCAGCGGATCGATGAAGCGTACGCTGCTTATCGGCGATTTCCTTTTTGCCAAGAAGTTCTCCTACGGTATCCCTACACCGCATCTGCCATGGCTTGAAATCCCGGTGTTACCCGATTTTAACGGTGATGGACACCTGATTGACGGACCGCGTCCGAAGCGTACAGATATTGTCATCTTCCGCTACCCCGGAAATGAAAAAATACACTACGTCAAACGCTGTGTTGCCGTAGGTGGCGACGAGTTGATCTATGCCAACAAAAAACTGCTCATCCACTTCCATGAGGGAGATGCATATATCCAAAAACATTACCCCGCTGCAAAGATCAGAAAGATACGGGGCAAACTGTGGGTTGAGAATCCTTATATGGATAAATATCCGGGTATTCAGTATGCACCGGAGGGAATGACCATTTTTGAGGCGCTGCTCAACTACTATGCATACAATAAGAAGATCGATATGATTCCGATGATGATCGATGGTCTTGACGCACCGATCTACAACCTTGACGGCAAAGCGATCAACGGGCTTTATACCAAAGTGCCTGAAGACCACTTTTACATGATCGGTGATAACCGTGACAATTCCAATGACAGCCGTTTCTGGGGGCCGGTACCCTACCGCCTCATCGTCGGCAAGCCTTGGCTGATCTATATGAGTATTGAACATCGATCCTATGATCAGGTTCTCAACGGTGACAAGTTTGGCGGCGGGCGTGATCATGCCGGTCTCAAGCGTGTCTGTGGAGACATTCCCATCAAGTCGAAAGCATGTGAAAAGCTGTGGAACAAGCAGCGTTACACTGTCAGATGGGGACGCGTAGGCAGACGTATCGATACCCTTGAACTGCAGCAGCCTATTCAATGAGCGAAGTAGAAATCCTCAAAATCACGGCAATGGTCATTGCCCTTGCTGTAGCGATCATAGGACATGAGATCATGCATGGCTGGGTTGCCTACAAATATGGTGACATGACTGCCAAAAGTATGGGTAGACTCAAGATCAACCCTTTGGTGCACATCGATCCGGTAGGCACCATTTTGGTACCTGCCGTACTCTTTTTTTCAGGAGCGCCCTTTATATTCGGCTGGGCAAAACCTGTACCTATTAATATCAATACCGTCATGCGAAACGGCGGGGAAAAGGCGGCAGTGGCTGTATCGCTTGCCGGGATCACTTATAACTTTCTGCTTGCGGCATTCTGTGCAGCGATTCTGCCTTTCTTCCTGCACCCTGGTTCTGCAGTGGGCGCTTTTATGGCCTTGTTGCTCTACCAGAGTGTACTCATCAACGTACTGCTTGGTGTCTTTAACCTCTGGCCTATTCCGCCGCTTGATGGTGCTCAGGCGCTGCGCTACCTTGCAGAAGGGATGCACTGGCGAAACTTTGCGCTTTGGTATGATAAAATATACCCATACGGAATGCTGATTCTTGTTGCGGTGCTTTTCACACCGCTCTCAACCTACCTTTTCACACCGGTTGAATGGATTGTGAACTGGTTACTTTAACAACACTACCTAAAAGGAATATTTATGGCTAAAAAAATCTATATTGCAACTGACCATGCCGGCTATGCTGTCAAAGCCTATGTCAAAGATATTGTGACAAACCTTGGACATGAGATTGTCGATCTCGGGCCGGACTCTGCCGACCGTGTGGACTATCCGGACTTTGCCAAAAAATGTACGGAAGCGGTAACCTCCGATGCCGGAAGTTACGGTATCCTTATCTGCGGAACAGGCATCGGAATGAGCATTGCGGCAAACAAGGTTTCAGGTATACGTGCAGGCCTCTGCCATGACCACTACACTGCAAAACTTACCCGTCAGCACAACGATGCGAACATTCTCTGTTTTGGGGAACGTGTGGTAGGCAAAGGCGTCATAGAAGATATGGTTGAAGCATTTCTCAATACTGAATTTGAAGGCGGAAGACATGCAACCCGTATTGGTAAAATCGAGGAAGGATGTAGTTTCGGTGCGGATTTGGGGTAAAGCTGCCATTCCTGCGTAAGCAGGAATCTTTATATCAATCAGACGATATACGTCAGGATCCCGTATTACATACGGGATAACAAAGTACTACTGCTGCTGTTCAGCCTGCTGTTTTGCGACTTCTTTTCTTACTTCATCCATATCAAGCTTTCGTACCTGCTCAATGAGATCTTTAAGTGCTTCTTCGGGGAGCATACCCGCCTGCTGGAATATTCCGATGCCTTCTCTCAAGATCATAATGGTAGGGATGGAACGGATCTGGAACTGGCCTGCAAGCGCCTGCTCTTCTTCTGTGTTGACCTTTCCAAAAAGAATGTCAGGGTTTTCTGCCGCTACTTTTTCAAAAATGGGTGCGAACTGTTTACAAGGGCCGCACCATGGTGCCCAAAAGTCCAAAATCGCGATGTCGCTTGCGAGTACTCTCTCTTCGAAGTTCGCTGCGGTCAGGTTTTCTAATGCCATATGTATATCCTTATAAAGTTTAGTGGCCACCATTATGACATATTGAGATAAAACTAACCAAACCCTTTTTAGTTCTCTGTATGTTACAATTATCGTATCAATCCCGAAAAACAAGGAACCATTATGACACTCACACCCGAAGCAAAAAAAATTATTGAAAACAGCATCCGGGATATTCCGGACTTCCCCAAACCCGGCATTGTTTTTAAAGACATTACCACCCTGCTCTCCAATCCGGAAGCATTCAGAACGTTGATGGATCATCTTGAAAGCCGCTACAAGACGTATCATCTTGATTATGTTGCAGGTATCGATGCGCGCGGCTTCATCTTTGGTGCAGCATTGGCTGACAGACTCGGAGTAGGTTTTGTGCCTGTCAGAAAGAAAGGCAAGCTTCCCTATACGACTGTTGCCGAGAAGTATTCGCTCGAGTACGGGTTTGACGAAGTGGAGATACACATTGATGCCTTTGGCGAAAGCGGACAGTGTAACGGCACGCCTGCAAAGGTGCTGCTTATTGATGACCTGATGGCAACGGGCGGTACGGCAAAAGCGGCGGCAAACCTCATAGACAAAGTCGGGGCAGACTGTGTGGAGGCATGCTTCATTATGGAGCTGACCTTCCTTAAAGGGCGTGAAGCATTTGAGATGCCGGTCTACTCGGTACTCCAGGTAGATTAAATTTGTGATTGGGAACGGAGATGATTTCCTTCCGGCTATCCTGCTCCTAACCTGCTCTGCGGTATAATCTGAGCACTTATTTAAAAAGAGACAATGATGGATTTACATAAAGCAATTTATATACCCAAGCCAAGCCCTTTTGACCCTGACGAATTAGGACATTTTGGCAAATTTGGCGGCCGTTTCGTTCCTGAAACCCTGATGCCTGCCCTTGAACAGCTTCGCAAAGACTACGAAGCAGTACGCTTCGATGAAGATTTCTGGAAAGAGGTCGATTATTACTACAAGCACTATGTCGGACGTCCTTCGGCACTTTACCATGCGGCCAATATATCTGAAGAGATCGGTGCAAAAGTCTACCTCAAACGCGAAGACCTTAACCATACAGGTGCACATAAGATCAACCACTGTGTTGCACAGGCGGTACTGGCAAAGCGTCTTGGCAAGAAAAAGATTATTGCCGAGACCGGTGCAGGACAGCATGGGGTCGCTACGGCAACCGTTGCAGCACTCTTTGGGCTGGAGTGTGAAGTCTTTATGGGTGCCAAAGATGTGGCACGTCAGGAGCTGAATGTTTTTAGGATGAAGCTGCTGGGAGCCAAAGTACATGCCGTACAGAGTGGTTCCAAAACGCTTAAAGATGCCATGAACGACGCCATCCGCCACTGGGTGACCCATGCCCGTGATACCTACTACCTCATAGGCACCGTCGCAGGCCCACACCCCTACCCCATGATGGTACGCGATATCCAGAGCATTATCGGCTGGGAAGCCAAACAGCAGCTTCAGGAAGCTGAAGGCCGACTGCCTGACAAGGTCATTGCCTGTATTGGCGGTGGTTCTAATGCGCTGGGGGTTTTCAACCACTTCCTTGAAGACAAAGAGGTTGAGTGCATCGGTATTGAAGCGGGGGGTGAAGGCCTCGATTGCAAACACGGCTGTTCCCTGGAAAAAGGCAGCCCGGGTGTGCTTCACGGACAGCTGAGCTACCTGCTTCAGGATGAAGACGGACAGATACAGGAAGCACATTCCATCTCTGCCGGTCTGGACTACCCCGGTATCGGGCCCGAACACGCCTACCTCAAAGATGAAGGCATCGTTTCCTATAATCACATCACCGATGATGAAGCACTTGATGCCTTTGTATGGCTGAGCCAAAAAGAGGGCATCATCCCGGCATTTGAGAGTTCACATGCCGTAGCCTACCTCAAAAAAATGAAGCCCGAAGAGATAAAAGACAAACTTATTCTTGTAAACCTCTCCGGACGCGGGGATAAAGATATGATGCAGGCGAAGGATATTCTGGCAGAGCAGTTTGCGTAGTCTTCGCTCATCCCCTCCTCACTCGTTACCACGCTCTGCGTGGTAACACATACCTAAACATTGGCAATACAACTACTCTAAATTTCTTGATGACACAATGTCTAAATATTTCAAACCATATAATCAATTGGTTCATACATGAAAGCCAGTGGTGTTGTCGGGGACAACACCCTACAACAACCATGTACACATATTTCTCAATCCAACTTTGGCATATACCGGTTGGCAATAATGACTGACAGCGGTATTTGTACAAGATAGGCGAACATGATCGGCAGCAGCATGGATATACCGAAAGTACCCGCTGAAAAGGTACTGATAACCAATGCCAGGGTGATGTAGCGTGTGACGCTGTGCCAGAAGGCTGCGCGCTCCTGGGGTGAATCGAGATTGTAAATGAACATGGAAGCTGCTGCTACCAGCGCGTAAAATCCTACTACTGCAATGAGTGCAACAAAGAAAAGTTCCGGCTCGAAGTCGTACACCTCTACCAGCTGCTGCGAGCTCTGAAGCCCGAAGAGGTAAAAGAGAATAAGAAAAATACTCCCCTGACTGATAAACTTTTTATACTTCTCAATGAAAGTGACGACTGGTTTGAACCACAAAAGCACCCTGCTTGCAAGAAACGGAATGACAATCAGCAACATGATGACAGGCTGTGCAAAACGTCTGATGGTTACTTCCTGATCATACGTTATATCGAAGTAGCCGGCAGTGTATTTGGCAAAAAGGTGCAGCATCAGGAGGGAAAGCGATACGCCCAGAAGATTTAGAAAAAGCAGCAGAAAACCAAGTGATGTGTCGCCATGTGAGCGTTTAATCCAATGCATAACCATCCCTCCGCCACTGAGTACCGATATGAGAAAGAGGCCTGCCGCTACACCGAAATCTTTGCTTACAAGCCCTATGCCCACGGCAAAAAGCGGAAGTAAAAGATAGTTTACAAGTGCACCTTTGAGCATCAGTTTCCGATGCTCCCATATTAGTGTAATCTCGTTGAGTTTGAATTTGAAGAGTGAGGGCATAATGAGTGTCAGCCCTGCAAAAAGACAGATGTTGGTGCTGAAGATAAATCCGTCTGTATAGCTGCCGTAGAGAAACCCCAGTGCCGCACCCAAAAAAACAATGACAATCAACTGCATGTGTACACTCCTTTGTGAATAAAGGGTATCATACCATATTTACGGTTTTTCTGAATCTTATGGGCATCATTAAAATGACAGTTGGGTTATATACAACGGTCTGGACGTGTATAATGCGTGTATATTTTTCGGAAAGATTACATTAGAGAAGATATAATAAAGAGATTTTTATGATATTTTTGTTACTTTATGATGTGTTTACACTATAAATGATCATAATGGAGACTAATCAATGGAAAAAAATATTATATTGGAACAGCTGAGAGCAGCAAAAGCGGCACATATAAACTGGGTACAGCGTGCAAAAATGCTGATTTCCGGTCTTAAGGTTGAAGAAGATGCTATTCCTGTCAATTCAACCCAGTGTCAGTTTGGCAAGTGGTTTTATTCTGATGCCCAAAAACTCAATGCATTACCGAATAATACCTTTGACTGCATGTCTGAGGTTGAAAAACTGCATTTTGAACTGCATGATATCTATTTGAATATTTACAAGATTTACTATGATATGGAATCTCAAGGTTTCTTCAGCAAGCTTTTTGGCAAGAAGAAGAAAATCAGTGAAGATGCTTCGAAACTTGCCAAGGAGTATTTTACCTCTATGCAAGAAGTTTCGAAAAAGCTTATCGATCAGATCAATCTTATGGAGCGGCGTATTGTAGCACTTCCGGAAAAAGATCTTGATGCCCTTTAGTGTGTCACCTTTTCAGGCAGGTGACACACCAGCACTTCCTGGGAAAGCATGTCGGCGATGGTATCTCTGGCATTGATGACAGAAGTAATACCCATCTGTTTATAAATCTTTTCTTCCTGGGCATTGTTGACTTTCACTACACTCTTTACTTTGTAATTGAATGAAGCGATGTTTTCACAAATGAGGTACCGTTGCAGTTCATTTTCAACCGTGACGACTACGGCAGCGGAACGCTCTATATTAAAATGTGAAAGCACCATTTTCTGTGCTGCATTGGCCAGGTAAATTGCCTCTTCCCCTTTTGCAAGCACACTGTCGACAATTTTGACATCATGTTCAAGAATCACATAAAGCATGTTATGCTGTTTTAGGGTTTCGACCACCCGTTCTCCAATGGGGCCGTATCCGCAGACGATGACATGATTTTCAAACCCTGTATGTTGCATGGCGCGCTCACGCAGGGTTTCAGGTTCTTTGATCATCCTGTCGGTGAGGTATTTGATATGTTTAAGCACAAAAGGTGTTACAATCATGGAAAGTACGACGGTAATGATAAGAATCTGATTGACTTCGGGAGAAATAAGACCGTTGGAGCGTGCCAGTGCAAAGACTGCCAGTGCAAACTCCCCCACCTGGAAGAGTGCCAGTGAGGTTTTGATGGCAGTACGTTTCTGTACCCAGATGCGTAGAATGGCAAAGATGATCAATGCTTTGAGAAGCATAATACCGACAAGCAGCCCCAAAATGTAGAAGATGTAGTCGACAATGGAATGCCAGTCGATAAGCATACCGATGGTGACAAAAAAGACACCGAGAAGAATATCCCGGAAAGGTACAAGGTCGGCTTCGATACGGTAGCGGTACTTTGTTTCCGACAGTACCATCCCAGCCAAAAAAGCACCCAGGGAGTAAGTGAACCCTACCGCCTGTGCAAAGACAGAGGCACTCAGTACCCCAAGGAGTACCGCGACAAGAAAGATCTCTTCCGAGTCACTCGAAACGATCCAGTCAAAGAAACGTTCAATGAAATAGCGGCTGAGAATGAAAAGAACAATAAAAATGAGTACCGCGCCCCCAAGCGTCTCCAGCAGCATTGTTGAAAGAGAATTGTTTGAAGAGGTAAAAAAGGAGACCATCAGCAAAATAGGAATGACAGCAAGATCCTGAAAGAGCAGTATGCCGAGAGTCAGGCGTCCGTATCCTGAGTATATTTCGTTATTTTCGTTGAGAATTTTCAGTACGATGGCTGTGGAAGAGAGTGCGAGGGCAAAGCCGATGACAATGGATGCTGTACTCTCCAAACCAAAGATCCAGTAGGCCAGTGCAGTAAAGAAAAGCCCTGTGACACCGACTTGCAGTCCGCCATAGAGAAAAACTTCACGTTTCATGCTTTTAAGGTGTGTTACAGAGAACTCCAATCCTATAGTAAACATCAAAAAGACGATGCCAAATTCTGCAAGATGCATTAAAAATTCTGTCGATTCTTTGGCAAAATCGAAAATGGATGTAATGAAAAACCCTGCAAGTACATAGCCGATGATCGTAGGGATATCGAAGCGTTTGAGTACGACGTTAAGTACCGTGGCAATGGCTACGGTAATAATAAGAATATAAAGGGCGTGATCCATTGATGGCTCCAAAAAGGCTTTTGGGTATTATACATGATTATTCTACCCGTGTCTAAATCTACTTCCGGTCTGTGATTACCCCAGAAGATATGCGAATTTCCGTACCCAGTCGCTCCATGCCGCAGAACCTTCCACATCGATACCGTTTTGCTGCAAGTCTTTGACAAGCATAATGGCAAATTCTCCGGGAAGCTGCTGGGAAAAATCAAGCACATTCTCAACAGCATCATCATCGGGGGTTTCCCTCAGTGCATTGACGAGCCCAATCGCCAGTGCCATCAATACGCGCGGATCTTCTTCGTCAAATCTGTCCATTGTGCCGTCAAGTATTGTTGCAAGGTCTGGCAACTGTTGCATGACTTTGACAAAACTGCTGTAGCCTACAGCTGCTTCACGTCCTACAGCACCGCTAATACTATCTAATATTAAATCAGAATCTATACCCGATTTTACAATACTGTCGACATACTCCCAGCTTCTTGGGGTGGCAAATGCTTTTTCGTTGGATGTTGGGTCAAATGTAAAGAGCATTGCTTTGTCATAGGCAAGGTATCCAATGATGCTGTGGTCTATGCCGCTGCGGTAGGCCCATGCTTTCCAGTCGTCAAAATTGACTTCCATTTCGAAGTGTACAAACCGGTTAGCAAGCGGCGGGGGCATCTTGTAGACCACACCACGGTCATTTTCACGGTTACCTGCTGCAACAATGCTCCATCCTTCGGGCAGTTCATACTCCCCTACTTTGCGATCGAGGATAAGCTGGTAGGCAGATGCCTGTACCGCCGGAGGTGCTGTGTTGATCTCGTCAAGAAAAAGAATACCTCTGGAGTCAGTATCACCGGGGAGAAAGCTTGGTTTCGCCCAGACTCCCTCTTTTGTTTCGGCATTGAAGAATGGGATTCCTTTCAGGTCAGTAGGGTCGAGCAGAGAGAGGCGAAGATCAAGAAAATCCAGATTCTTCTTTTCGGCGATCTGCTTGACAATAGAGGACTTTCCGATACCCGGCGCGCCCCATACAAATACCGGCAGTTTGCGCTCTATGAGTTTGTCTATGACTTTGGTAATATTGCTTGCTTTCATTCTGTATACCTTTTGTGGTGCGTGGCTACGCACCCTACATTACTCATTCGGTTATTCATTGCACGTTCCTCATTCATTAGACATTCATCATTGCTTTGTTTTGTTTTAGTACCGCCTCATAAGATTTGGCAAGCTGCTCATTCTGTGCCAGTTCGTTCTGCAGGCGCGTGTCAATTTTAAGAACGTCGAGCAGCTCAGGCGGCAGAGCGGCATTGGTGGCAAGACCGCGGTTGATCTCGAAATTGTCACGTTCAAAAAGCGCACGCAGTTTTGCTTCGGGCAGAGAGGGGTTGTGTGCCAGTGCGGCAAGCATCTCTGTGTCATCCGCTGCACGCTCATAGAGACTTTCAAGGATGGCTTCCGGCACAGCCGGATTTTTTGCAAGTGCCAGATACACTTCCCTTCCGCCTTTTTCGTACAGTGATGCAAGTACTTGAACAGGAATCGTTTTGTTGCCGGCAAGCATCTGCCAAAGTGCTTTGTTTTCCATCGCGGCTAACGATTCAATGACATCTGTGTCAAGCATTTCATTCGCGCCCAGCAGTGCATACTGTTCCGCATCGATGCCGGATTTTCGTACTTTTTCAAAGCGTGAGGCATCGATGGGCTGATGTATGAGAAGAAGCGATACTGCTTCATTGCCACGCGTCAGGAGCGCATCGAATATTGTTTTGTCAATGGTGTTGTTGACAGCAAGCGCCATATCGATAGCTTCGTCATCTTGAGAAAGAAGATATTTCTGCACTTCATTGCTGATGACACTGTTTCCTGCCAGTGCACGTGCAACGGCAACTTTGCGTGTTGCAAGAAGTTTGCGTACCGTCTCTTCGTCAATAAACGGGTTTCGGGCAATTGTCTTCTGCAGGGTAACCTTCTCTCTGCCACGGATGAGAAATTCGAAATTGGGAAAATACAACAGCGCTTTGAGCAGTTCCGGGTCAGTCGCTTCAGTGGCGAGGCGGCGCAGTGTCAGGTAGCTGTAGAGCAAATCCTCTTCATTGGGTTTGATATCGATGTAGCGGCGCAGCGTAAACATAATGACATCTCTGTCCTGCCTGTTGTCCTCCTCCTCAGTATGAAAGGTGTAGAGTTTCAATAGGCGTACAAAGAGTGCATTGCTGAGATGTTCGTTGCCAAGCAGCCGCACTATGCGTTCCTGGTCGTTGCCAAGTTTGATCGCCATTAGGAGTGCATCGTCGTCTATCTCTTCTGAAAGAAGCTGTTCGAACACACTCAGTTTGTAAATAGGCAGTTTCTGTTCATATGCCTCGTTGGAAATATCCTCTTCAACAGGGTTGAGCCGGTGGTTTTCAATCACGCCGACGACTCCCTCTTCAAGGTATTTCACCGGTGTGACTTTAAAACGTTTTAAAAAACGGGCAATCTCTTTTTGGGTAAATATCTGTTCTTTGCCAAGCAGCAGCAGCTTTTTGCCTGCAGAAGTTTCAAGCAGCGATTTGAGTGTCGGTTTTTCGTTCATCATAGAGTGAGTATAGCATAGCGGCTTTTAAATAGGAGTTAAAAACTCCTATTAAATAAATGCTTTACCGGAAACCTGGTTCCTTCCGGATGCTTTTGCCGAATACAGTGCTTCATCCGCTTTGGCAAGGACTGCCTCAAATGTTTCTGCCTCTGGGTGATAGGTACTTGCTCCGCAGCTGCATGTGACATTGATGGCATGTGTGCCCATGGGGGTTTGTGCAATCTTTTCACAGATCTTTTTGCCTATCTTCATTGCCTGCTCCAGCGAAGTATCCACGAGTGTGACTGCAAACTCTTCCCCGCCGATACGTCCCTCAATATCGGTAGCCCTTAAATTTGCTTTGATAACATTTGCACTTTGCTTCAGCACAACATCGCCTACGGCATGTCCATAGGTATCATTGACCTGTTTGAAATAGTCAATGTCAAAAATGATAACCGCATAGCCGCAATTGCGGTTGCGTGCATTGATGTCAATGACATAGCTTTTTTCAAAAAAGGCACGTCGGTTATTGAGTCCTGTCAGCGTATCTATGTAGGACAGGTTAAGCGCACTGGCCTTTTCTGCCTCAAGTTCCGCTGTACGTTTGTGTACCTGTTCCTCAAGTGTTTTTGTCAAGTGGGCAAGCTGTATTTCATTCGCTCTGCGTTTTTTGTTTTCTGCTTCAAGTGCCTCCTGCGCTTCCTTGCGTTCGGTAATATCCCTTCCCACACCGATCAGTCCGGTAAATGCGCCGGTCTCATGATGATAGGAGGGCACTTTGAATACTTCATAAAAATGAAGTTTGCCTTCAGGATCACGTGCACACTCTTCGGATTTGCTGATACTTCCTTTTGCAACCGCCTTCCTGTCGCTCTCCATACAGGATTCGGCAAACTCTTCTGGAAGAAGCTGGTCTTCGGTTTTGCCGACATAATTGTCTTTGTCAATGTTGTATAGGTTTAAAATAACAGGGTTTCCATAGATCCATCGCAAATGTTCATCTTTCATAAAAACAGGATCAGGGATGGAATCAAGCAGGTTTTTAAACTGAAAGATCAAATGTTTTAAATGTTCATTTTCTGCCAAAAGGCTTTCGTAGCTCTGTGTCTGCATTGGGTACCACCTTTCACAATAGCTTGATACCCAAGTGTACAGTTGAGAACTTTAAAATAAAATAAATTTATTTTATAAAATAATTATATTAAAAATTAAAAGGAGAGGGAAAAGCAGTACGCTCTACAAAGAAAGTGTCAATACTTCTCCAGAGGATCGTAACGTACCACAGTTGCTTCTGAGAAGTTGGGTACATCGTCATAGGTAAATACTGCATAGTATTTTTCTTTGTCGAACGATCCGAAGTTGTCGTATGTCCAGGTATCTTTGCCTCCATAGAGTTTCACCCCGTCCATAAAGTGGCGTGGAGGATGGAAACTGTTACGTACGACATAGTAGCCTTTGAGTGCTTCGTCATCAACTTTGTTCCAGGTCAATTTGATCATTTTTTTCTCTTTGCTTATCTGAACATGCTCGACAGGTGCGACCGGATGACGGCGTTTTGGAATGTACTTGACCACCAGTTCGGCATCATCTGCCCATTCGGTAATACGGTTTTTAGCCCCCAGTGCAGAGGTTGGTTTGATGACCAGCTTGAGGGTTTTGCCCTCCTGGTGCATTTGGTCGAGCACCTGTTTGGAGAGCGTATCAAAATTGAAATACTGATACTCTTTGGCATTAAGATCGCTTTCGGCCACTTCGTAACCGATGTATTCGATCTTTTCACGGTTTTTGATATCTTCGTAGGTGCCTACCTCGTCAAGCTCGACCAGCTCGACATAGAAACGTACATCGGACTTCTTTTTGAACGTATTTTTATTGCGAATTCGCAGCGCACACTGGATGATCATCGTCTTCTCATGCTCGGGAAGTTTGGAAAGGTCGAAATTCAGATAGCCGTAGACCTTGTTGCCCTCACTGTCGAAGCCGCTTTTGAGCA
This sequence comes from Sulfurovum sp., assembly GCA_027019175.1. Classification (GTDB taxonomy): domain Bacteria; phylum Campylobacterota; class Campylobacteria; order Campylobacterales; family Sulfurovaceae; genus Sulfurovum. The sequence continues at coordinate 34,842 of JALUXB010000032.1, read as the reverse complement.
CATTTTCCTCTACACCCTCTCGCGCGATGGTCGCTCTCTCCTGAGTCGGCAGCTTGATTTTTTCATTTTCGATGGTGTACTTGATATCAAGCATCGGGCGGTAGTGGATGCCGCCGCCAAACTTGCCATATCCAATATCAAACTGCATCATCTGGCTATCTTCACCGTCAGGGAGGTACTTTGGGCCGTCGATGCGGAATACAGCCTGCTTACTGGCGATCTCCTCTTCAAGCAGCTGGCACTCACGCTGCGAAAACTCCCAAAAGTTCCAGATGCCCTGTGTCAGCTGACGCGACTTGATCGCCTGGCCGATGATTCCCTTTGCTTTGGCGTTTTCTATCTCGTTGAAGTCGCTGATCTCACTAAAACTGCCGTGTTCAAGCAGACTGAGGTCCCACTGCCCGAACTTTTCGATTTTTGCGCCCACACGGTTCATCGGGTAGAGATAGAAGCGTGCCGATTTGATGACGGCATTGTCCGGAATGGAGCTGAGGTCGAAACTGACAACCGAGTCGCAGATACCTTTGGACTTGTTAATGCCCACAAAGAGTGAGTTGTTCCCAAAGTGTGCGCGGTTGGTCTCCTGTGTGTATTGCCCCACATAGCCTGTACCCTCTTTGGTTGCAAAGAGAAAACGGAAGAACTCATCTTCAGCCAATGCTGTACGCGCTTTGACAACGGGAGCAAATGCCGATTTGTAACCACTTTTTTTGCTGACGGCACGAATGGTGTAATTGTAGTTCGTTGAACTCTCCAGGTCGGTGTCGGTAAACGTGTGATCCCCCGCGATCCCTACTCTTGTACGCTCGTCACAGGCATCTTTGTCCTTGGTGCTGCGGTAAATTTCAAAGAAAATATCGTCACGTTTTTCATATTTCCACACCAGTGTTACGCTTGTATCGGAGACTGACTCTACACTGAATTCATCTACACGGCGCGGTGCATACTCTGAAAAGTTGACCACTTCGGAGAAGGTGCGGATGAGTGCGGGAATATTTTCGTGTACACTGCTGCTCATACTTTTCATATAGTCTGGGATATTCTTTGTCCCTACTTCCACCACCAGTGCCTTGATGCCTCGGGAATAATAGTACTCCCGTCCGCTTCCGCTGATGAGTGCCGCAGGCGGTTTGCCGCGGTGGATACCGTAGCGGCGTCCGGTAATCTTTTCGATCTCATCATTCATGTTTGCAGCAATGACATTCATATCTGTCCCGTCGATTTCCGCTTCATGTTTGAACTTGTGTGCCGGGAAAAAAACGTTCCCCTGAGAGTGGTAGTCCAGCGCAATGGTGATATTTTCATGTGCATCGACAAACGTTTTGATAGCGCGTGTTTCGGCTTCGGAAAAGGGCTCTTCGCCCCCGTAGACATTGGAGGATGTGTTACTGATCTTTTTAAATCCGATGGAAAAGTTGCGGTTCAAGTCGACACCAACAGTACCGTCATGGTTCTTTCTACGGTTTTTACGCCAGAAAGAGAAGTGTTTTCGGGAATATTCATATCCGTCCGGGTTGAGACAGGGTACCATGTAGAGTGTCGACTCTTGAAGTGCCTTTTCAAGTACGGGGTTGACATCCTGGTTTTCAGCCACATGTTTAATGAACTCCAGTGCAAGTTCATGACCGATCCATTCTCGGGCATGGATCGTACCGGTGTAGAGCAGTGCCGGTTTCTCATCTGCCTTTTCAACCTCTTTGGAGATTTTGGCCAGGACAATGTCACGCCCCTCGTATGTCGTACCGATCTTGATGACTTCTATCAGGTCAGGATACTCTTTTTCCATTCTGTGCAGAAAGTCAAGACTCTCCTGATAAGACATATACTGGTTCTTCATCGTTAGCAGCCTTTACGGTAGTGGTTTGGAATAAAAAAGGGTTCTTTCTCTGCACCCGGAAGCTGGGTTGCAGAAGAAAAAATCGGCGAAGTGTACACCTTTAGAGCTTATCTTTGAATGATTTCCACTCTTTAAGCAGTCTTTTGGTGAATTTTTCCTTGAACCAGGAGAACTCTTCCCCAATTTTTTCAGGAGCAGTTTCAAGGGCATGTACGAGTTCAGCGGTGTCGAATTTTTTCATGATCTTTTCTGCCTTCTTCTCTCCGATTCCCTCGACGGATGTAAGCAGTTTTTTCACCTTTTTCTCGGAAAGTTCAATAATGTTCTCCTGTGCTTCACTCTGAGCCCCCTCATCGTCATCGTCATATTTGGGGTTTTTCTTTGCACTTACCTTCTCAATGGTTTTGCCGTAATTGTCCTGGAAATTCCACTTTTCGCTTGGCCACTCTTCTTTGGTTCTGGTATAAGTGTTGAGCATGGGGTAAAGGCTGTCAAGCTCATGCAGGTACATTTCACCCTCTTCCGTCTCTTTGGTCTTCTTGTCAAGGAAGAAAGCACCGTCGTAGCTTGGTGTGTATCGCCCAAAGGTAATGTAGCGAAGAGTACGCAGCACACTTGCATCCATCTTGCCAAGCTCTTCCCAGTTGTAAAGTGGAATGTTCGGCAGAGGGAAACGTCCGTTGGAGAATTTCCACATCAGGTACTGCCCGATCCAGTCACGAATATACGGAAATGCCGCAAATGCCGTTGCACATTCGAGAATGCGGTATTTGCCGTCTTCGCCTACTGCTACGTCACATGCCCAGTACTCGGCATTGGCTGCTTTGGAAACTTTGACAGCAAGGTCAAGCAGCTCTTTTGGCACATCCATATAGTCCATGCTCCCGCCCTGGCTTGTATTGGTCAGCCACTCACCCTTGGGCGGACGTCTCCAGAAGGCACACACCGGTTTGTGGCCAATGAGCATTACGCGCACATCCGCTTCCATAGGGACGAAGTCCTGCATATAGATGGGGTTGTACTTTTTCTTCTCAAGCAGCTCTTTGGCCTCTTTGGCAGAGTCTACCTTGTGGACAAAGTATCCGCCGTAGTTGGAGGGACCGTAACTTTTTTTGATGATTTTTGGGTACGTTGTCTCTTCGATGAATTTCATTCCCTTTTCTCTGTCGTAGAAAATATAGGTTTTGGGCACAGGGATGTTATATTTCCAGGCAAAACGGGTTACATTTTCTTTGGATTTGTTGGCAAACTGCGTATCGAGTGACGGAATGAACTGTACATGCGGCAGTTCTCTTGCAATTTCACGGAACGTTTCATATGCAGTAGCGGGAATGTTTCCGATGAGTACGTCGATTTTTTTGCGTTTGACTTCTCTGATGAAGCGGTCTTTGTCGTTCTTCCAATGGTAGACGACAGTCTCTATTTTGTCAGGCCAGCCTCTGAAGTTACTTTTGTCGAAAAATCTCAATACGTGGTCAAGATAGAGCAATCCGAGTTTTGGTAGTTTTTGCTGTTTGTTCTTTTTTGCCATGGTGTCCCCTTTTTGTTTAGTGTTTTTTGTTCCTGACGTCTCTTTGCAGCTGTTAGACGTCTACTTTTTCTTTTTCTTCTTTGTCTTGCGGTCGATCAGGTCAACAATAAGGTCGATCTTGAGATCGTTGAAGTCCAGTCCCATCTTCTCCTGCTCCGGTGTTGCAAAGGCCGGAATGCCATTGACTTCCAGTACCACATACTTCTCTCGTTCAAGATCGTAGATGATGTCCACTCCGGCAATGTCCGTACCGCACACCTTGGCTGCCTTGATCGCAAGTTCGATAATCTCGTCGTTTGGCTCGCGTTTGAAGACCGAACCGCCGCTTGTGACGTTGGTGCGCCAGTCGCTTTTGCTCGCTTTTCTGCCGTAGCATCCGACAAACTTTCCGTCTACAATATCGACACGGAAGTCGGTATTGTCATACTCGACGAACTTTTCGACGTAGAAGAAGCGCAGGTCGGTCTGGTTGAGGAAGGGAAGCAGCATATTGAGTGTTTCTTCATTCTCTATTTTTGTAAGCCCTACACCGCCCCAGCCGTCGGTCGGCTTATAGACCATTTTTTTCCATTTTTTCATAATACGCTGAAGATGCTCTGTATCGTCTCTGTGGCAGAGTTGAAACTCCGGTGTGGCTACACCGTTTTGCTGCAGCAGATAGGAGGTCTGGAATTTGTCTTCGGTCAACGCGAACGCTTCGTAAGAGTTGACAGTCGGGATAACGCGTGCAAGTGCCTGGTACAAAAAGACCTGGTACTGTGTCTGTTCGCCGGCGTTGTAGGAGAAGAATAGATCGAGTTTGTCGACTTTGCGTTTGCCGTGATAAATATGCCCCTTCTTGGCTACAGCATGACGCAGATTGAGATCGGTTACCGTTTCGATACCGCGCTCTTTGAGCTTTTTTACCATTTTTTGCTCTATCTTGTCACCGCCGCCGTTTTTATACATCCACATTCCGATCTTTCTACCCATTCGACCATCCTTGTAATTTAATCTCTTATTTTACTATATTTTATTAAAATATCTTCAGAGAATCATAACAAAATCACAACATTTAAGAGAAGGCAGCGGCAGTATGGACTTTAACGAACTTAAAAAGATCATCGAGATCAACTCATGGACAAAAAATAAGGAAGGTGTCGATGAAAACGGCGAAATTTTTGCCTATTGGTTAGAAGAACTTGATTATACACTTACACGATATCCCAGAGAAGAGATTGGAGACCACCTGCACCTTGCTGCTTCCCAAAAAGAGGGTAAAAAGCTGCTGCTGCTCGGACATCTGGATACCGTTTTCCCTCCGGGTACTTTCGAAACATTCAAAGAGGATGACGAATGGATATACGGTCCGGGGGTGTGTGATATGAAAGGGGGCAACTACGTTGCTCTCCAGGCACTCCGCAACGTCCATAAAAAGCTTGGAGCAATCCACAACATCGACTTCCTGCTTGTCAGCGATGAAGAGACCGGCAGTGATGACAGCAAACACCTCTCGGCCAAACTGGCAAAGGCGTATGACTACTGCATGGTGTTTGAAGCGGCAGGTATACACGATGAAGTAGTCATCGGGCGCAAGGGGGTAGGTACCTTCTTCATCGATATTGAGGGCATCGCTGCGCATGCGGGAAACCACTACGACAAGGGGGCAGATGCCAATCTCGAAGCGGCGATTAAACTGCAAAAACTTGTTGCCCTGACCGACCTTGAAAAGCAGACCACCGTCAATGTCGGCAAAATAGAGGGTGGCATCGGTGCCAACACCATCTCGCCCAAAGCGAAACTTACCTTCGAACTGCGCTATACCACCACCGACGAGCGAGACAGGGTTCTTGAAGCCATCGATGAGATCGTCAATACCTCTTATGTCGAGGGAACAGAGTCCAAACTCTCCGGCGGCATCCAGCGTGATGTGATGCAGCCTACTCCCGAGCAGGCAGCTTTTGTAAAAAAGATAGAAACCCTTTGCAACACTGCCCTTCCTACCGAAAAACGCGGTGGTGTAAGCGATGCGAACATCATCGCGTCAGAGGGCGTTCCTACCCTTGACGGCTGGGGCCCTTACGGTGACGGCGATCACACGGTGCATGAGAGAGCGAGTAAAAAGAGTTTTGAGGAGCGCATTGCGCTGGTTACACAGGTATTTGAGCATTTTCTGCAAGGGGAGATATAGTCCGGCACGCTTGCCAAGGTTTCTTTTCAACTGAACGGTGTAGTGGAGAACACTACATACCGTACAGTGCCCAAATGATGGTAGCGACTCCCAGTAGTGAAACCCAGACAGCAGAACGGATGCCGCCCTTGATGCCGCCGAACCAGACAGCATACAGTGCTTTGAGGAGGTTGTTACTGCCTGCGGCTATCATAATGGCCGCAACCAGTTCATGCTGGCCAACGGCATATTTCCCTGTCAGAAGAGACAGAATAAAAGGGTCAATGTCTGTAAACCCGACCACAAATGAGAGTACCTGCAATCCATTGTTCCCGTAGTGGCTGATGACAAAATGGGTAATAATCATCATGAGTACAAAAAGACCGGCAAAGAGAAAGGCGGTACCCAGCTCCAGCGGGTTTTTATCTGCAAATTCAGCATGTTTGGTTTCTTGTTTTTTTTGTCTCAAGTAGAAAAGGGAAAATAAGAGCCCCGCCAGTGACAAGGTGACAAAGGGAAGAATCAATATTTTGGCGACGGTGAAGTTAAAGACACCGGCTACAACAATTAACCGAAGGTACATCATGGATGTTGCGGCAATAATGGCAGCATCGATGACCGGATTGTCTCCCCCTGACTTTGCTTTTCGTGCAAGGACAACGGTTGTTGCTGTCGAAGAGTAGGTACCGCCGAAAATGCCAGTCAGAAAATAGCCTTTGGAGGGGAAAAGGTATTTTTGCACCAGGTAGCCGCCATAGCTTATGCCTGAAATAACCACTACCGCCAGCCATATTTTAAAAGGTGAAATAGGCAGATAGGGAATGGTATTGGTATTGGGGAGCAAAGGAAGGATAACAGCAGAGAGCAGTACCATCTTTCCCAGTGTTTCAAACTCATGCATATTGATTGTTTCTCCCCAGTGGTGGAGAGACTGTTTGGCGTTGAGCAGAAAGATAATGAGTACGAACAGCAGTGAAGGCATCCAAAGAGGGAAGCGTTCGGTCAGAGGACCAAAGCTATATACCGAGAGCATCACTACATAGGGCAGAATACTTGACTTGCCCTTCCCCAGTTTGTGCCAGTAAAGCATGGCAAAGAGTACCGAAAGTCCCATCATTACGGCTATATAGACACTCAGGCCGGAAGGGTCGAGTTTGTAGAAAAGATAGCCGAGAATACCGATGAAGGTATAGGTGCGTGCCGTACCGAAATAGAGATTTTCTTCTTTGGCATGGTATTGCTCCCGGTAGGTACGAAGCTCCATACCGACCAGAAAACTGAAAACAATTGTTACTGTCAGATGGATAAGGTCGGGAGAAAGACTCATGGTGCTATCATCCCTTTATCGTAGCAGACCGGGTCAAACTTGCAGACAATATTATGGTCGTAAAGAAGCAGTTCTTCACGCTTGTCAGGATAGTTGTTCTGGCTGAGAAAATGTTTCATCACATTGATACGTGCTTCTTTTTTGTCATCGGTATGGACAACATACCAGGGGGCGTAGACAAACGAGGTTTTGTTGAACATCGCGTCCCTGGCTTTGGAGTAGGCTTTCCATTTCTCCTGAGCCTTTGCATCAATAGGGCTGAGTTTCCACTGTTTGAGCGGGTCGGTCTTGCGTGCCTCAAGACGTTTTTTCTGCTCCTTTTTGGAAATATCGAGGTAGTATTTGAAAAACCGGATACCAGAATGTGTCAGCATCTGTTCAAAACTGCCTACCTCTTCCATAAAGGTTTTGTACTGTTTGGCTGTACAAAATCCCATGACTTTCTCTACCCCGGCCCGGTTGTACCAGCTGCGGTTGAAAAAGACAATTTCACCTTCACTCGGCAGATGCGGCACATAGCGCTGAAAATACCACGACTTCGTCTCTTTGTCGCTGGGTTTCCCAAGGGCGACGGTACGTGCTTCCCTGGGGCTGAGGTGTTCTGTAAAGCGCTTGATAGTACCGTCTTTTCCTGCGGTATCACGCCCCTCAAAGAGGAGGCAGACGGCAATCTCCTTTTCAATGACATACTTTTGAAACTTTACCAGTTCCACCTGTAGTTCATAGAGCTCTTTTTTGTAAATCGATTTTTTCATTTTATTTTCCTATGCCCAGCCGCGCAGGACACCCTGCATGATGTAACTTTTGGAAAGATAGAGTGCAGTGTACCAGTAGATACCGTGGCACTGCATCGGATCGAGGCTTATCAGGGGTGAAAGGGGGTTTCCTTTGTAGTTCCACGCTTCTATCATGGCTGCCTTTTTTTCCGAACACAGCATTGTGTCTGAACCGTATCCGTCATAGTGAGCCTTGGGTTTTTCACCCTCATCAATCGCACGAACCGTATCAGTGATGATCTTGACCTGCTCATTGATGGCAGAAGCACTTTTGAGGGTATCGCATCCTGCAACGTCACCGATGGCGAAGAGTTTTGGGTACGCTTTGTGTTCCAGTGTATTTTTGTCGACATTGACCAGACCGTTTTCATCGAGCAGACCGGCAGTTTCGAGGAAGTCGGCTGCTTTCATCGGTGGGGTAATGTGTATGAAGTCATAGGGCAGTGTTCCCTCTTTTTCAAACGTTGCTTTTTGATTGGCTGCATCAATGGCTATCAGTCTGTCAGTGATAACACTAATCCCTTCTTTCTTCATAAGTGTACGGTAGCGTTTGTTATAGTGTTTATTTTCAGAAAGTTTCCCGTCTTCTGTTACAAAGCTGATTGCTACACGGTCACGGAGATTTGCTTTTTCAAGCCGCTGTGTAAGGGTCAAAAGAATACTTTTGGCCGCAGCCGGCGATTTGGTTCGGGCGTTCGGCTGGGTGAAGTAAACGTGCAGTTTCTCCTTTTTGGAAGCTTTTTGCGCTTTTTGTACAACTTTGTCAAGTTGAAGTGAAAGGCGAAAAGCACCATGCAGGTAGTAGACACTGCCAATAGCTTCGTCATTCATCCATGCCGGCAGCGTGTCCATGCGTTCAAGGGAAGTAATGTTGCTTCCCAGACCCTCTATGGCATCAAAATCAAGCTGCAGTCCGGTAGCAATAATAATGTAGTCATAGTGCACCTCTTTGCCGTTAGCTTCTGTAACACGCAGTTTTTCAGGATCAATAGCACTGACCGCTTCTTTTTTGAGGGTGACATGCATTGGAATATAATTGTCACGCTCGTAGGAGAGGTCAGCGATCGGCCACAATCCGGTACCAAGCATCGTGAGTCCGGGTTGGTACCAGCAGCTGCGTTCCTGGGGTTCATAGAGCGTAATGACAGGGTAGGTAATGGCGCGGCTCAAACGGTATGAGAGCGCTGTTCCTGCCATACCGCCGCCGATAATGGCAATGTGCAGCGGGTTTTTTTTACTGATGGCATCTTTACTGTTTGCCTTGGGAGCATTGGCGCTTGCCTCACTCCCCATCAGTACCACTCCTGCTCCGGCAGCGGCAGTCAGTTTGAGCATCTGGCGTCGGTTCATCTGTTTGGTTTCTTTTTTCATTTCTATCTCCCTAAATATCCAGTTTTCCGCGTTTACGGTAATAGTTGAGTACCAGCATCTTGACTACGTCATTGAAGAGGAACCATGCAAAGAGGTAGCCTACGAGGAAGAGTGCCCAGCCCCATCCCATCGGATAGATAAGCCCAAAACCGTAGACAGCAATGATCACGGCCGCTACTGCAGACCAAAGCGAAGCGTTCCAAAGTATGGGGTTTGGCCATGGACGTTTCCAGAACCAGTCGTCACGTCTTGTGTTGTAAAGTGTACCGTGCCCTGCGATGATCAGTTTCGCAAAGAAGATCGTCTGTGTCAGTTCTGCATTGACCTGCCAGACATAATAGACCAGCCAGAAGAGCAGGAACGATGAAAGTACACCCGCAATCCCAAGCCAGCTTGAAAGTACCAGTACCTCTTTCATGTCCCACCGTACCGGATATTTTCGCAGTTTTGTATTGTCGTATGCGATAGCAAGTATCGGCAGGTCGTTAAAGAGTGCAAGGAGGATGATCTCTATAGCTGTGATGGGATAAAAGTCAAAGATCGAAATGGTCAGTGTAAAGAGCAGAATGACGCGGATCGTTTCAGCGATACGGTAGATCGTATAGCTCTGCATACGCTCAAATGTGATACGTGCGATCTTGATAGCATTGTTGATGACATTCAGACCAGGTGCAAGCAGTACAAGGTCTGCTGAAGCACGTGCCGCATCGGTCGCACCGCTTACAGCAATACCACAGTCTGCTTTTTTCAGCGCCGGCGCATCGTTGACCCCGTCTCCGGTCATACCGACAATATGGTCTGCTTTCTGGAGCTTGTCGACAATGAAGTATTTGTCTTCCGGGAAGACCTGTGCAAAGCCGTTTGCTTCTTCAATGGCTTTGATGATGTCTGATTCATGTTCTTTGATGCTACCTTTTGGCAACGGACGGTTCATCAGCAGTTTTTGTACCTCTTTGCTGATCTCTTCGCCAAACTGTTTTACCGCTTCGTCAGTAACTTTTTCAGGTTCAAGCTTTTTGTAAAGTGCTTCGGCAATCACCTCTGCAAGGAAAACGTACTCTTCTGTACTCTCCCCTTTAAGCGCTTTGATATCCCGGATATCATCCCCGATATCGAGGAGCCCTGCAATATATTTGGCAACGGCGACATTGTCTCCCGTAACCATTTTTACTGCTACTCCGTGTGCCTTCACATCAGCAACGACTTCCTTGGAATCTTCTCTTGGCGGATCATAAAGCGGTACAAGCCCCATAAAGTGCCACTTCTCTTCTGTGACCTCCTTCCATGCGACACCCAGCGTACGGAAGCCTTTCTGTGCAAACGATTCAACCTGTGCATATGCGGCTTTCTTGTCAAAGGCTGTCTCATCACACATTTCAATAATCACCTGTGGTGCACCTTTGGTCACCTGAATGGTCTGTTTGTCATGAATGAGCACACTCTCGGTACGTTTGCTTACCGGATCGAACGGTGTAAATTTTTCAAGTGTATAGCTTTTCAGTTTCTCATACAGATTGTGCTCTTTAAGATAGGTATAGATGGGGACTTCGATGGGATCGTTATTCTCCTCTTTGGAGGCCAGCGCTGCATAAAAGATAATGTCATCGTTGCTGATATCCCCGACGGTATAGGGGTCGTTGATGGTCATCTTGTTTTGTGTCAGTGTTCCGGTTTTGTCCGAACAGAGTACATCCATACCTGCCAGTTCTTCAATGGCGGAAAGACGGCTGACAATAGCCTGCATATTTGCCAAAAGTTTTGCACCGGCAGCCATGGTGACAGTCAATACGGCCGGCAGTGCAACAGGAATGGCTGCAACTGTCAGAATCAGTGCATACTCAAGAAGGTCAAGAATGTTTTGACCGCGGCTGATACCCAAATAGATAATGATGGAGACCATTACCAGTGTTACCGCAATAAGGAAGTTCCCTACTTTAATGACCATCTCCTGAAAGTGGCTGCGCTGTTCACTTTCCGCTTTTGCAACAAGCTTGACAGTCTTTCCAAAGTAGGTATTTTCACCTGTTTCAAGTACAATACCGGTGTTTTCACCTTTTTTGATAATGGCGTTAGCATACACCGTATCGTCTGTTTTTCGGGTAACGGGCAGTGATTCACCTGTCAATGCTGACTGGTCTACCTGAAGGAAATCACCGCCGGGAAGCAATTTGATGTCTGCTGGAACAATGTCTCCAATTTTTATTTTGACAATATCGCCGGGTACGATCTCTTTGGCATCGATCTGCTGCCACTTGCCGTCACGCAGTACAAGTGCTTTACGTGCCAATTTGTTTTTGAGTACTTTGAGGGCACTGAGCGCTTTGGACTCCTGATAAAAGTCTACAATGGCATTGACCAGAAGTAAAATGGTAATGATGGTAAAATCTTCCCAGTGTTTAACCATTGCGGAGAGAATGGCGGCAACTTCGATCATCCATGGGATCGGCCCCCAGAAACGTCTAAAGAGACGGTGCAGCCAGCTCTCTTCTTTCTCTTCAATTGCATTGGGACCATATTTTTCAAGACGCTTCTTGGCTTCTTCGCTGCTCAGACCTTGTAGCGCAGCGACAGAAGCCGGTGCATCGGAAGTTTTTTCCGTCTGCGTGTTTGTTTCCGGTGTCTGTTCTGTGGTTTTTGGTGTTTCAGGCATTTTGTTTCCTTTCATAAATCTAAGTGGCTGCCGGTAATTTGGCATGCAAAACCATATAAATTATTATACTTTATCATTTTACAAAAAAGTTAACATAGATCAATCAGGTTTCATTTTGGCAATCATTTCAAGATGTTCGTTGTAATGGTAAACAAGCGGTTTCCCTGTAGGGATCTCCAGCGATACAACTGCATCGTCACTGAGTTGTTCAATCTCTTTTACCAGTGCGCGAAGCGAGTTTCCGTGTGCACTGACCAGTACTGTTTTTCCCTCATTCAGACAGGGGAGAATTTTTGAATCAAAATAGGGTTTAACCCGGGCATGGGTATCTTTGAGAGATTCACTCCTCGGCAACAGTGAAGGATCGATACCGGTATATTTGGGATCAAACTGTACCGCTCTCGGGTCATCTTCCGGCAGGGGCGGTGGCGGCGTGTCATATCCTCTTCTTACTGCAAGAAAGTGTGCTTCCCCTACTTCTGCTTTGACCGTATCTTTGTTGCGTTGCTGCCAGGCTCCGTAATGGCGCTCATTGAGGCGCCAGCTTCTTACAGCGTCAATATGTTCCCACGCCATTGCAGCAAGTGCAATTTGCTGCGTATGAATGGCACGTTTGAGCCAGGAGGTAAAGACAATATCGGGGAAGAGTGCCATACGTTTTAATATTTCTCCGGCATGCTCTGCCTCCTGTTTCCCCTCTTCACTGAGCTCAACATCCGTCCAACCGGTAAAAAGGTTCTGTTTGTTGTAGACACTCTGTCCGTGTCGCAGCAGTATCAGGGTTGCATAGGGGTTCATGCTTCTTCCTCCTCTTCATCTTTTTGTAACAGATATATACCATAGAAAAACAGCAGCGCCAGAAATGCGATGGTCAGGTGGCGCTGTGTAAAGCTGAGCAGATCGATGACGGTCTGGCCGAAATAGTACCCCAGTGAGGTGAAGGTTACGGACCAGAGTGCTACACCGATGATCTCAAGCAGTAAAAATTTCCAGAAGTTAAATCCGGAAACACCGAGCATCAGCAGTGCCGGGATATGTGTACCGTAAATAAAACGCTCGAAGACGACAATCCAGCTGCCGAAACGGCGAAACCACTTCTCTACCCGTTGCAGTTTTTTGTCGTAACGGTGAAGCAGTGCTTCGGTTTTCTTTTTAAAAAGCCGTCCGGTCGTAAAGAGCAGAAGGTCACCAATCATGGCACCGCTGAACGTGATCATAAAAACGGTAGGAAAGTCAAACTTCCCCTTTTCGATCATAAATCCGGCCAGTGCCAGGCCGATCTCTCCTTCGAGGAAACTCCAAAAGAAAAGAATCGTATAAGAAAAATGGGATATCAGGTATTCAATCATTGTGTATTATCCAAGATAGACCGTCTCTTCCGGTTCGACGATATGGGTTTTGATGTTCAGCGCATTGGTCAGTACACTGCGCAAGATTACCTCCTTGTCCTCTTCTCCGTGTATCAGGTGGATGCTTCGCAGTCCGTCAATGCCCGAAACCCACCGTAGAATGGAGCGCTGGTCGGCATGGGCAGAAAAACCGTTGATGGTATGTACCGAAGCACGCACCAGGATGTCTTCATTATATATTTTTACCCATCGTGCACCGTCAACAATGTCACGACCAAGGGTGCCGACAGCCTGATAGCCTACGAAAATGACGGCATTTTTACGGTTCCACAGACGGTTTTTAAAGTGGTGAAGAATACGCCCTCCGGTACACATACCGCTTCCGGCGATGATGATGGTACGGCGATCGTAATCGTTGATCTTTTTGGAAGCTTCGACATCGAGTGTGTAGGTAAGCCCCTCGAAGTCGAAGATCGTTCCTGTCTCTTTTTTGAACTCCTGACAGTGTTCTCCAAGCTCTTCGGCATATTTCCGGTAAATATCGGTGGCTTTCATCGCCATGGGGGAATCGAGAAAAATCTTGCATTGCGGCAGCTCTTTGCGGTCATGCATCTGCTTGAGAATGCAGAGGATCTCCTGCGTACGTTCCACCGCAAAAGAAGGGATGATCACATTCCCCCACTGCTGCATGGTCTCAATAATGACACGCTTGAACTCATCGATACTTTCATCGATGCTCTGGTGGTTTCTGTCACCGTAGGTCGATTCGACATAGAGATAGTCGGCCTGTTTGCAGGGGTGAAGCGGCGGCATGACCATATCGGTATCGTTACCGATGTCACCGGAAAAAACCACCCGCTGCCATACACCGTTTTCATGGTAGTCAACTTCGATGAAAGCCGAACCAAGAATATGCCCGGCATTGCGGTAGGTCACTTTGATGGTATCGTTAAGTTTGAGTGTTGTATCGTACTCAACAATATGCCAGGCGTGTTCAAACGTATGCTTGACATCCTCTTCACTGTAAAGCGGTACTCTCTCATCCTCTTCTTCACCCCGGCGCTGTGCCTTCTTGTAACGGGTCTGGTAATCTTCCTCCATGATCTTTGCACTGTCGAGCAAGATCACTTCGGCAAGATCACGCGTTGGGGCAGTGGCATAGATCTTTCCTATAAACCCCTCTTTGATGAGTTTTGGAATTCGCCCGACATGATCGAGGTGTGCATGGGTTACAAGCAGTATATCAATGGTTTTAGGGTCAAAATCGAACGGATTAAAGTTGCGATCTTCCTCTTTCCCCTGAAACATGCCGCAGTCGATCATGACTGTCGATCCATTTTCAATTTGCAGTATGTGACATGAACCGGTCACTACTTCTGCTGCCCCGTAGGATACTACTTTTGCCATCTGCTGCTCCTTGTCTCCGTCAATTAGGCTTATTATATCACGTTTTTTTCATCAAAAGTGTCAGTTGGATAACATAGTGCTTTTATGCAAATACGTTACAATTAAGCCGAAAATCAATACTATAAAGGATGAAAACAATGCAGGACAAATATGGTTTTTTTGAAGAATCGGCTGATTTTTTTACATCGGACGAAGCCCGGGGTATCCGTTTACAGTTTGACTATGAAAAGGCTGAAGTCAAAATCAAAAAAGCAGGCATCGAGCATACCGTGGTTGTTTTTGGGAGCGCCCGCATTAAACCGACCAGCGAAGCGCAAAAAGAGATCGACCGCATTGAAAAAGCACTCAAAGAAGATGCTGTCAATGAGAAGCTTCTTAAAGAGCTCAACAAGGCACAGGTTGCCCTGCGTCAGAGTCTCTACTATGAAGAGGCACGCCGGTTCGGACAGCTTGTGGGCAAAAGCGGCAAAGGGCCCGATGACTGCAAGGTGACACTTTGTACAGGCGGAGGCCCCGGCATTATGGAAGCGGCGAACCGCGGTGCGCATGATGTAGGTGCCAAGTCGATCGGACTCAACATCAAACTGCCCCATGAGCAGAAACCGAACCCCTACATTACACCTGAGCTTTCATTCAATTTCTACTACTTCGGTATCCGTAAACTGCATTTTATGCAGCGTGCCAAAGCATTGGTGGTTTTCCCTGGAGGATTCGGTACACTCGATGAACTCTTCGACATTTTGACACTGGTACAGACAGGGAAAAACCCGCATATTCCTATTGTCCTGGTTTCTCGGTACCATTGGGACAATATACTTAATTTTGATTTTCTTGTAGAAGAAGGAACCATTGCCCCTGAAGACAAAGGACTCTTTGTGTATGCGGAAAATGCCGAGGAGGCGTGGGAAGCAGTTACCGGATGGTACGAGAAGAGAGGAAAACCGCTCTTCTCCTAACGGTTTGTCTGCCTTACAGACCCTTATTTGGCGGCATTTTTGGCAGGCTGTGCCGCTGCAGCAGGCTGAATGGTTTTCAGCTTCTCATCAACTTTGGGTACTTCTCTTTTGAGTTTGCTTACATCTATTTTTTCACTTTTGGGAGCCGCCGGCTGAGCCGGTACTGCTTTCGGTGTGGACGATGCAGATTGAAGCGGTGTGATATGAGCTGCATTGCCCTTGGTTTTTTTCCCGATAATGATCACCAGCCGACCGTTGACAAATTCACTTTTGATCTTTGAATCATCCGCATCTGCCGGCAGTGATGTCGCCTGCTGGAATGACTGAATGGATTTTGACGTACTGACCATGCCATTGGTTTTCTGCTGTTCTTCATGGACGATTTTTGCTGTAATGGAGAGCATACCGTTTTCCGTACGGATGTTGATATGGTTCTCTTTGCTTTCAGGAATGTTGGTTACCAGTTCGTAATGGTCGCCTTTGTCCGTAAATTCGCTTTGCGCAGAGAGTTTGTACATTCCCATGCCCGGGTGTACCAGTCTTGCCGAACGCTGGTTAATACGCTGCTGCATTTTTCTGAACATTTCATCCATTTTCTGCTGCATCTGACTCATCTCTTTAAAAATGTCATCTCCAAACGGATCCTGAAAGAAAGGATCATTAAACGGATCGTTCACCGGGCTTTGTGCCTGAAGTGATACGGCTGCCACAAGGGGAAGTGCCAGGAGGGTAAGTTTTTTCTTTAGCATCATTTGCTCCTTTTTACTGTTTTATTGTACATATTATAGAAGTAAAAGTTTAACTAAAGTTAAATCATTATGCTAATTAAGCTTTAGTCCTTGTGTGTAAAGGTTGGAGATCATCCATGGAAAGTGTGTCAATAGAATGTTTCCCCATAATGGCAAGCAGCGAACGCATACTCTCTATCAGTGCGTTGTGATAATTGGCAATATGACGGGACTTCTCCATCACCAAAAACTTGCTGCGTTTTCCCTCATCCATGGTGGCAAGCCCAACCGGACAGTTGCGCCCTCCCGCACCCGAACACTCACGTGCCCTGATGCAGCCTGCAGAGATCATAAACCCTCTTGCAATGTTGACAAAGTCCGCCCCGCAGCAAAGCAGTTCGATGACATCGTCGGCAGTGAGTACCTTTTCTGCCGCGACAAGGCGTATGTCACTTCTCAAACCATATGCATGAAGTGTGCTGTCGGCAATCTGCAGAGCATCTTGGACGGGAAGTCCGATACGGCTCATCATCTCAAGCGGTGCCGTAGCTGAACCCCCGTCACCGCCGTCTATGGTAATGAAGTCAGGAAGTGTTTTTCCCTCCTTTTTTCGTGTGGACAACACTTCGGCATAACGCTTGAAATGTGCACGGTCGGAGATGACGATTTTGATACCGACAGGTTTTCCAGAGAGCTTCTGAAGCCGTTGGGTAAACTCAAAAAGTGCCTCTTCATTTGGCGCATAGGGAAAGCGGTTGGGGCTGATGAGATCTTCATGTGCCTTGACGCCACGGTAGTAGGCGATGTCGTCACTGACTTTGGCAGCGAGCAGTTTGCCTCCTGTCTGCTTCGCCCCCTGGGCGATCTTTACTTCAGTCATCTGACAGAAACGCATTACTTTTTGGTAGCGTTCCTCATCGAATGCTCCTTTTGAGTCTCTTACACCGTAGAGTCCGCTTCCTATCTGAAAAACGATATCGGGCAGCCCTTCGGGAACTTTTTCGGGGAAGAGCGAAAGAGGTGCACGCCAGTCAATGCGGAAAAACACAAGTCCGTTCGGGTCGAAAATGAACGTACCTCTGTCTTTTTGGCGAACAACCATTTTTCGGTAGACCCGCTGTGCAACCTCTTCATTGGTCAAAAAGCATAAAGTGCGGAACACGCTTTTTGCAAAGAGCGTTCCTCTTTTAAATTCAAGATAGGCAGCATTGCAGTCGCTGCATTTGAGTGTCGCAAGAAAGTTGGAAGTAAGGCCACCCTCCCCTGTATTGATGGGAAATCCCGCCAGTGCAGCCCCTCTTGCAAAGGCACGTGTTCCTTCAGGCGATATGGCACCGTCACTCATGGCTGACCGACCGATGATGCTTCTGCTAACGAAAGGATGTGGACGTGTTTTTCCAAACGTCACACTGAAACGGCTGTCAACCTCTTCAGTTTCCAGTACTGTGTTGGCATGTTTGAAGAGTGTGTGCATGTTGGCATAGGGTTTGGAGGGTGAGAAGGAGAGATAGGGGTTCTCTTTTCTTGCGACTTTGTTGATCCAACGCAGTTTTTCAAAAGAGTCATAAAACGTTTCATCCCCAAAGTACTGCCGCATGGGAGCACGCAGCATATAGAAAAGGTAACGCAGTCTGCCAATGAGCGGATAGTTGATCAACAGCTGATTGTTCCGCTGCACATAGCGGTCATAAAAGGCGGTAGCAGCCATGAGAAGCAAAAGTATGACGGCAAGGAGTGTAAACAGTGTACTCCAGTTGATACTGAAGTTGGAAAAATAGGCAAGCACAGCATCTTTAGGCATGACACTCCTCCTTGATAATCAGACAGTCTATGCTGTATTTTCCCGGGCCGAATGTGGCAAAAATGAAGAGAAACAAAAAGTAGTAGAGTGGAATTTCAAAACCATTGTTTGCTGTTGAAAATCCATGCTGCAAATGTACAAATACAATAGCGCCTGCCATTACACACATGAGCAGCAGCGAAATGAAACGGGTAAAAAGTCCCAGTGTCAACAGGACAATACCGGCAAGTTCAATTGCTGAGACAAACGGTGCCATGAACGCAGCAAACGGAATGCCGATGCTTTCAAACCAGGCCTGTGTGGCCTCTATCTGTTCAATCTTCATCATTGCAGGCATCGTAAAGCCGTACGCAACAGCCAAACGTGCCAAAAAGAGCACACTATTGGCCGGATAGGAGACAAGCACACCAAATTCAGCCATAAAATCTTTCACATCAACTCCCTGTTACACAAACTTTTCACAAGGATAGTATATACTTTGGTATGTGTACTCTGTATGGAAAGTGAGGATGGACGATGCAATACCGACTTTTACTGATACTCTTATGGCTGCCGATGATGCTTATGGGGCAACCGGCAAAAAAAGTGACCCTTCAGGTACTCGGCTCCGGCGGCCCTGAACTTACAGACAAGCGTGCTTCGGCTTCCTATTTGGTATGGGTGGATGGAAAGGCACGCTTTCTGATCGATTTTGGCGGTGGTGCGTCACTGCGTTTTGAAGAGAGTGGTGCGTCTGTCGAAGACCTCGATGCCATACTTCTGACGCATTTGCACATCGATCACACTTCCGATCTTCCGGCACTGATAAAGGGGGCATTTTTCAGCAGCAGGAAACGCAACCTTCCTATTTACGGTCCCGAGGGCAATGATGTGATGCCTGCCACCTCTACCTTTGTTTTCAGACTTTTTGAAAGCGGCAAAGGTGCGTGGGAGTATATGGGGGATTTCCTTGATGGCCGTGCAGCTTTCAGTCTCGAGCCCAATGACATACCCGACAGCCGCACACCACAGACACTCTTTTCGGAAAACAATATCAGCGTTGAGGCTGTGAGTGTCCACCATGGTCCGATCCCTGCTGTTGCCTACCGCATCAATATCGGAGACAAGAGTATCACGATATCGGGTGATATGAACGGCAGCTACCATACTCTCGAGAAGCTGGCAAAAGAGAGTAACATACTTGTCATGCACAATGCTGTTCCCAACGGGGCGACAGGTGTGGCTGCACAGCTGCATATGACACCCCAAACCATTGGAAAGATCGCTGCGGCGGCAAAGCCCAAGACACTCATTCTGTCACACCGTATGATGCGGACACTCGGCAAAGAACTGGAAACGATTTCTGAAATCAGGAAATATTACAAGGGGAAAATCAAATTTGCCGATGACGGCAACCGCTTTTTGGCACTTTAGGGTTTATGCTGTCTGAAGGGCTCTGAAACGGCACTCACCGAGGGTTACGGTAATGCCTTTTTTTGTTTCTGAAAGAAGATAGTTCAGTGTCGGTTCGGCATCGGTTTGGGGCATTTCGTCAAGAATGATCTTCAATGCCTCGCTTCGTGTGGTGGGTACCCAGTGCTTCTCTTTGAGAAATTGGGTTTCAATGACAGGTTTCTCTTTAGACAAGTCCCATCTCCGCAAAGATCGGTTCAAGCTCAAGCCACCAGTTTTCCAGTTTCAGTACAATTTCACTGATCGCTTCATCTTCCTCTTTCCACTCTTTGATCTTTTGGATAATTAAAGGTTTCTGCTCTGCATCGATCTTGTCTGAATCTTCAATCTTTTTAATCACTTTTTCAATTTTTTCTTTCATCTCTGTTCCTTCAGGGTAATTTGAAGATATTGTATTTCATTCTGCTGCGTTTGTCAACATTTACACGCAATTTTGTTACAATAACCCATTCTTACTAAAGAGGTAACTATGACAACGACACATTATATCCATGATTTTATCAAGAAAGACGCTTTCCCCGGGATACTTTTGATCGTGGTGACCATTGCCGCTCTCATTTTACAGAACAGTCCCCTTTCCCATTACTATATGGGATTTCTACATACGCCTGTGGAAATCCGTATTGGGGCATTGCACATTGCAAAACCCCTTCTCCTCTGGGTTAACGACGGACTGATGGCCATCTTCTTCCTGCTTGTAGGACTGGAGATCAAACGTGAAGTGATGGAAGGACATCTTTCATCGCTTTCCCAGATAGCTCTGCCGGGCATTGCCGCTGTCGGGGGTATGCTGGTACCGGCACTGGTATTCATCGCTTTTAACCGCGGCGATGCGTTTGCCATGCAGGGCTGGGCGATCCCTACGGCAACAGATATTGCGTTTGCCCTTGGCATCCTCTCCCTGCTTGGGAAACGTGTACCTGTATCACTGAAGATCTTTCTCATGGCACTGGCGATCATCGATGACCTGGGTGCCATTGTCATTATTGCCCTCTTCTATACACAGGAGCTTTCTACGCTTTCCATCGCTGTTGCTGCAGCCTCATTGGTAGTACTCTTCATCATGAACCGTATGGGGGTGGTGCGCAAAGCCGCCTATATGATGGTAGGTGTCATTCTATGGGTGAGTGTGCTCAAGTCGGGTGTGCACGCAACCCTTGCGGGTGTGGCACTTGCCTTCTTTATTCCGCTTCGTTCCAAAGACAAAGAGGGGAACACCTTCTCCATCGCCCATCAGCTCGAACATGACCTGCACTACTGGGTAGCCCTGCTCATCCTGCCGCTCTTTGCCTTTGTCAACGCCGGTGTCGACCTTGGCGGCATCTCTCCGGGAGGCATGAAAGAGACAGTACCCCTTGGCATCATGGCTGGACTCTTCATCGGTAAGCAGCTTGGCGTGTTCACATTCTCTTTTATTGCCATAAAAGCAGGTATTGCCAAACTCCCCAAAGACAGTACCTGGCTCCAGCTCTACGGTGTAGCGCTCCTGACAGGCATCGGCTTTACCATGAGCCTCTTTGTTGACACCCTCGCCTTTGGTGATACCGACCTCTTTGCCTACGCGGACAAACTCGCCATCCTGCTGGGCTCGCTCTTTTCTGGGATAGCGGGGTATGTTGTGTTGAAGGTAGCATCTAAACAAGTGCATACCAAATAAGGTAGGGTGCGTAATCACGCACCTTTTGAATCCATTTATATAATAGTGCGTAGTTCCGCATTCCACAATTCCAGAATTTTATTTTTAGATAGAAGATTTCTCCAACTATTCCGGCTTTTAGTCCCCTTTGGGTATAATCGCGACAATTATATGCGTCCGCTACGCTATTGTACGGATTTAGAAGGATCATTTGTGAGCGAAACAAAGAAGAACGTATACAACCCCAAAGAGATAGAAGAAAAATACTACAAGCTCTGGGAAGAGCGTGGCTATTTTGAAGTAGGCGGCAACGAAGCCATTCAGGAAGAGGGAAAGAACTTCTGTATCATGATGCCGCCTCCCAATGTTACCGGACATTTGCACATTGGGCACGGGCTGACCTTTACCCTGCAAGATGTTATTGTCCGCTACAAGCGTATGGACGGTTACAAAACCCTCTGGCAGCCGGGAACCGACCATGCCGGTATCGCGACACAGAATGTTGTTGAAAAGCAGCTGCTTGCGGAAGGGACGACCAAAGAAGAGATAGGACGTGAGGCATTCCTTGAACGGGCCTGGCAGCAGAAAGACAGCTCCGGCAATGCCATTACCAAGCAGTTGCGAAAGCTTGGTGTCTCCCCTGCCTGGAGCCGTGAACGCTTTACGATGGATGAGGGGCTTGCCAATGCGGTCAAGAAAGCCTTCAAACAGATGTACGACAACGGCTACATTGTCCGTGGCAACTACATGATCAACTGGTGTACCCATGACGGCGCACTCTCTGACATCGAAGTGGAGTATGAAGACCATGCGGGCAAACTCTACCACATCCGCTATCCGCTGACAGACGGTTCAGGCGTGGTGGTCGTAGCGACGACGCGTCCTGAGACCTACTTTGGTGATACGGCAGTCATGGTCAACCCTGCTGATGAACGCTACAAGCATCTCATTGGCAAAAAGGTCAAACTCCCGCTCATTGACCGTGAAGTGGAGATCATTGCCGATGAGCATGTCGATATGGAGTTTGGTACCGGATTTGTTAAAGTCACCCCGGCACACGACCCCAATGACTACGAAGTGGGTAAGCGTCATAATCTTGAATTCATCACGATCTTTGATGAGAACGGTATCCTCAACGAGCACTGCGGTGAGTTTGAGGGGATGGAGCGCCTTGAGGCACGTGAGAAGATCATGGAGAAACTCGAGGCCGAAGGCTTTGTGGAAAAGGTGGAGGATCACCAGCATCAGGTGGGCCACTGCTACCGCTGTAAGAATGTTGTCGAGCCCTACATCTCCAAGCAGTGGTTTGTCAAAAAAGAGTTTGCCAAGTCCTCCATCGAAAAGGTAAACGCAGGCGAGGCGAAATTCTTCCCAAGCCACTGGATCAACTCCTATAACGCATGGATGAACGACCTGCGTGACTGGTGTATCTCCAGACAGCTCTGGTGGGGACATCAGATCCCTGTCATGTACTGTGACGACTGTGGGGCAGAGTTCGCCTTTGAGGGTGAGACGCCGACCCAGTGTATCAAATGCGGTTCGAGCAATATACATCAGGATCAGGATGTGCTTGACACATGGTTCAGCTCCGGACTCTGGCCGTTCTCAACCCTTGGCTGGGGCAATGGAGAAGCGTTCAAAAATCTCAAGTGGTTCGAGAGCGATATGGAAGAGTTTTACCCCAACCAGCTGCTCATTACCGGGTTTGACATCCTCTTCTTCTGGGTGGCACGTATGCTGATGATGGGTGACAACATTACCGGTGAACTGCCGTTTAAAGACATTTATCTGCATGCACTCGTCAAAGATGAAAAGGGCGAGAAGATGAGCAAGTCCAAGGGCAATGTCATCGATCCGCTCGTAATGATAGAGAAGTATTCTGCCGATGCACTGCGCTTTACGCTGGCTGTCCTTGCCGTTCAGGGGCGTGACATTAAGCTGAGTGAAGAGAAGCTTGAGCAGAGCCGTAACTTCACCAACAAGCTTTTCAATGCAGCCAATTACTTACAGATGAACCAGGATACGTTCGAAGACCTGACACAGGAGAACATCAAAACACCGCTGGGACGCTACATGCTCTCACGCTTCAACCTTGCTGTCAAAGAGACCCGTGAGTTCATGGATGTCTACCGCTTCAATGACGCGGCAACGACACTCTACCGCTTCATGTGGGGAGAGTTCTGTGACTGGGGTATCGAGCTAAGCAAAGCAAGCAAAGAGAGCGTCGGTGAGCTCGGTAGTATCTTCAAAGAGTCACTTAAACTGCTGCACCCTTTTATGCCGTTCATTACCGAAAACCTCTACCAGAGACTCTCGGGTACGGAACTTGAGGAGAGCACTTCCATTATGGTCAAGTCCTACCCGAAAGTAACCAAGATAGATGAAAATATCGCAGAGCAGTTCAATCTTGCTATTGAAGCCATTGTTTCTCTGAGACGCTGTAAGACACTCATCGAGAAAGGCAACCAGCGTATTGAAAAAGCGGCAGTGAAGTTCAACAAACCGGTAGATACTGCACTGCTTAAACCGTTTATCGAAAAACTGGCAAAAGTCGATGAAGTTGAATTTGTCGAAGAGAAGCTGCCAAACTGTGTGACTGACGTTTCAGATTCACTGGAGAGTATGATCTCTACCGATGACATCGATATGAGTGCCATCATCAGCAAGCTGACAAAGCAGAAAGAGAAACTTGAAAAAGAGATAGCAAAACTAAGCGGTATGCTAAACAATGAAAAATTCGTTGCCAATGCACCCGAAAAGGTCATTTCCGAAAACAAAAAAGCGCTGGAAGAAGCGCAGGCGAAACTCGAGAAAGTCGAGAGTGAGCTGAAAGGGTTTGGTGCCTAAGATGCAAGCACAAGTACAGGAAGCCTACAACACACTATTGGCAAAAGAATACGACAAAGCCTTTGTGCTCTACTCTGCCCTGGCCGAGCAGAAAGAGCCGACAAGTTTCTACTATCTCGGGTTTCTTTACTTCAGAGGTTTGGGTGTGGAAAAGGATGATAAGAAAGCCTTTGCGAACTACCTTGAAGCAGCAACCCGTGAAGTGCCTCTGGCACAGTTTGAAGTGGCGCTGATGCTCGAAAACGGTGACGGCTGTGAACAGAACTTTTCCGAAGCAGCCTTCTGGTATGAAGAAGCGGCCAAACGCGGCAACATTGAAGCGTTCAACAACCTTGGCGCCATGTACAAAGAGGGACGGGGTGTAGAACAAGATCCAAGAAAAGCCTTTATTCTTTTCAAAAAGGCTGCTGAAGCAGGCAATGCCTCTGCACAGTTCAACCTTGGTGCGCTTTACGACCTTGGGCTCGGTTGTGAAGAGGACAAAGAAAAAGCCATTGAGTGGTGCCGAAAAGCCGCCTACCAGGGCCACGAAAAAGCCAAGGGGATTATCCAAAGAATGCAGCAGGACGGTCAGATCGTATTCTGATCGGTATGCTGCATTCTTTAAAGCAGCAAAGCTGCGTGAGCCGACTGCAGAAGTCCCTCAGCGGAGCGTAGCCGTATGGACTTAGTTCATGCGGCGTCCCATCAAAGTAGGCAGCAGGACGGTCAGATCGTATTCTGATCGACATGCTGCATTCTTTTATTTCTTCTTTTTAATAAATTCTTCTTTAAATGTTTCTATCGGAATCGGTTTACTGACCAGATACCCCTGATAGCTGAGACGGTCATCTATCTTTCGTATGATATCCCGCTGCTCCTCTTTTTCAATGCCTTCTACAACAACGGTATAGTTAAACTGTCTGGCGATTTCAACAATCGTTCGAATCAGCGTTTTGTTACCTTCATCGTTTTCTAGATCGAAAATGAACTCTTTATCGATCTTGAGTACAGAGAAGGAGAGTTTTTTCAGATAGGAGAGTGATGAGTATCCGGTGCCGAAATCGTCAATGACACACTTGATACCGCGGTTTTGCATCTCTCTGATCACTTCCTGTGTCAAAGCAAAATTATCAATAAGAGAGGTTTCTGTAATTTCCATTTTGATATCTTCCGGATCTACATTGTACTTTTCCAGCTTAGCAAAGAAATGGTCAATAAAATCTTCCGTAATCAGCTGTTTGGCATTGAAGTTGATAGAGATATATTCAAGATCCCAGTCCCCGCTTTTTTTCCATGCATCGATGGTTTGACAGACCTGCTCCAGTACCCACCACCCTATTTCACCAATGACACCAAGCTCAATGGCAAGAGGAATGAATTCGATCGGCTGCATTAATCCATGTTCAGGGTGACGCCATCGTATCAGTGCTTCTGCTGCTTTTACCGTATTGTCATTAATGGTGACAATCGGCTGGAGATAGAGTTCGAATGTATCGTGCTCAAGTGCATGAATAAGATCCTGCTGGAGTGCGAAGACCTCTTTGCGTTCCCTGTCCAGTTCATTATTGTAAAAGGAGATGTGATCCTCACCTTTCTTTTTAGCCTGATACATAGAGATATCGGCATGCCTGACGATCTCATCGACATTGTCAAACCCCGGTTCTATGAGAACAATACCGATACTGCTTTTGATGTAAAGACGTACGCCATCAAGGTGGAATGGGGTTTCAAATATTTCATGTATCGTTTCCGCAAACGCTTTTGCTTTTCTTTTTGCCTCATTCGGGTTTGCTGAGATAAAGGGCAGTACAATGACAAATTCATCACCCCCAAGCCGTGTCAGGTTTGCTTCGGGTGGTACAATCTCTTTCAACCGTTTGGCAATGGCTTTGAGCAAATGGTCGCCAAAGGTATGTCCAAGGGAATCGTTGATCTGTTTGAAACGGTCAAGATCAAGATAGAAAAGCATTGAACAGGTGTTTTGATGCTTTTTATCTTTGATGACCGATTTCATATACTCTTTGAACCCATACCGGTTGGAAAGGCCTGTGAGAGGATCATGCATGGCAAGGTATTCAAGCATCCTTTTGGCTTCATGCTCTTTGGTTTTGTTCTCGATCATTACAACACCGCCGACAACATTGTTATTATTGTCATGGAGCGGAAACACCTGTGCATCAATCCAGTAGTGCAGCCCTTTTAGGGAATGGTAGGGGCCGACATAGTGCTGTACCCCTTTGGTAAGAGCATCTGTCATAATATGTAAGGGGCTGTTATCAGGAAGAATATGCAGATCAACACCGACAATCTCCTCTTTTCTTAAATGGAAAAGTTCCAAAAAAGCATCGTTACAGTCCGTGACAACAAGGTTCACATCATAAAAATAGATCCCAATGGGTGCCTGTTTGTAGAAATATTCAAGGGCTTCCCTCTCTTTATAGAGTTGGTTTTTTGCCTTATCGACAGCCCGCTGATGGGCAATAACATCCATATTTTGCCGGTAGGTGTTATACCCAATGATAAGTTGCGTGACATAATAAAGAATCAGCAGGATCATCAATAATATATTGAGTTCACCTCCCATAAGAAAAAGTGTAACGATCAAAGGTAAAAGTACAATACTGACATAGACAAGCATCATGCGAATGTCAGGAAACAGTAAATTCATCGCACCGCCGGTAACTCCCATCAGCGCAGCAATAATAAACAGCCTGTCGACAGTGTCAGCATGGGGAATGAAGTACCACCCCAATAAAGATACTGCCAGTGCGGTAATGATCGTCAGACGGGAGAAGAGCCTGTGCCATTGTGCAAGCGACTTGTCATGTTTGTGTTTGTCATAATACCCTACAAGCATCCATCTTCCTGATGCGAGCAGGACCAAAAAAACTCCCCATACAACAATAGGTATACCCATTGTTTTGTAAAGATAGTAGGTCACACCGATAGTAAAGGCACTTAATGCAAGCATACTTCTACGCGAGTGATAATAGAGCCGGTCAACAAGACTTTCATCTCTAAGGCTTTTGGAAAGAAAAATATCGCATAGGGTTGAAATAAATGTATTCATGGGGCTATTATACTTAAAAACTTTAAAGTTCATTGGCTGTTTTAATGATGTCCAGTCCGAACTTTTCCCGTAGTTTACATACTTCTACACTGAGATGTTTCGCATCTGTGTCTGCATTGTAAGAGAGCAGAGAGAGTGTTTTATGTTGGATTTCTGAAAAGTTGGATACATTGATACTCAACTTCACGGCTCCGGCATGGGGTACCGATATGCTCCCGTACATCCCGGTCAATACATCCTTAAAGAGTGTTTCACTGAAAATCCGGTTTACACTCTCTGTGCGCTTGACTTTCATCCCCTCTGCATAATTGATTTTCAGGTAGTAGCTTGTAGGATTTACCTCCTTCTCCATCACCATATGCGCAATATGCCGCGCCATGATCATGATGCGTCTGCGTACTTCCCTGGCATCATAAATAGCATCAAAGGTGCGGCTGATTCCTATGGATTTACGCGCAGGACGCTGTGCTATCCCCTCCCCGTCTGTGCCCGTGACCCGTTTGTAAAGCTGAATGCCGGGTTTCTTCCATCGGTATAGCAGACTCCGGTTGCGTTTTACCTCTCCGAGAGTAGTGATGTAGTGTTCTTTAAGACGGCGTTGAAATCCTTTACCAATGCCTGGGAAAGCTTCGACAGGTATATGTTCTATATAGGCATCGATGTCTTCGACACGAAAGACGCCGTAAGGTTTTGCAGACTCCGTAGCAAGTTTGGCGATCCATTTCGCTTTTGCGATGCCAATGGAGACGGGAAGTCCGAACTCCGCCTTTATCTCTGCCTGAAGTGTTTTGGCAAACTCCGTTACATTTCCATCGGCAACCCAGCCGCTTACATCACCGAAAAACTCATCGATGCTGAACTGTTCAACCTGTGGCATGTTTCGCTGCATATAGCCGTAGAGTCTTTGTGAGAGTGTATGGTAAAGGCGGTAATGTGAGGGAATGACGATCATTTTGGGGCAAAGCTTCAGCGCCTGCGCGATGGGCATAGCTGTTTTTACCCCGCATGCCCTTGCCTCATAGCTTGCCGAAGTGATGATACCCCTGATTGTCCGTGCACCATCAACATGGTCGACAAAATACTCTTCAAATGTCTTTTCACGCTGCGAATAGAAAACAGGCGCAACAAAAGCACCGCTGTTGTTATCCATCAACCTTACCCCGATGCGCTCTTTTTCAAAGATTTCCAGGTTGCTGCGGCTTCCCACAGCCATGGGAATGCCATCGAGCGAAGGGTCTACTGTCCGTTCGGCAGAAGCGAAAAAACTGTCGATATCTATGTGAAGAAACACGCGGCAGCCCTTTTTTTGCCAAGTATAGCGTGTTATGGAAAAAGGGGTAGAAAATATGTCAGAATGACAGATGAGAACGGCTGCAAGCGCAGCCTTTTTCAGTGTTTCTTGATCTCTGCGACAATCACGCCTCTGAGGCTTCCCTCTTTGAATCCGGTTGCTTTGTCGTTGGGGTAGGCACTTTTGATCGCATCTGCAATTTTTGGAGAAAGATCGCTGCCGTGACACTTCAGGCACATCTTTTTGGTTACCAGCGGCTTGTAAATACGCGTTGTATCCCCTACTTTGACCACTTCAATGCTTTTTGGTGTCAGTTTCTTTGCCGCAATCTCTTTTTCAAACTCTGCCATGACCTTTTTGTCGGTAGCATCGGGAGCGTTGACCTTGTCGTTTCTTACTCTCAGTGCCGTACGTCTTACCTTTGCATAGGCGGGAAGCTTGGCATTGACCTCTTTGGTAATGGTGTCGGCACTTCCCGAACAGAATGCCAGTGCTTCCAGACCGGAAGGGTCTTGCTTCATATGTGCTTTCATCTCCGTTTTAAGTGCTTTTCCGAGCATCTTGATGTACTTGATGCCTTCGGCTTTTGTGGTGTCCATATCAGCTGCGTGCAGTGTCATGGTAAACGCGGCAAGCACCGTTGCTGTGACCAAACTTTTTTTCATTGTAAAACTCCTTGTTATGTATGATTTTGGAAATTATAGGGAAGAATGGTTAACATCACTGTTTTTCAAGCGTCAAATCCTGTTTCATTTGTGAAAAGCCTGTATCCATGTCTCCGCTGTTTGGCGCATGGTCAAGGTCGATGTAGTAGCTGTAGAGCAGTTTGAACCCCCGTCTCAGCTCCAGGTTCATGTAACTGTTGGGCATTTTGCCAAGCGCTTTTGTCTGTGCATTGTAGTGGCTGTTGCAGACAATACCGCTTTTGTAGCTCAATGTCAGGGTGTAAGGGCAGCTTTGTGTAAAACGGTAGAGCTGCCTCATGGTCTGCTCCATCTGTCTGTTGGGCGGTGTTACCGCCAGTTTCATGCATGGAATGGTCTGGTTGGTAATGTTTTTATCGTAAAAAGTTATCTCCGCTTTGCGTTGGCAGCCTGTGAGCAAAAGCACTGTTACAAGCCCTGCGGCAACAGCACTTTTCACCCTGTATGTATTGATAATCTGCATAAGTGATACTACTGTTCTACTCCGTACTTCAAGCCTTTTTTCAAGGCATTGAAGTGGTTGAACCTGAAATCTTTCGGGAATCGGGCTGACGCTTTCTGTACAGGCAACGGCTCGTTGAGCTCAAAAGGTTTAGAGAAAACACTTCTGTCACCGTACGGTGCCCATGATCCGGTAATGGCAATGAGCGGGTCACTTCCCAGTCCAAGCATCTCATGCTCGACATAGGGAGGATGGAAATAGATATTGCCCGGTGTCGCTGTGTAGGTATGGCCTTTTTTTCCTCCCAGCATCCACTCGGTTTTCCCTGAAAGGATGTAGTAAAACTCCGGTGTTGCATGGCTGTGCATGATATATTTCGAGTGTGGACCCCAGACAATGTAAGAGAAGTTGAAGTCATACTGCTTGCCCGGTACCGATGCTCTGAAAACACCCGTCATACGAACGATCTTCTGGATGACACCCATCAGTGACCCCATACGTTTCAGGTCGGCCGCCCAGAAGAAGCCGCCATCGGTAAGCGACCTGAAATCAAGCCAGTTGTCATCTACTTTGCTTCTGAATGTAGGTACGTCAGGGTAGAGCTCTTTCCTTGCAGATTGTTTGTCCGATGTATCACTGAGAATCTTGAATCTTTTGTTCACACCCCACACTGCAAAGTTTTTTGGGATCTCCGCTTCTTGCGGCTGCACCTGGAAATTGGACCCGGTCAGGTAATAGCCTGCCGAGAGATAACGTTCATCTCCGCCGGGTGCCCAGCTGAACCACAACAGTTTTAGAGGAGTTTTGGATGTTGCCTCTATACGTGTATTGTCCCCGGGTTCAACTTTGACAGACGTGCCGACAAAAACTTCTGCCGTTTTTGTACCCGAAGTGAACTTGGCACTCCCTTCAAGCACATGGTAGGCAGAGGGGGCAGCCTGCGAAAAAGCAGGTAAAATACCGCCAGGGGCAATGGCAAGTTCAACAATCTTGACATCAGGTGTACTGAAAATGACCCGTGCCCTGACAGCCTTTTTCAGCTGGGCAGCTTTCTTGGGCGCTTCGAACTCAAGTATTTTCCAGTTATACTTGAATATCTTGCTCAGATCTTCCCATACCACATCCACATCTCTTGTCTCCGCCCGTGCGTAGTCACTGATGGAAAATGGTCTTGGCATGCTGGGGTCAGCCATATCTTTTATCTTGCGCTCACGAAATGCCTGCAAAATTTTATCGTTAGGATCGATCTTTCGACTTGCTTCAGTAGGATGGTAGATTTCCGGATTGATACTGCTCAGCGGTACCAGCAGCTTCTCCTGTGCACTTACGCTTGAAAGCCCACCTATTAAAAGTGCAGCAACAAGTGCCATACTCCCTTT
Organism: Sulfurovum sp.; assembly: GCA_027019175.1. GTDB lineage: Bacteria > Campylobacterota > Campylobacteria > Campylobacterales > Sulfurovaceae > Sulfurovum. Next base: position 4,157 of record JALUXB010000032.1, on the reverse strand, counting down.
TACTATTTGATGCTTCATACTCATGTTTTAAGTCCTTTTTGTTGCATTTGAGAGATTTTATATCAAAATAGTATTCCAATAAGGTTAAAAGTTCCCTAATAGTTCTTTTTTTATTAGTTAATAAGATAAAAGAGTGCGTTACAAAATTGTCCCCACCTATGTTCATTATCAAAGCAGCTGTATCGGAAACTGTCGTCTAGATCCAAAGGCAAAACGAGTGTTTTCATTTTCATATTGTTGCTTTGTGCACAGAGTTCGTCCCTTTGCCCATTGGTATTGTCGACATACTTTTGTGCATATTCGGCATTGAAAACAGGCTTGTTTGCATCGATGAAGGGCTGCAGCTTGTCACATTCGCTATAGACATGGCACTGTTCATTGACACTGAAGTCAAAAAACGGCTCAAGGGTAGCCACCTGATCCAGGTCGTTTTTCAGCCCGACACTCAGTCCTCTCTCATGTGCCTGGGTGGCGATGAATTTGTTGTATTCAAGCTGATCGGAAGCGTTTAGGTCAAACCCCGTATTGTTGGTATACCCGTCCACATTGTCCGGCTCCACGCCGTCACACCCCTTTTGTACCGCCAGATCCAGCCTTGCTTCCATGATGGGATGCAACGCTTCATTGGAGATATCGAGCCACTTTTCACCTTCCCACCCGTCCATATCGTTGCCAATCACACTTGAGGGGAAGTCGTCTTTGTCGTCTCTCCAATCCTCCCAGCTTCCGGCACTGAAGTAGCAGATCACCTTTTTGCCCTTTTGGTGCAGTGATGCTATGACAGAAGTGTTGGTGTCGAAGAGGTCAATGTCGTACACTTCTACATTGTAGCTTGTGTTGATGTCTCCCTGAAGCTGCCACTGCCATGTTGTATCGACTTTTGGTCTGTACCACTCGACCCACTTGACATTGCCTGTTGTGATGATCTCCTTCCAAGGGCCGTTTGGCACATCTTCCTCATCGACAAATTGCCAGTCTGTTTTATCGATATCGTTCAAACTGAGGTAGTCTCTCACTGCCGGAGAGACATCGAGCCCTGCATTGTCATTAACGGTGTTCTGCGGTTGGCTTGTACCAAAGACATACGCCTTGTCATCTTCACCAAACGGGCCGACATCTTCCCACTGCGCATAGGCGGTCTCGGTCCCTTTTGTGATCTTGATCCACCTGTTTTTGCATATGGAGGTGTTGTTCGCATCACTGGAAGTTGCCCAGGGGATATAGTCTGTCAGGTTTGCTTTCTTCTCTCCATTCTCATCAAAGTCGTTAAAGGGCAAAGCGAAGTAGAATGGATTTTCTTTTGGGGTAAACCCTGCCGGATGCCACCCCTCTCTATGATCCGGGTTGTCAATGCCGTTGTAGTGCATCATCCACATATCATCCCATGCACTTGCAATATTGGGGATGTTGTGGTTCGCTTCAGAGCCTTTCTCTCCTGCCCAGAAGACGGTGGTGGAGATGTTTTCATGCAGGGTGTAGGCGCTGCTGCTGTTGCAGCCTATCATCAACATCACAGTGAGTCTAAACGTGAGTCTTTTCATCATTTTTGTATTATAGCTGAATTTATGATAGACTTTAAGAACAGGAGCGCCAATGAAACAGGTATGTGTCTGTGGGATATTGGTGCGTATGAGGCGGGTTGTGATGACTGCTATCGTGAGCGAATGAAAAACTCGTCAGGGGTTCTCATTCGCTTCTGATCTGGCTACAATATTTGAAGATCAAAAATGAATGATAACGGTTGAAGATAGGTAATTTATTGGGTACTCTGATTTGTTGGCATATGCCCTTTTAATAGTTTTTGCAATAACAATTCTTCTACATTTTGTCTTGAATCAAAAATAGCCATAATATAAACAGTGTCATTTTCAATTTTATACATTACTCTCCACGGTTGTGTAATCAGTTTTCTATAGATGGTTATACCCTCTTTTTGAAGTTCAGGGACAACTCTGCCTCTTAAGGGAAAGAAATTGCTAGAATGTGCTTTTTCTCTTATTTGTGCATACACTTTTCTTGCATTTTCTACACTATCTTGTTTGATATAGTCAACGATATTTAAAAGATCTTCTTTTGCGTTTGAAGTCCATTGAACTTTATATGTTTTGCTCATTTATTGAGAAGCGCTTCAACAGATTCGAAAACTTCTTCTTCACTATGAAGATTTCCTCTTCTGATATCTTCTTCTGCAAACGAAAGAAGCTTCATAATTGCAAGAGCATTTTTCATATCTTCATAACTTTTCGGATCTTGAATCACCGCTTTTGCTTCACCATTTTGTGTGATTATCATAGGTCTATGCGTTTCATTGATATATTTTAGAACATCAGCTGCTCTACTTTTGAGGTAGGTAATTGGTTTTATATCATTTACAATTTGCATAAAATCTCCTTCAGTCCTTTTATTGTACCAAATTAAGACTTGATATGCAAATGTGATGCTAACGACTGAGTTGAGAAATATTTGAGCCGTAGGGTCAAATATTTCTATCCAATGATTTGTTATATAGCCGCCAACCTTTGCAATTTTTCAGCTAACCACATCTTGATAACAGCTTGTCTGCTTACTCCGATATGTTTAGCTTCTCTATCTAACGAATCAACCATCCATGCAGGAAAATCGATATTGACTCTTTTTGGCTCTTCGTTAATCATTCTGATTTTTGATGTATCAAAGTATTCCAAAATGTCCTCTTGGTTTTCGTCAAATTTTTTATCTATTTCTGATGCTTTCATAGAATGCTACCTCCTTTTGTCGTGATCTTCTTACGGATATGATTCTTATATTGGATCCTCTATAGGTTATAATAGCTGTCCAATTTTTGTTTCCGATTTGACCCAATACCAAAAATCTTTCTTCATCTTCACTTTGGGAAGATGGTATTTCAAAAGCATATGGGTCTTTCCACAACTCTTTAGCTTCATCAAAACTGATACCGTGTTTTGATTTGTTGCTTTTACTCTTGTTTTCATCATACTCAAATGTCATGCTGAAATTATACCATATTTGTATGAGATGTAAAATTTGATTTTTTTGTGGCTATATAACGGTTGAATTGAGAAATATTTGAGCCGCAGGGTCAAATATTTCTCTCCAATGATTTGTTATAGTTTTTTCTTCACATAGTCAATGGTTAAATTTAGTTCTTCAATCAATCTTGTATGCTGATCAGGAGTATCCCACTTTTCTTTAAGAGCTTTTAACATTCTAAACGTATGTGGAAAATATCGTTTGTAAAACCGAAGTTCATACAGGATAGCTGTTTGTCGATCAAGATATAATGGCCCATTTTCTGATGGAGGTTCGACAAGCTCTTTAACAAGCGTATGATATGTTTCAAACTCTTTCCAAAAATGGCTTTCTTTTCTTTCGACTAAAAATTTGTAAATACCAAAAATAAAAACAACAGCTGCACCCAATGCAGAAATTTGTGTTCCATATAATTTGAAAATTTCTAATAATGTATCCATTTTTATCCTCTATGCTATAACGGTTGAGTTGAGAAATATTTGAGCCGCAGGGTCAAATATTTCTCTCCAATGATTTGTTATACCATTATACCTTTTAACTTTTCCATATCAAAATAATCACGCCAAGCTTTAATCTTTCCATCGGTTAATTCAAAAATACCCATAACAGGTAATTCTACTTGTTTTTCATGAAAATTTAAATAATCAGTTCTCTCATTCATTACTATTCCATTTGAGTTTTCAACTTGATGATGTATAATAAAATCAACATTATCAACCATTGTAAAAAATCTTTTTGTAAATCTTCTTATTGCTTTTTTACCTCTATTATGTGGTCTCATAGGTGTATTGATGTAAATTGCATCATCTGTAAAAAAGTTCATGATTTTATCAATATCCATAGAACTCCATGAGTTAATAAAAGCTGTAACTATTTCATTATTATTTGACATATTGCTCCTTTGGTATAACGACTGAGTTGAGAAATATTTGAGCCGCAGGGTCAAATATTTCTCTCCAATGATTTGTTAAAGTTTTAGTTTGAGAGTTAAAGTAAAGAAATGGGTTGCTGAAAACCTAAGCAAAGCCCGATACTATGGGAGTTAAAAAGGGATTATCTACAGATGGGTTGTAAAAAAGATGTCCAAATTGTAATTCTACACACATAAAAAAGAATGGGAAACGTGC
>JALUXB010000031.1 GCA_027019175.1 Sulfurovum sp. | reverse complement strand
CTATTCTCTCCAATGAAAATGCTGCTAAAAATTCATCGTGGAATCGGTATTGAAATGAAGAAGAAATTCATCGTTGATTATTTAGAAAAACAGCTCAAATAGCAACCCGAAATCTTACTTTAACTCTTTATTTAAAATATGCTATGCTACAAAAAAGACCTCACAAGGAGAATCATGGAAGCATTCAAACGTTATTTTATCGACACACTCAAATACCGGTATGCCCAGTTTCACGGCAGAGCTTCACGAAGCGAATTTTGGTATTTTATGCTGTTCTATCTGCTTATCGATATTGTTCTGGTATTTATCGACCTGCTTGTAGTAGATCCTATGCTCGGTATCACACCGGATCAAGCAGGACAGGGTGGCTTGTTAGAAATCATTTATGCATTGGCAATGCTGATACCGTCTATTGCATTGGCTGTGAGACGACTGCACGACATCGGTAAAAGCGGCTGGTGGTACCTGATAGGGCTCATCCCCCTTGTCGGTGCATTGGTTCTACTCTATTTTTTCGTACTCGATTCACAACCGGGTACCAACCAGTACGGTCCAAATCCGAAAGGTGTATAACCTGTCTTCTCTTTTCGCTATCTTGTTGCAGCGAAACTGACGGCAGTACCGCAGTAAACCTCAAACAGCTACGCATTTTCAGTGGCAGCAAAGAACATTACCTGCTGCCATTACTCTCAGCAGGGGTGACGCGGGAACAGAAACGCTTGGCACGTTCCTGGTAAGAAAGGAGTGTCGTTCGGGCAAGGTCATCATTACGCATATGCTTTTTGTAGGTTTCTGCTTTTTGGGTAAAGAGTTTACACAAGCGCTCGTTTTCAAGTCGCTTTGCCTGCTCTTTTGCTCCGTTATCATTAAAAAAACCGGCTTGTGCAACCGCAATCAGCAATATAATACTTACAAAATATCTCATGCCTTATCCTTTTTTTGCATATATTATACAAAAGATAAGTTAACGTAATATTTATTGCTTCTTAAACGTCGCCTTTTCTCCCATGACAGGATAAAAATAGCCATACCCGAAATCTTTATCCACAACAATTTTCGCTTTGGCGATCACGCTGTCCCCTGCTTTGACATTTGCTTTCGGTGCTGTAAAAACAATGTCGTCAGTGAGCTTTTTCTCACTTCCCGTACCATCTCCAAGATGTACCCAGTCACGTTTCATGATCTGTCTGGAAACCTTGTAGACTTTCGCTTTAATACGCACTTCCCTGCCCGCAAGTTGCCTGCGGTACCGGTGCACTTCTTCAACCGTATAGAAAGGTTTTTCTGTAAAGTCTTTTACCTGCATCGTCTCTTGTGCGGCTTCGATATCTTTGGCAAACATCGCCTTCATACTTGAAGGTGCTTTGTGCCCTGTCGGAAGATAGACTTCATTGGCAAAGACAATCTCGTCAAACACCCTTCCAAGGCTCTTGCTTTGAAAATGTTTCATGATGGTACGGGTATCATAGCCGATTGTATCACCTACTGCTACAGGGGCCTTTGCAATGGCTATCCAGCGTTTTGTACCGTTTTCTTCTACACGCAGATAGTCATATCCCATCACTTCTTTTTTCTCCAGAATCCTGCCGTAATGAATGTGCGCTTTTTTCTGTACGCTATCTTGTGTTTTGACAGGTGTCGTACCTGTGGCAAAAAGAACCGTTCCGGCAAGTACTGCCGCTGTTGCAATTGTTTTGATCATTGTCATTCTCCATACTGTGTTGACCGATATTATAACCCATCGACATTAATAAATCTTCTTTATAGAATAAAATAAGTTTCGTATTACCATTTAGTCTGTAAGATAACTTTCTCAGAATGAAACAAAACCGGGAGCACGACAATGAAAAAACTACTATATACGGGACTGCTTACCTGCACACTACTACAGGCGGAGCTTTTTACCGATTATTTCAAAGATGGCGTTGTGAAGTCACGCATTGAATACAAAGACGGTACACGTACCCAAACCAGAGAGGGCATAAAACACGGTTGGGAGAAAGTCTATTACAATACCGGAGAACTCGCCTATGAAGTACGGTATGTAGAAGGCAAACGTGAAGGTGTTATGAAGTGGTACGACCGTGCAGGCAATCTGCTTGAAACACTTTCTTATCAAAACGGTCAGCGCCACGGTGCCAACAAACTCTTCTACAATGATGGTACAAAACGGGCAGAAGTGAACTATACCCATGACAAGAAAGAAGGCATTTACAAAGAATACTTCAGTACCGGCGAACTCGCCCTTGAAGTTCCCTACAAAAAAGACAGAAAAGAGGGTATACAGAAAGAGTACTTTCCAAACGGGGCACTCTCTTCAAAAGTTCGCTACGTCAACGGCTATAAAGAGGGGAAACAGATATGGTATGACAAAAACGGCAGTATCAGCAAAACTGAATCGTTCAAAATGGACAGACCTGTTGAAGTGATGAAGAAAATCCAGGCAACAAAACCTGATGCAACCCAACAACTGCTTCAAGGACTTGATTTCAATCCGAACCATCACAAAGCCCGATGAAACAGGGGCTGCAAAGTCTATATAACCAATAGACTTTGTGGGTTTTTTAGCAAATTTCATCTTTTATATCTTCTCCTTATTAAGCCTATTACCTCACAATATAAATCACTTTAACTTATGTAATTTAATTAATAAATTGACTTATTTTAGATCATTTTTAAAGCGTTCTTAATCTTTTAGATGCAAAAATTGAGTGTAATCAAATTTAAAAGGAGACTAAAAATGATTTCAACGATTTTAAAAAGTACTGTTGCCGCATCATTGCTTGCAACGGTCACTTTTGCTTCTTCAGGCTACGATCCGAAACCTCCGTTTTCACTCGATAAACTGAAGAAAGTAAAGGTCAAAGGCAAACAGGCCTACCAGCCGAAAAACGACTACAACATCTTTGTCAACTATGAACTCGGCATGCACTGTGTCGGTTTTGAAATGAGCTACTGCTGTGTCATTCCCCCCTACAACTCTATTCAGGCACAGGCGATCCAGTCAGGGAAAAATGGACAACTGCCAAAACTGCTCTCACCAGAAGACAAAGTAAAACTCTTTTACAATGTACGTGACAACTCGTACAGTGAAGGAAACAAGATGAAGTATTGGTCTGTCCCTAAAGATGTCGACGGAGACGGTCACTTCGACTCTCCGGGTGACAATGTAGCCAACTATGTCTGGGGACACCTTTTCATCTACAAAGATCTTGAAGGTACGATTCCCCAGGGAGCTACTGACAAAGACAGACTGCGCATTGGGCACCAGATTAAAGTCAAGATCGATGCGGGACCTTCCGGCAAGCCGCTTTCCGGCGGATACCTTGAGTATGCTGGAAAAGACGGTGGCAACGTTGTGATGACCGATACACTGGTACCTGCTGTCAAAAACGTCAAACTGATCCTGACCGCTTCCCATATCTGGGATGCACTGGGACTTCCCCTGACTGCTTTCAACGACAGTACCAGAAGAGGCACCATTCGTTCTATCACACAAAAAGACTTTCAGCCTTTCCAGTACTCACAGGTTGAACTCCATACCGATGCCGGTACAGCGATCACCGATAAAAAGGGCAGGGCTTACCGCTATTTCGGTACCAACCCGGTCGATATTCCAAACTGTTACGCCTGTCACTCCAGAAACGGCAAGGCGGCACAGATGGCAAGAGACGAAGGGCTGAAGTTTTCAGACCAGGAATATAAATATTGGAAGAGTTATCCGGACGAAAGTGAGTATATGGCAAGGCTTTCCGAAGCGTCCATCAACATTCTCTCACTCCACGATGCACACCACGGCACCAAATTTCTCAGTGACTATCAGTCTGATGCACCGGGCAACCGTCTTGGAAAAGTTGGAGAGGTCAACTGTGCCGACTGTCACGGTGACAATGTTTCAGGAAACCTCCAGGAACCAAGACCTGTTGCGACAGGATACAAGGCAGTCAAAGCCAAGCCGCTTACCGAAGCTATCCACGGTTTCCACCTTGGTATGGTGCCAATGCCCGATGCGGCGGGAAGAACACAGGCGTGTCAAAGCTGTCACCCAACCCATTTCCAAAATCCGAACATGAACGATGACACCAACCCGTTCCGTGTTACGGACAGATACGGAGAAGGACGTTTTGCCAAGGGCGACATTAGAAAGTCAGGCGGCGGATGTTATGTAAGACGTGACGCACACTCCAACCCCAATGCAAAACCTCCGTTCTTCCTGAACGCATACGGAAAATGGCAGCTGAAAAATGTTTCTATGAAAGACGAGCATGGCAAACCGGTAAAACAGCTCAGAGGTCTCTACTGTACCAACTGTCACACCAAAGTGGCTCAGGCGATGTACACGTATGATGACATCAAGCATGACTCGACACAGACTGGCAAAAGCATCAGAAACAAATCACTCAAAGAGATTGTCAAAGCTGTTGCAGGCGGGAATATGAAGAAATTTGCGGCTATTGCCGATCCTAAAGCCATTGGTGCAGACAACGAAGTACTCAAGTACTATACAGAGCACAAGTCGGCAACACTGGTGAAAAATGTCGGCAAAGACGGTAAACTCGACCTGAAGCCATGGAACCATCCAAAAGGCGGAAAAGTACCGTACAAGGCAGCATCCGGCGGTAATGACTGGTGGCTTTCAGCTTCCGAACCGCATTGTGCTGACTGTCACCTTGCACCGTTTGTCGAGCAGAGTACAGGCGGGAAATACTTCCCTATCGACCAGCCTAACAAGTATTCACTCTTCAGATACTCCAAGGCACACGGCAGCATCGCTTGTCAGACCTGTCATGAATCGGCACACGGGCTCTACTCCACAAGATTCGACGGCAATGAAAGAACAGTCGATGTCACAACACACGAGCAGGCGCTGCAGTACTCACCGGACGGGAAATATGCAGGTCCTGTTACCTGTGCAGCATGTCACACTGTTAACAAACGCGGTGTACCCGTACAGCTTTCAGGCACAAAATATGACAATGACTACTGGGCAGCTGTTACCCTCGCGCACTATATGAGAGAGGGTGACCAAAAGCTTTCAGTTAAGCAGCTGGTCAAGAAATATCCATACAAAAAATCGGCGAAAGTCGTTAAAGACGGTTGGAAATAACCGTTCTTGCCAAACACATCGAAACTCCCTGAAACACGGGAGTTTCGACCCCTTCCCTTCATAAACTTTTCTATACATTCGTTAGGGTATAATAAGTGTAAACTTATATGCGGAGAATACCCCTACTATGCAAGATCACAACTTAGATGACCTCATTATCGATACCCCCCGATCCAAAGAGAGTAAAGCCAAGGGCATCCTGACTATCATCGCCCTCCTGATCGTTGTTCTCATCGTTGCGATCATTCTGACAAAAATCATTCTCAAAGATCCTGATGCCGGCAATGCCGCACTTAATGACGATACAACAGAAATGATTGATCCGGAACTGACACTTGAGAACACCACACAGGAGCCAAAAACAAAAGAAGACAACCAGGCAGAACTCTCAAAAATGATAGAGAGTGAAATCAAAGGACCCGAGGCAGAAGCGGTAAAAGAGAAAACCGTTACCCTTGAGAAAACACCCAAGCCATCCAAAACTGCCAAACCGGCACCTGTAAAACCCGCACCGGCACCTGTTGCCAAAGCACCTGTCAAAAAAGAGGTGGTGGCACTTCCGAAGGATACTTACAGCACCCCCAAAAAAGCTGCCCCATCCAAACCAAAACCCGCTCCTGCTGCTGTGACAACAGGCAGGTACTATATTCAGGTCGCTTCCTACCAAAACATGCCTTCTGCCAATTCCAGACTGATAAAAACACTTCGAAAATACCACTATTCCTACAAAATCATGGATGAAAACGGTATGCATAAGGTACGTATCGGACCATACAAAAGCAGAGAGGCTGTGGACCGTGCCATCGTACGCGTCAAAAACCTCATCAACAAAAGCGCATTTGTCGTCAAGAAATAGGAGCGCTTATGCATAAAACAGTACTATTCGACCAACTTACACCCGTAGCTCTGTATGGTGAGATCAAATCACGTTTTCCCGATGAGATCACTATGCTTTTTGAAAGTGTTGTCAATACAAGTGACGGCAACTTCTCCTTTATCACCATCGGTGCCAAAGAACGTGTGGTTTATAAAAACAAAATTACCACCCATACCGACAGTGAAGGCCATGTGCGTGTACTCGAAGAGGATCCTTTTACGTTCCTCAAAGACTACTATGCCAACATCAACCAGGCTATTTACAAAAAAAAGGCTGAAGAGGTCGGTTTCTCCTTTGTTGACGGTTTCATCGGTTTTATTGCCTACGATATGGTCAAAGTCTTCGAACCGGTGCTGGAAGCAAGCATGGATCCTCTGCTGGACACACTCAATACGCCTGACTTCGATATGGTACGACCGAAGATCATCATTGCCTATTCTCATAAAAGTGCCAAACTGACTTTCATTCTCAACGATAACTCCATGGCTGAAGCACTCGAAGAGATAGAGAACCTCGTCAATGAACCCTTTTCACCCATGCCGCTCAAACCGGTAGAGCTCGAGGGTGAGGGTGCGTTCAGTATTGACGAAGAACGCTTCAAACAGCTGGTTGCCGAATCAAAAGAGCATATCCGGTCAGGAGACATCTTCCAGATTCTGCTCTCCAACCGCTACACACAAAAAGGGAAGATCGACCCGCTCAGCTTCTACCGTGTACTGCGCTCCAAAAACCCTTCTCCCTACCTTTTTCTGCTCGATTACGAGGAGTTCTCCATCTGTGGATCAAGCCCGGAAGTGATGGTGCGGCTGACTGAAGGTGAAATACTGCTGCGCCCGATTGCCGGAACACGCAAACGCGGCAAAGATGCCAAACGGGACAAAGAGCTTGAAGAAGAGATGCTCAATGACCCCAAAGAGTGTGCAGAACACTTGATGCTCATCGACCTTGGGCGTAACGATGTGGGACGGGTAGCACAGACAGGGACAGTTGAAGTGACAGACATGATGCGTGTAGAACGCTACAGTCACGTCATGCATATGGTCTCAGACGTTGAAGCCAAGCTCCGTGATGACAAAGACATGTTCGATCTCTTCGCTGCAACCTTCACCGCCGGAACCATGACCGGTGCACCCAAGATCAAGGCAATGGAACTCATTGCAATGTTCGAAGGCCTCAAACGCGGTTTCTACTCCGGCGCAGTAGGCTATTTTGCCTTCAACGGCAATATGGACTCCGCGATTGCCATCCGTACCTCTCTTATCAATAAAGAGGGTATCGTTCTGCAAGCCGGCGCAGGTATCGTTGCCGATTCTGTACCTGAACTGGAGTACCTCGAAGTCAAGAACAAACTGGGTGCGCTTTTGGCAACACTCAAAGAGATGGAGTCACTTTAGCTCACTACTTTTTTTGCATTATATGTACATTCTTTCCGCCATTTCCACGGCGGAACAAAACCTTCTCTTTTCTATAAAAACCTGCTTTTTTTGATTTTATCCAACTTCCTGTATCTATCAGTTTTCTTTTCTTTGTGGTGGTAAATGGCTGCAAAAAGACGGCATCATCCAGGCATATCCCAATATTACCATGCTTTCATTCACATTCAACCATCTTTTTTCTTCCGGTACATATATGAACAGGGTGCCTATTGTTCTTCCGTATATATCTGTTCCATGCCTCTCTAATTTAACTGTTTTTCTTTCACCGATCAACTGAATAAGACCCATCGTTGCAATGTGCCCCCATTCCTGACCGTCTTTAGGGCAGTCAATCGCATCCAACCTGATCCGTTCATGCACTTCATTACAGACAATGTCAACTGTCTCTCCATCAATAATATTTTCCACAATGACAGAGGGAAGTTTTTCTATCTCCCTGATATGCTGCGTTGATAGTACCTTCTCACATTGATCAGGGATGTTCATTTCTGTCCGCTGATATGCCTCGCTATGCTGTTTACTCTCTTCTCGATCTTTATCTACAAATAAAGGCTCTCTATTCTTGGCTATAAAAATAAGCCCCACTACTACTAAAAAAAATAATCCAATCACTAATTCGATCATATGTTACCTCCTATGGTTTGTCAGTATATATGTTTCCGTCACTGAAGTGAAGGTCATTTTCAAAAAAAAATAGTTTTTAAAATGCCTACTTTTTTCTAACAACTCCTCTGCTATACTTGTACAAACAAGAGGAAATGGGTATGTATGTATTTCAGTAACTATCTCAAACAGTGCCGTGAAGAGAGCGGATTGACACAGGAACAGCTGGTTCATGCACTTTACAGTTTCGATATCGGTCACTTCAGGGGACTCGATACCAGTACATTAAGTAAATGGGAAAGAGGCATAACCAAACCCAGTCTGGCCAGACAAGTCAGTATTCTCCGCTATTTTCAACAGCTCACAGGGACAGCGATGCCGTGTTGGGACAAATTTTCAGACAAAGAGGCAGAAGAGCATATTTGTGAAGCCGGCATGAAAAATATGCTTGGCAGAAAAAGCAAAGAACTGGTTATGCGCTTTCCTGAAAAACTGGCAAAAAACGGGGATCTCATTATCACACAGCTTCGCAATACGGAAAAACTTCATGAAGTTGCACAGATCAATGTCGATATTGATCAGGCACTGAATCATAAATTTAAAGGATTGGATGAAACAGATTTTAAAGAGTGGGCACTCTACCCGACCAATACCTTTTACGTTTCAATCTATAAGGGGCACTTCTTCGGCCTTCTCTTCGCTCTGCGGGTAAAACCTGAAATTTTTGAAAAACTCATGTCTTTTGAGCTCCGGGACAAAGATCTTTCCAATGCACATTTTGCAACCTTTGATGAACCCGGTTGCAGCTACATTCTCTCTTTTTTTGCACTGAATGAAAAAAGTGCCACACTGCTTTTCATACGACATTACGCCCATCTTATCGCAAACCAAAACAGTATTTTGGAGGTCGGTTTTGCCACCACGCTGGAAGATGCCAAAAAACTTACCCGAAACATGAATTACCGATACTATAAAAGTATCTCCATCACGGGAGATATCGTTTTGGAAAGTTACCGGGCACTGCTTCCTGATTTTCTTGCCTCAGAGTATGTCATCAAAATGCTTCTTTCAGGAGAGGATAACTGCCCAGAAGAATAGCCATTTCAACACAGTCTATCATCGCATCGATCTTTTGTACCTGTCGTATATAAAGATCACGGCTGATCCTATTTTCCTGATATGCAGCATACAGTCTGGCCAATCTCTGCTGCAGCACTCTAAGTATTTCCTGTTTGGAAACCATTATCCCTCTACCTTTTTTTGAATATAATCAAAAAAGTATAGACCAACACCCTAAAATATGGAATGGCATATAGAAAATATTTTTTCCTTCCAAATGCCTACTGTTCATCCAAACCTTGCCATGAAAAACGTATATGCAGCAGTTGGGCACATGCCGTTATCAGGCACACAAGGTTTAGAGTGCTATAATTCTAAAACTGTTAATGGAAGGATTCCACACTATGTCCACACGCTTTTTTGCTATTTTCGGCAACCCCGTTTCACACTCCAAATCACCCCTGATGCACAACCTTGCATTCAAGGGTCTTGGATACAGCGGATGCTATGGACGCTACCGTCTGGAGGATGGAGAAAGGCTCCGTGAAGCCTTTTTTGCACTTGGACTCAAGGGCATCAACATTACCGTGCCGCACAAAGAGCATGCCTACAATGCCTGTGACATACTGGATGACTTTGCCAAAAAAGTGGGAGCTGTCAACACCATTGTTGAAAAAGAAGGCAAACTTTACGGTTTCAACACGGATGCTCCGGGTTTCCTCAAAGCCATCGGCGAATTCGAAAGTGTCAAAACGGTACTTTTTCTTGGTGCCGGAGGTACGGCACAGTCCACCGCTGTCATTCTTAAAGAAGCAGGCTATAACGTTACCATACTCAACCGCAGTGCTCCCCGACTGGAAAAGTTTGTCAACGAAGGGTTTGAAACCTCCACATTTGAAACCTTCATTCCAAAATCCTATGATTTGGTTGTCAATATGACATCTGCTGGTCTTGAAGATGAGAGCCTTCCTGCCCCAAAGACTATTCTTGACAAAGTCATTCCCTCCGCAAAAGCGTGTGTCGATGTCATCTACGGCAAAGAAACACCTTTTTTAAAACTGGCAAGATCATACGGCAAACCCACCAAAGACGGCAGCAATATGCTGCTCTATCAGGGTATCATTGCATTCATGCATTTTACCGAACACCGCTTCGGCTTCGATACCGTTAAACTCCATATGAAAAAGGCTTTTGAATCATGAAAAAAACGCTCTTCTGGCTTACACTTACGCTGCTGCTTGTCGCGGCATTCATCTGGGGCAATATGCCAAAGATTGTACCTTACTACAAACAGTTGACAAAACCACGTGTCGGGCTCAATGTCGATCTTCAGCCTGCCGAACAGAAAGAGGCGGCCTTTGTGGGATCTCAAAAATGCAAAGAGTGCCACAAAGAGAAGTACCGCGACTGGAAAGCTTCCATGCACTCGAAGATGATCCAGGACATCAGAAAAGACCCGGGTGTTGTCGTTGCCGATTTCTCCAAACTGCCTGACGATGCCGACTTCACCCTCAAGGAAGCTGTCTACACCATTGGCAGCAAGTTCAAACAGCGCTATATGATCCCGGCAAAGATTAACGGCAAAGAGGACTACCGCCTGGGCAACTACCAGTGGAACACACAGACAGGCAAGTGGCAGCACTTCAAACCCTACAAATACTGGTACCACGACTCCTACCCTCACGACAACAAACAGTTCCCTACCTCCACAACCTGTGACGGCTGTCACTTCACCGGGTACATGGCTACCGGCAAACGTGTCGAACCTGCCATTGCCTGTGAAAACTGCCACGGCCCGGGAAGTGCACACGCCAAAGACCCTGACAATCCTGTATTCAAAGCAAGTCTCGTCGACCCTATCCGTACCAATGAAGTCTGCCTGCAATGTCATATGCGAAACCGCGACAAACGCATACAGACAGAAGGTGCAACGGCAAAAGATCTCTGGATGACAGCTACAGACTATCCTAAAGGGTACGAACCCGGCAAGCCTTTGGTCAACTACAAGCTTCCGGCTCCTTTCACCCCGGGTAAAGCGACCAAAGAGTTCTGGCCAAACGGCGCGGCAAAAAAGAACCGTACGCAGGGTAACGAATATGTACACGATGCCATGTACAAGCACGGCATTACCTGCATTAACTGTCACGATCCGCACAAGCTGACCAATACTGCCAAAAAGCCCGAAGGCAACCAGGCGTGCCTGAAGTGTCACAGCTTCGGTTCTGTAATTGGACCGCACCAGGAGAGTCTTGAGGCCCATACGCACCACAAAGCAGACTCCAAAGGTTCACAATGTATCGAGTGCCATATGCCCAAAACAGGCAAACATACAGGCAAGTCACCGCTCACGGTACGTTCTCACCGTTTTGCGTTCACCTACCCTGCCGAAACAAAGCGCTTCGGAATGCCGCCGGAAACCAATGCCTGTTACGCCTGCCACAAAGACAAAACACTTGACAGCCTGCAAAAGAGCCTTGAAGACTGGGGCATGCTCGAGTGGGACAAAATGGAAGCACCGCTGCCTAAAAAGTAGCGGTTAGCCTTCAATTAATCTTAAAGCTCTATAATAAAGGTAAACAGACAGAAGGAACACTATGATAAATGTGTTAATGATTGAAGACGATCCGGAATTTGCGGAACTCCTGAGTGAATACCTTTCACAATTCGATATCAAAGTCACCAACTACGAAGACCCGTTTCTGGGATTGAGTGCCGGCGTCAAAAAATTCGATCTTGTCATTCTTGACCTGACACTTCCGGGGATGGACGGGCTTGAAGTGTGTGAAGAACTCGTACGCAAATATGACATTCCTGTCATTATCTCCTCAGCACGATCGGACATCAATGACAAAGTACAGAGCTTTGAACTCGGTGCTTACGACTACCTGCCAAAACCTTATGACCCTAAAGAGATGTATGCCCGTATCATGGCTATCCTCAACCGGGTACAAAAAGGGGAAGGCAAAACCAATAAAACAACACCCAAAAGCGATTTTGAGATCAAAGGTGATACCATCTACTACAAAGGCGAACCGCTCACCCTCACACCGGCTGAATTCGAAGTACTCTCTTTGCTGGTCAAAAACCAGGGCATCACACAGTCACGTGAGCAGATCATCAACTCCTCAGCAACCATGAGCATCGACTCACAGGGCAAAAGCCTCGATGTCATTATCTCCAAAATACGCTCCAAGATCGGGGATAACAAACGCATTCAGGCGGTACGCGGCGTAGGGTACAAGCTTGTTTAACCACTTCACCTCTCTACGGAGCAAAATCAAACTGATTTTCTCCATTACACTTCTTCTCTTGGCCATTCTCTTTATCGGCTCGATCCGCTATGACCATGCCAAGTACGAAGAGCTCAACGACATCAGGGAACGTGCCATTGCACATTACCTCTACAACTACTACCTCAAAACCGGAAAGATCGATGAGGCTTACCTTGAGTCTCAGAACTTCTCCCTCATCAAAGACAAGGGAAAGGTAATTCAGATTGAACGATACTTCCAACAAAAAGACGGAAAAGCAAAAAAATATGCAGTAGGCACTTTCCGCCTTCAGCGGGTTATTCTTATCAATAATGACCGTTTCAAACTCTTTTTGAAGAACAAGAACAAACCAAAATACCCACTCAAAAGAATTATTGTCTTTACCATTGTATTTTTGCTCATTGTGATGCTCTACTTCTGGGTTATCCGCTCTCTTAAACCCCTATCTGAGCTCAAAGAGAAGATCAAAAGCTTTTCAGAAGGCAATCTCAATATCCATTGTGCCAGTGACAAACATGATGAAATCGCTGAAGTAGCCAATGAATTTGATCATGCCGTTACCATGATACGCGAGCTGCTGCAGTCCCGGCAGCTTTTCCTTCGCGCCATTATGCATGAGCTCAAAACCCCCATTGCCAAGGGGCGGCTCATGAGTGAAATGCTGCCGGATGAAAAAAGCAAACAGCGCATGCATGGTATTTTTGAACGTCTCAATCTTCTCATTGACGAATTTGCCAAAATTGAGAAGATCACTTCCAAAAACTTTGAACTTGTCCTCAAGCCCTACAAAATGAGTGACCTTGTTGAAGCGAGTATCGACCTGCTGATGGTAGAACACCCAAACCGACTGGTGAGCATCGAAATTAAAAAAGACTATATTCTCAAAGTTGATTTTGAGCTTTTCACCCTCGTTGTCAAAAACCTGCTTGACAATGCCATCAAATACTCCATCGACAAGCATGTCACGGTTACAATAGATACAGACCACATTGACATCAAAAACAGAGGAGAAGCCCTTTCAGAACCGCTTGACGAGTATTTTAAACCCTTCCACACTTCAAAAGGCGGGTTGGGGCTGGGGCTTTACATTGTCAAAAGCATTCTCGATATTCACCAAATGACCCTGACATACCGATATGAAAACGGAGAAAACATCTTTACCGTAAAGTAAAGTGTAGAAAATAAAGTGGATGCGATAAAATCGCATCCATAGAAGAAAGAAAATCTGTTAGTTACAGTTATCACAGATCGTATCGGAGATCATAAAGGCAAGCTCCAGCGCCTGTGACGCATTCAAACGCGGGTCACACTGTGTATGGTAACGGCTGGCAAGCCCTTCTGCGGTAATGGCACAGGAAGTACTTCCTGTACACTCTGTCACATCGTTTCCGGTCATTTCAAGATGAATACCAGCAGCAACCGTTCCCATTTCCTGATGAATATGGAAAAACTGCTTGACTTCAGAAAGGATGTTGTCAAAGTCTCTCGTTTTAAAACCTGTAGAAGATTTTTCAACATTGCCGTGCATCGGGTCGATCGTCCAGACAACATGCTTGCCGGCATCACGTACTGCCTGAAGCAGCGGTGGATAGAGTTCGGAAATTTTGTCTGCCCCCATACGGACAATAAGGTTGAGTCTTCCCTCTTCATTTTCGGGGTTCAACGCATCGATCAACTGCAGCAGTTCATCTACTTCCATGGTCGGCCCGACTTTGCATCCTATCGGGTTTTGAATACCTCTGAAGTACTCGATGTGTGCTTCATTCAAATCACGTGTTCGGTCGCCGATCCAAAGCATATGAGCCGAACAGTCGTACCATTCACCTGTTTCACTGTCTTTACGCGTAAGCGCCTCTTCGTAGTTAAGCAGTAACGCCTCATGGGAAGTATAGAGCGTGGTCTGATGCAACTGCGGTACAAGATCACTCGTCAGTCCGCAGGCTGCCATGAACTTCATTGCCCGGTCGATTTTATTGCTGAGCTCGTCATAACGTTTCCCAAGTGGGTTGTCTTTGATAAAGTCGAGGTTCCACTGGTGTACCTTGTTCAGGTCTGCCAAACCGCCGCGTGAAAAGGCACGCAGCAGATTGAGTGTTGCCGCCGACTGGTTGTAGGCACGAAGCATATTCTCAGGCTTTGGCACACGTGCCTCTTCGGTAAACTCGATGGAGTTGATGATGTCACCGCGGTAGCTTGGCAGTTTGACACCGTCTTTCTCTTCAAAGTCAGACGATCTCGGCTTGGCGAACTGTCCGGCAATACGCCCGACTTTTACGACAGGTTTGCCCGTAGAATACATCAATACCATATTCATCTGTAACATCAGTTTGAAGAGATTTTTGATATTTTGTGCGTTGAAGTCTGCAAAACTTTCGGCACAGTCTCCCCCCTGAAGCAGGAACGCTTCACCGCGTCCGGCAGCAGCAAGTTTTTGCTTCAGCCGACGCGCTTCCCCTGCAAAAATCAGCGGCGGGTAGTGTTTCAGTTCTTTTTCGACATATTCAAGTGCCTCTTTATCGGGATAAGTCGGTTGTTGCTTAATGGGAAAGTCTCTCCAGCTTCCGGGTGTCCAGTGCATCA
Organism: Sulfurovum sp.; assembly: GCA_027019175.1. Lineage (GTDB taxonomy): Bacteria > Campylobacterota > Campylobacteria > Campylobacterales > Sulfurovaceae > Sulfurovum. Next base: position 51,197 of record JALUXB010000031.1, on the reverse strand, counting down.
TTGCATCCTTGCATAAAATAAATTGCGAAGATTATAACCGAAAAACGATGAAAAAGAGTACCCTTTAGCAGACAATCCTGAAAATATGTTAAAAATATTTCACATTTCACACTGTGAATAGCGCGTGAATAAGTGATATTAAATAATAAATCCCGTCCTCACCGACAGTTTTTGAATTTTACTTTTTCACATGGTGAATAAACTGTGAATAACTCATATTCATTAATGAAATCCCTACTCATGGGAAAGAGCGAAAGAATGTCACTTTTTAGCCACGAATGTCACAAAGTTTGCCCATTGAAAAATCGTGTCAATTTTTGTAAAACCTGCTTCCCTGCACATGCGGATATTTTCCTGAATCGTAAAAGGAATCAGTACATTTTCCAACGCTTCACGCTTTTGCGCAATCTCATAGTCACTGTATCCCTGTTCACGTTTGTATTCATAGTAAATATCGATCATCTGCTTATCCAGCTTCTTATCCTCAAATACTACTTTCTCCGAGAAGACAAACATACCATCCTTCTCCAGAGCATCGGCAATACGCTTCACCAGAGCGGTACGCTGCAGCGGACGGATGAACTGCAGGGTATAGTTTGCGACAATCACATCCTCTTTGCCAAACCCATAGGTAAGCATATCGGCCAACTCCAGCGTAATATCGGCACCGAAGGCTTGACATTTCTGTTGTGCACGTTCCAGCATTGCCGGTGAATTGTCGATACCTGTAAGCACCATAGGCACGTTTGCCTTGCTATGCAGGTCTAACAGAAATTTTGCAGTAGAAGAACCAAGGTCAAGTACCCGCAATCCTTCACGGGCATCTGAAAGAATAAGCGAAATAATAAGTCTGCGCACTTCATCATAAAAAGGAACCGAGCGTGACAGCATATCATCAAACACTGCCGCAACTGCATTGTCGAATTCGAACTTTTTCTCTATAGGTTTGGCAAAGACTTCATCTTTTTTTTGCACGGTATTTTCCTTATTCCATGAATATCAGGTACGATTTTAGCACAACTTTTCCCTGCATCAGCAATTGAATTCAATATCTGATTGCCATTCATCTATTTTATTGATGAAAATTGATGTTAATTGCTGCTTTAGGCTGATTATCCACATATTTTCTGCTCTTTTGAAGACATACAAAGAAAAAAACATTATAATATGCTAAGTAAATTCATAAATAAAACAAATATCGGATAGGGAACGTGCAACACATTACTGTACTCGTCGTCGACGACGACAAGATTACCACTTCTATCCTGACGAAAATGCTCGACAGGTATGCAGACCATGTCATTGTCGCTTCCAATGGTGAAGAGGGACTTATACGCTTCAAAGAGTACCGTCCGGAAATTGTACTGACCGATATCAATATGCCCAAAATGGGCGGGCTGGAAATGGTCGAACAGATCCGGAAGCTTGATGAACATGTCAAGATCGCTATCTTTACCAATTTTGAAAACCGTGACATTCTGCTGCAGGCGATCAAGTTCGGTGTAAATCAGTTCTTTTCCAAACCTTTCGAAGCCAAAGTTTTCGCTCAGGTCATTCAGCCGCTGTGTGACGATGCTCTGGAGAAAAAGCGCATTCGGGCCGAACTCAATCGTCAGCAGAAAATTCTGCATGCAATCAACGAGATGTCCCACAATTTTTTGCAGCAGGTTGATTGGAAAGCAGCACTTTACCAGGAGCTTTTCCATTTGAAACAGGCATCGGAAACGGCTGCTGTTTTTCTCTATCAAAACGACAAAACAAACACAACGGCTACACAGATCATTGCCATTACCGATACTGAGAGGGTACGCGGGAAAAAAAAGCTTAATTACAAGCGCCATCATTTGATGCGGTGGAAACATCAGCTTGAACAGGGAGAACGGGTCAATGGTTGCATTAAGGATTATGACCGTTCCAAGCAGCGTCTTCTACAGGCTTTTGCCATCGATTCTCTACTGATACTCCCCATCTTCGTCAATGAAAAATGGTGGGGATTCCTCGGCATTGGCAACAGTAACCGCCAGGAACTTACCGAAACCGATGTCGAGATGCTCAGTACCGCTTCTTCCATTATTGGCTCGGCCATCAACAATGCGCAGAACATCACTTCACTCAAAATGTCTTCTGCAGTCTTTGAGCACACCATGGACGGTGTACTCATTACCAATGCCCAAAACCGTATTGTACATGTCAATGATTCCTTTGTTCAAATTACAGGCTACGCACCAAATGAAGTCATCGGAAAAGATCCCAAACTGCTGCGTTCGGGGGTACATGACAAACATTTTTACCATCAAATGTGGGAACAGATCGAGAAAAACGGCTACTGGCAGGGAGAAATTACCAACCGTAAGAAAAATGGCGAGATCTATATTGAATGGCTCAGTATCAACGCTATTCGCAATGACAAAGGAGAGGTCGAAAACTATATCGGTATCTTCTCCGATGTCACCCATCAGCGCAAGGATGCGCAGCAACAGGCATTTCTTGCCACACATGACCCGCTTACCGGTCTTTCAAACCGCCTATTGCTCAATGACAGACTTGAACATGCCATCAACCATGCCAACCGTTTCAATCAATGTATCGCTGTTATTTTCTGCGATCTCGATGATTTTAAACCAATTAACGATACCTATGGTCACTCTGTAGGCGATGAAGTACTCAAAGAGATTGCAAGTGCCTTTAGGGAAATACTGCGCAAAGAAGATACTATCTGCCGTTTTGGAGGAGATGAGTTCGTCATTCTTATTGAAGAGCTGAAAAGCTTTGAATACCTTCAGGGTATTCTTGAGAAACTACGCGCTATTTCAGAACGCATATTCATCATAGACAACATCAGGCTGCAGGTAGGCATGAGCATCGGTGCATCACTCTACCCCAATGATGCCAGCAGTCCGGAGATGCTTCTCGATCGGGCAGATAAAGCGATGTACAAAGCCAAGCACAGCGGCAAAAATAAAATTGCCTACTATCAACCGGATGCTTCTGCCTATTGTGCCAACCCCACCTATACTATTTGATCTCCGCTTTTGTCACCCGGGCGATATCTGCCTGGATCTGTGCTTTGAGAGCATCCAGTGTTTCAAACTTTCGGTTTGGACGGATAAAGGCTTCAAAACGTAGCGCCGCCTCATTACCGGGAGCTACTTCCACCTCAGAACCTACAATATGCGTTTCTACGGCATAACTGCCATCTGTTGAAAGACGGTGTCCCAAAAAGCTGACACTCGGCAGCCATACGCCGTCAACACAGGTTGCAGTACGGTATACCCCCTCTTTGGGAAGCTGGTAATGTAACACTTTCAGGTTCAGTGTAGGTACCAGATGCGTTTTCCCCAGCCCCTGTCCACGCACTACTTCCCCTTCCACCTGATAGGCTCTACCCAGCAAAAGGTTCGCATGTACCATATCACCTTCTTTCAGCAGTGCCCTGATCGTCCGGGAGTGTACCGAAATACCCTTGATCGTGATTTCACCGACAATCTCCACTTCTCCGTCAAAAAGCCTTTCCAGGTGGGCTGCATCTCCCTCTTTATCCCTTCCAAAGGCAAAGTCGTAACCGACCACTATCTTCTCAAGTTTTGGAAAATCTTCCTTCAGCTTGGCAACAAATGCTTCAGGCGCAAGGTGGCGTATTTTATCAAAATGGTAAAAAGCACAGGGCTTGTCGGTAAAGTTTGCACGTTTGTATCCTGGGGTCAGATAACCGCCGTTACGCTCTATGACCACTACAGTTTCTACACGTTCTATCAGTGCCTGGTGTGCAATATGCATGCCGTCAAACGACCCGATGGCAATCGATTTTATACAGTTATCAACTTTCACTTTCCACTTCCAAATTTCTAATTTCTAATTTCTAATTTCTAATTTCTAATTTCTAATTTCTAATTTTAACGAAATGGTACAAATATTCCTGATTGCCTTCTTTGCCTGTTACGCTGGACTCACCCTGATACACAGCATCCCAGCCAAGTTTTTTCATTTCAGCTTCAAACGCCTCTTTTTTCCGGGCAATGGCATCCAGATCCTGTACCACCCCTCTGCTGTCACGCCTGACCTCTTTTCCCACTTCAAACTGCGGTTTGTAAAGAATAATGATATCTGCCCCGTTCTGGGCAAGTCTGTCAATATCGGGCATGATCTGCATCACGGAGATAAAAGAAACATCACAGGTTAGTACCTCGAACCCCTTCTCTGCGGCAAAATCCCTTATATCCGTCTCTTCATATACCGCTACCCTGCCATTGGAGCGGATGGAAATATGCAGCTGGTCACGCCCTACATCCACACAGGCAAGACTTGCAGCACCCTGCTCCAGGACAATTTGGGCAAAACCGCCTGTCGAAGAGCCGATATCAAGAACGCTCTTTCCATCGATATCGACAGGATGCTCCTGCAAAAATGCTTCAAGCTTGCGTGCGGCACGGCTGACATAGAACTTCACATCCAATACTTCCACACGTGTATCCGCATCGATCTTGACAGAAGGTTTGGCTTTTTTCCCGTTAACGGTCACCGTTCCACTCTTAATCGCTTCAAGCGCACGGTTCCGGCTTTCGAAGTAACCCTCTTCCACAAGATATTTATCCAGTCTCATTATGCCTCTTTCTTGTACGGAATTTCTCTGTTTTCTATTAAGAGATTTTGAATTTTGTTTCCGTATTCTATCAAAAAAGGGGTCATTAACATATTTTGCAACCAAACTTGCCTTTTTCTCTGCCAAAACATTCTATAATAACAGTAGCAATACATTTCAAAAAAAGGAGGCAAGCATGCCTGGAAAAATAAAAGTCGGAGACACTGTCGTTGTTGCAAGTCTGGGAGAAATGAAAGTCTATGAGGCAAAACCGAGAACACTCGAAGCCGAAGCGGGACTCAAAGAGTTTGAAGTCAAGCTCGATCTCGTAACAGCCAAAGACTATATCGATGCCCATAAAAAACTGCAGGATATCGTCACAGATGAAGCAGGACGTTTCAAAGGCGGCATTGCCGAAGAGCATAACCTCGAACTGGAAATCAAAAAGAGAGTCATCGAAGATCTTGCCAAAGATATCAATGCTGTTGCACAGGATGCAAAAGGCAGACTTTTCGTCTCTGTTCCGGAACCGATAGAAAAAGAGGTTGAAGCACTGCTTGACGCTACAGCAAAATCAAAGATCAAAAAGCTGATCAAAAAAGATTACCTCAAAACAAGCAAAGAAGAGCTTGTCGACATCTTCAACGAAGCGTAACTATACTGTTACGCCTGAAGAGAGGAGCATACGCTCCATTTCCTTTTCAGTAAGGGTCGGCACGCCAAGGCTCTGTGCCTTGGTCAGTTTGCTTCCCGCCTCTTCCCCATAAATCACAAAATCGGTTTTTTTGCTGACAGAACCGCTTACTTTCGCACCGAGCTTTTCCAGCATTGTTTTAATCTCGCCACGCGGTCGGCTCATCGTACCTGTCAATACAACTGTCTTACCCTTGAACGGGTTCTCTGCAGCTTCTACTTTTTCTTCCACTTTAGGCTGAATCACTTCGAAGAGTTTAAGTACCTTTTCACGGTTGACCCGCATGAATTCCAGTACAGAATTGGCCATCTCTTCTCCAATGCCGTCAATGGCAACAAGCTCGTCAAAGGTCGCATCGACAATACGAAGACCGAAATGTTCCGCAAGCGCTTTGCTCGCCACCTCACCGATATGCTCGATGCCAAGCGCGTTGATAAGGCGGTGCAGCGGTGCCCCTTTGGTTGCGGCAATGGCATGGAGCAGATTGTTGATCTTCTTCTCCTTAAAACCCTCAAGGTCAGCCAGATCATCGTAAGTGAGGCTGTAGAGGTCGAGAATATCATGGATCTTTCCTGCCTTTACCAGCTGCTCGACAATCTTGCTGCCCAGCCCGTCGATATCCATACACCCTTTTTTGGCAAAGTGGATGATGGACCCTACCACGCGGGCGGGACACTCCAGGTTCTGACACTTGATAAGCGCTCCCTCATCGAGAAGCTCCGAACCGCAGACAGGACAGTGTGTCGGACGTTCGATAGGCTTCTCTTTCCCTGTTCTGCGATCCGTAAGCACCTTGGTAATCTTTGGAATCACATCACCGCTTCGTATGATGATGATATGATCCCCGATACGGATATCCATTCGTTCGATCTCATCAAAATTGTGCAGCGTTGCACGGCTGACCACTGCACCTTCGATATTGACCGGTTCGATCTCTGCAACCGGCGTAATAACCCCCGTACGCCCCACCTGCAGTGTCACATCCAGCAGTTTGGTTACTTTTTCCACCGCAGGGAATTTGTAGGCACACATCCACTTTGGGAACTTGACGGTATAGCCAAGCTGTTCCTGTTTTTCAATTTCGTCAACCTTGATGACCATTCCGTCCATCATCATAGGAATTTCATCACGCTTCTGTATCAGGAACTGATAGAAATCTTCAATCTCATCCAGTGTATTGCATGGCCGCTCGTAGGGCGGCTTCAAAAATCCCTGCGCATAGACAAACGCCATCTTCTCGGAAAGACGTTTATGCGGCAGTGTATTCTCTCCCACTCCCCACGGATAAAAGACAAGCCGTCGTTTGGCTGTTACAGAAGAGTCCAGCTGGCGTAGACTGCCCGCAGCAGCATTTCTGGGGTTGGCGAAGGGGGGCTCTCCCTCTTTAAGCCGCTCTTCGTTGATCTTTTCAAAATCATCTTTCCTGATGACCACTTCACCGCGTATCTCGATAAGCTCCTTGTAGTCAATGACCAACGGAACAGAACGGATCGTTTTGACATTCTCCGTCACCTCTTCACCGACAATGCCGTCCCCTCTGGTGATCGCACGTATCAGTTTTCCATTTTCGTAAAGCAGGTTCATGCTCGCCCCGTCAAATTTGGGTTCGCAGTAGTAGTCGCACTTGCCTACATTCTTTTCCACACGCTCCAGCCACTCGGCAACCTCTTCTTTACTGAAGACATCCTCCATACTCCACATCCGTTTGATATGTTTGGCTTTGGTGAACTCTTCACGCACCACACCGCCGACACGCTGTGTGGGAGAATCTTCACGTACTTTGTCAGGATGTGCCTGTTCATAGGCAAGGACTGCATGATAAAGCTTGTCATACTCTTCATCTGTAGCTATGGGGTTGTCCTCGACATAATAGGCATAGGCCCATTTTTTGAGGGTTTCAACGTTTTTTATATATTCATCATAGGTCATGGCTTCTCCATCCATCGTGTAAAAATGTACTCTTTAAAAAGGTGTTTTCAGTGCAGTGCATGCCACACTTTAAGTGCCTGTCTGTGCTCGGCTACATCGTGGCAGCGTACGATGCTTGCACCATTCTCCACCGCTTTGAGGTGCAACGCGAGTGTGCCGGGCAAACGTGCTTCCACCGGTGTTGGAACAATCTTGTCTATCATCGACTTCCGGCTGGCTCCTATGAGGACTTCGCAGCCAAAGTGGGTGAAATGGCGCAGGTTTTTAATGAGTGTCAGGTTATGTTCAAGTGTCTTGCCAAAGCCGATACCCACATCGAGAATAATATTCTCCCGCTTCAAGCCCTGTGCTTCGGCTTTGGCGATACGCTCTTCAAAAAAAGTGCTTACTTCGGCCGTGACATCCTCATAAACAGGGTTTTGCTGCATGGTCTGCGGAGTACCCTGCATATGCATCATGCAGTACCTGACATCATGCTCCACAGCCAATGCCAGCAGCCGCTCATCGGAAGCACCGGTAATATCGTTGATCAGTCCAAATCCGCTTTGCAGCGCATAGGAGACTGCTTCAGGGGTATAGCTGTCAATAGAGAACAGTGCTTTTTCGTAGAGTTTCGATGCCTTAATGGCATCACAGACAGGCTTGATGCGTGCCAGTTCTGTATCCGCACTGACAGCTTCTGCACCCGGTCGGGAAGAGACTGCCCCTATGTCGATGATTTGCGCACCCTCTTCGATCATCGTCTCAATACGTGCTATGGCATCACTTGCCTGAAAACGGCTGCCAGAGTAGAAACTGTCTTCGTTGGCGTTGATAACACCCATAATGCGCACAGGAAAAGTGACAGGGGTTAGAAACGATTTAAGTTCTTTGGCGAGTGTTTTGAGGCCAAAAGGCTGTGCCAGCTCTTTGCGGGAAAGAATCTCGATGTGTTTGCGTGTTCCGATGAGAATGCAGTCAAAGTGCTCCTTTTCACAGGTGATCACGCCGCCGGGTACGGCAAGCTCCGCACCAATACTCAATGCATCCTGTTTGAGAATATTTGCTGCGGGTGTGCGAAGGTCTTTGATATAGAAACAGAGCAGTTCCATCTTTTTGGACATAATGGCAATACCTCCGCTTTCCACACCAAGCTTTTCAAGTACCGCCTTTGTATCGGAGAGGTCACCCAGCCTGTAAAGCTGCATTGAAGTTTCCTACACTACGCTTTTTTTGAAAAAATCACTGGGAATCAGTACCAGCGATAAAAAGATGAACAGATCATACAGTTGTGTGATCCACCCGGCTGTTGTGCCGTGTGCCGCAAAAGAGGCCGAAGGCATGCCCCCGTTATCGACCACAGCAGTGGCAACCGAAACTTCCTGTACGGGGAAGAAAATATTCAACAGCATGGAGACAGCGATAATCCCCAGAATGGTCCACCATGCAGGAAGTCCCATATCACGGATACGTTTTGCCATAATATTGATATTGGCTACTCCCATGGCGATCACAAAAAGAAAAACAGCAAAGATCATCACCATACCAAACTTGGCAACAAGCATCGCCTGCACCGCAGCGATATCCATTTCCATCATACTCTCAGCTGCACCCGCAGCCATAATAATACCGCCAACCAGCAGCATCATAAGAAAGATCAGCAGAAAATAGTACCCCAGATAGGGCAGACGCTTCAGCCGGCCGTCACGCCACTGCCCAAAATAGACTTTTAACATGATTATACTCCTTGAGTAAATTACTTGATTTAAATTGGGATATTATAGTATAAATATTAACAATCATACTAAAAGATGAAGAAAAGAGGGGCTATCTTCGCTTTTTCGCAAGCAGTTTCAGAAGGAGGGTATTAAGTACAAACTGGGGAGGAGAACCGACATCGAGTGCGATATAGGCATCGGAAAAAAGTTTGAGTGTTTTTTCATCCAGATCAAACTTTTCAGCAGTAATGGCTGTCTTTACAATGCGTTCTACCAACCGTTTCATCTGCTTGGCATCCGTACGTCTGTGTGTCTGGATAAAGGCATAGACATCTGCAAGGCTAAGCTGCGCGACATCGAGCCCCAACGCTTCTTCTTCTATCGTTTGCGAAAGTACTTTAATGGGCAGACGCGAACGGATCGTCGGCAAAATGGTCGCCTTGCTCACGGTTACAATGATGAATTCCTTGTTCTTCGGCGGCTCTTCAATCACCTTGAGCAGTTTGTTCTGGACAATGGGGGAGAAATGCTTTGCCGCAAGGATAATAACGGTAGTCTCTTCACTGGCAAGGTAGGCTTTTTCGATGGCAAGTTTGGCATCTTCAACTTTGAAAGTATCGTCTTTGGGATCAAGTTTGCATATTTCAACAATACGTTCATTGGTTTTGAGATTTCGCAAATGTTCGACAGTACCGGCAATATCATTGCTGATAAGTACCTGACTGCGAAGTATCAACTCAGGACTCAAGATCGAGCTCTCCGAAAAGTGCTTCTGACAGTGTCATGTCAAAAAGTTTGTACAGCTGCAGCAGTTTGATGTCGAGCATCTCATCACTGCTTCGCAGCAGAAAACTGTTCTCCACCTCTTCATCCATCAGCCACAGAAAACTGTCATCACAGCGGAAAGCGAGCTTTGTAAAAGGGTGGTCGCCTTTGCCGATATACCAGATGAAGTAACCGTTGGGATAGGCCAGTTCGAGCATATCTTCAAAAAGTTCAAGCTCCTGACTCGACGTGAGTGTACCAAGAGAAGGATACATTTTCGCCAGGGGAAATACAGGGAGCAGCGGACGGTTTTTCACGGTATCGTTGATATGTTCAAGTACATACTTTCCAAACCATTTTCGAGGCACGTCTGTCAAGAGCAGTACCGTTTTTCCTTCAAGCATCTGGTCAATAGCACTTTTGACAAGCGGTGCCCACTCGTACCGGTGTTCCTCCATCCACGAGAAGCAGTCTTCTTCACGAATGGTTTCCAGTGTCCACTTCAGAAGCTGTTGCACGATGTGTTACTTGTCCAATTCGTAGGCGTCGTGGAGAGTTCTGATGGCAAGTTCGCCATACTTTTCGTCAATAATCATCGACACCTTGATCTCGGAGGTGGAGATCATCTGAATGTTAATGTTGTTCTCTGCCAGTGCATTAAAGGCTTTTGCCGCCACACCGGAGTGCGACTTCATACCCACACCGACAACGGAAACTTTACAGACATTCTCGTCGTAATCCACACCTTCAATATCGTGATCAAACGATGAAACCACTTTTTTGGCATTTTCCAGTTCACTCTGCGGAACGGTAAAACCGAGATTGGTTTTACCGTCTGTACCGACATTCTGAATGATCATATCGACATTGATATTCTCTTCCGCCAGTTTGTTGAAAATTTCTGCAGCAATTCCCGGTCTGTCTGAAACCCCTCTGAGGGTCACTCTTGCCTGATTTTTGTCGAGCACTACACCGCTTACCAGTACCTCTTCCATATTTTCCGTCTCCTCTGTAATTAATGTGCCTTCATTCTCTGTAAAACTGCTCTTTGCATAGAGCTTGACCCCCAGTTTCTTGGCAAGCTCCACCGAACGGTTCTGTAAAACTTTCGCGCCCAGGCTTGAAAGTTCGAGCATCTCGTCGTAACTGATGGTATCGAGCTTTTTCGCTTTGGGCTCAATGCGCGGATCGGTCGTGTAGATGCCGTCCACATCGGAGTATATCTCACACTGGTCTGCATGCAGTGCACCCGCAAGCGCTACAGCCGAAAGGTCTGAACCACCGCGTCCGAGTGTGGTAACAGAGCCGTCTTTGTTAACACCCTGGAAGCCGGCAACGATGACGATTTTCCCTTCACCGATCGCCTTTTGCATCGCACTTGGATCGATTTTCTCGATACGTGCATAGGTGTGCAGGTCATCGGTGACGATGCCCGCCTGACGTCCCGTCATCGCAACGGCATCATAGCCTTTCGCCTGCAGCGCGATAGAGAGGAGTGCCGCTGTAACCCGTTCGCCGGAACTGAGCAGCATATCCATCTCTTTTTTGGCCGGATGCTTCGTAAAGTGCTCCGCATAGGAGATGAGCTTGTTGGTCTCTCCGCTCATCGCCGAGACGACTACGACAAGATCCTTGCCTTCATCACGCGCCTTGGCGACACGGTTGGCGACATTCTCGATGCGGTCGAGGTCACCGACACTCGTTCCGCCGTATTTCTGTACCACTAACATTCTATATCAATCCTTGCTGCATAAAATAGTCGATCACTTTCCGATAAACTTTACGTTTAAAGTAGGTCACACGCTTGAACAACTCTTCGTATTCAACGAACTCATACTCTTCAAATTCCGGTATCTCAAACGCCTTGAGGTCAATTTTAGCATCCTCTTTGAGTCGGACGAGAAAATATTTCTGCGTCTGTCCGTCATAGGGGTAACACTTTCCTCTGGCCACCTTGGGGAAGTCATAGGTGATCCACTCGGGAAACTCTCCGAGTATTTCAATGTCATTGCATCCGATCTCTTCCATGAGTTCTCTGTGCAACGCCTCCTCTGGTGTCTCTCCTGCATCAATCCCCCCCTGGGGGAACTGCCAGGCATTTTTGATATCACTGCGGTGGGCAATAAAAAATTCGCACTTTTCCGGATATTTTGGAGAGAGTATGACCGCTGCAACATTTGGGCGATAACGCTTTTTCTCTTGCATAATTCACACTCATCTTCGATAAATTTTAATACTGATTTTTAGAGACATGCTCTGAAATTTCTGATATGATTCTATCTAAAATACGATTACATATGAATGAAAGAGAGCCATTTTGTTAGCCTACCTTCACATCCCCTACTGTGACTCCAAATGCCACTACTGCAGCTTTAACTCCTATGTCGACAAGTTCGATACACGGGCAGCGTACATGCAGGCACTTGTAAAGCAGCTTTCCTTCGAGCTTGAACGTTTCGGCGCCCAAAAAGGCAGCATCGAAACCCTTTTCATCGGCGGCGGTACACCCTCCACCGTTGCACCGGAACTCTATGCACCACTTTTCGAACTGCTTGCACCTTATCTGGCTGACAATGCAGAAATCACTACCGAAGCCAACCCCAATTCGGCAACCAAAAGCTGGCTTGAGGGGATGAAAACGCTCGGTGTCAACCGTGTCAGTTTCGGGGTACAGAGTTTCGATGCAGCCAAACTTAAAGCCCTCAACCGCGCCCATACTCCCGATCAGGCAAAAGAGGCGCTTCTTGCCGCACATGCATTAGGATTCGAGCATCTTTCTCTTGACCTCATCTACAACTATCGCGGCGACACGCAGACACTGCTTGCAAAAGATATTGAAACAGCCTTTTCACTCCCCATAGACCATCTTTCAGCCTACGAACTGACCATTGAAGGCGGTACAAAATTTGCTGCCACACCGCAGGTACGGCAGGAGAACGACTCCCTCGCTTTTTTCGTTGCCAAACAGATTAAAACACGCGGATTCACCCATTACGAGATCTCCAACTTCGGCATGTACCAAAGCCGTCACAACCTCGGCTACTGGGAACTTCAGGACTACATTGGTGCAGGCGCAGGGGCAGTCGGTTTTTTCAAGGACACCCGCTTCTACCCCCGAAACGGCATCGAAGCCTATATTGCCGACCCGTTGAAAATAGAAGAAGAGCACCTTACCCAAAATGAGCTGCTCACCGAAGCGATCTTTTTGGGGCTGCGCAGCCGCATAGGTATTGACAAAACAATGCTGCCGCAAGCCTACCTCGAACGCGCCCATACACTTGTTTCAGAAAAAAAGCTGACTGAAACCGCAGAGCGTTTTTACAACCCAGACTTCTTCATTGCCGATGCCCTTGCGCTCTACCTTTTAGGATAATTTGTTAAAATACCCCCACTCTATTATGAAGGCAGCGTATGTTTGGCATCGGATTTACCGAATTACTTCTCATTGCAGTCATTGCCATTTTGTTTTTGGGACCAGATAAACTTCCCGAAGCAATGGTGCAGATTGCCAAATTGTTCAAAAGTGTCAAAAAGACCGTCAACGAAGCCAAAAGCTCTCTTGAAGAGGAGATGCGTATTGCAGACCTCAAAGAGGAAGCAATGAGCTACAAGCGGCAGCTTGACAGTGCCACTGAAGAGCTGCAGGGTTTTAAAAACATTTCGATGGATGATATTCTCGATGAGCCCACGATCATTGAAGACACCCCTGCTTCCGCTCCTGCCAAGAACAACAGTCCCTATGCGGACGATAACCGTCCTACTGTGCAGGTCGAACCCAAAATGGAGAGCGTTCCAATGAAGAAAAAAGAGCGCACTTTCAAAACAACCGATAAAAATGAAGAGCAGACAACAACACCAACGGAAGATGAAAAGGGGAATAACTGATGTTTGAAGAGTTACGCCCACACCTGGCAGAACTGCGAAAGCGTCTCGGTCTCTCCGTACTTTCGGTATTCATTGCCTTTATCGTCACCTTTACCTTCCACAATCAGATCTTGACATGGATCACCCAGCCGCTGAACGATGCGCTGGTACAGGTTGGACGCATTATCGAATCACAGGACAAAGCAACCTGGAAGATGAAAGAGAAGGAGCAGAACCTCACGGTTTCACTTCCGTCCAAAAAAGCGGCGGAGTTGAGCGATGATCTAAACGCCGCATCCAAAGAAACACACGGCAAACTGGCACAGCTGCTTCAAAAGGCTGCCGCCTCGGCCAAAGAACTCACACATCTGCTTGCAGATATGGAAAACAACAGCTCCAACGGACTTTCACCCCACAATACATTCAACGGACAGATCACTACCCATCAGGTCGGCGGCGCTTTCTTTGTTGCACTGAAAGTCTCCTTCTTTGCCGCCCTGCTGCTGGCATTGCCATTCATTCTCTATCAGCTCTGGCTCTTTGTCGCACCGGGTCTTTACAGCCATGAAAAGAAGATGGTACTCCCCTTTGTGATTGGCGGTTCCATTATGTTCCTGATAGGAGTACTTTTTGCCTACTACATCGTCACACCGTTCGGGTTCCAGTTCCTCATTACCTTCGGGGCATTCCTCTATACACCGCTGATCAACATCGAGGATTATGTCGGCTTTTTCACCAAGATCATGCTGGGCTTCGGGCTGGCCTTTGAACTGCCGGTCTTTGCCTACTTCCTGGCTCTGCTGGGACTGGTAACCGACCGTACCCTCAAAGACTTCTTCAAGTACGCCATTGTCATCATCTTCCTCGTTGCCGCCCTGTTGACACCGCCGGATATTTTGACACAGCTGCTGATGGCCGCACCGCTGGTCATTTTGTATGGTGTCTCCATTCTCATTGTTGCTGCCGTCAACCCTGAAAAACCCGAAGAAGAGGATGATGAAGATGAAACTGACGAAGCATCGTCCCACCAATCGTAGATGTCTGCCGAACTGCTGACGGAGAGTTATGCCTACGATCTTCCTGAAGGGTTGATCGCGTCAGAACCGGTCTATCCGCGAGACAGTGCAAAACTGCTTGTTTACGATCGTAAATCCGATACGGTAACCCATACTACTTTCCGTCACCTGCTCGATTTTCTGCCTGAATGTGACGTATTCCTCAACGACACCCGTGTCATCAAGGCACGTATTTTCGGTAAAAAAGAGAGCGGCGGAAAAGTGGAGCTTCTCTTTAACAAAAGTCTTGATGCCTACCGTTCTCTGGTTATGATACGCGGCAAGGTACGTGAAGGTACACAGCTCTTTTTCGACCAGGCGCTTGTCGCCACAGTTGAGACACTTAATGCAGACGGTTCACGCATTGTCACCTTCAGGCGTAACGGTGAGCCCATACGCTTTGAAGCACTTGTACAGCTTCTCGATACCATCGGTCACATTCCCCTGCCCCCTTACATGCAGCGAGAAGACAAAGAGACTGACGAACGTGACTATCAGACTCTGTTTGCCCGTGAAGCCGGTGCTGTTGCCGCACCTACGGCTTCACTCCATTTCACTCCGGAACTCTTTGAAGCATTGAAAGCTGCACATCCTGCCCATACCCTGACCCTTCATGTCGGTGCCGGTACCTTCAAACCGGTCGAAGCCGAAAAGATTCTCGATCACCCAATGCATTCGGAGTACTTTCACATTCCAAAAGAGGCAGCGGACGTACTCGACAGCGACACACCGCTGCTGGCCGTTGGAACAACCGTGACCCGAACAATTGAATATTATGTACGTACCGGAAAAACAGAAGGAGAATGCGACCTCTTTCTCAACCCCCACAATCCGCCGCAACGTGTCACCCATCTGCTCACCAACTTCCATTTGCCCAAAAGTACACTCATAATGCTCGTGAGCGCTTTTATTGGAAGAGAAAAAACGTTACAATTGTACCAAGAGGCAATTGCACACCGTTACCGGTTCTTTTCGTACGGAGATGCGATGCTCATTCTTTAAGAGGGGGACGCTATGATCAAACTGTTCCTTTCTGCATGTGTCATACTCCTTGTACTACAGGGATGTGCCGAGAAAAAACCCTATCATTACCCCAACTACGACATTATCAAACCCCAACCTGTCTGTACTCCCAACCGTAAGAATATTCAGGCGTTGCTGGACACCTGCCTTGGCAAACCCTATGTCTGGGCGGAAGAGGGGCCGAATGCTTTCGACTGTTCCGGGCTAACCTACAACATTTACAACAAAATGGGGGTCGATATCCCCCGTACTGCGAGCGAACAGGCGAAGGTAGGCAAAAAGGTCTCCTTTAAAGATTTGCAGTATGGCGACCTGATCTTCTTTGGCAGTACCAACAAACGGAGCAGGCGTATCAGCCATGTGGGTATCTACCTTGGCAACGGCTGGTTCGCCGAAGCAAGCAGCAAAAAACGCCGGGTGACACTCACAAATTTCAGAGAAGAGCCAAAATATATGCGCCGCATCAAAGTGTGCCGCCGCTACCTCAGTCTGGATGAGCGTAAAAAGTATATGAACTGTGACGCGCCTCTGAAAAAGATGGAGGAGACCAGCTTACGCTATACCACACCATGGACACCGGACAAGGGACTGCCCAAACGTGCGGTACCCAGACACGGGTAGGTACGCCTTCTTTTAAAGAGGTGTGCTCTATAATTGCTGCATGAAACCTGTTTATCTCGCTGCCGCTTCCATTTCACTCCTGTTACTTTCAGGCTGTACGCCTGATGCATTCCCCAAACATCCCCACTATGAAGTGATCAAACCCAAAGTACGCTATACACCTGACAGACAAAACCTTGAAAAAATGGTCAAGCAGTTGCAGGGAAGCCCGTATGTCTGGGCTGAAGAGGGACCCGACCGCTTTGACTGTTCCGGTTTCACCTACTATATGTACGGATCGATGGGCATCGAGATCCCCCGTGTGGCACGGGAACAGGCGAAGGTGGGGAAAAAAGTCAAAGTGAGTGATCTGCAGTACGGTGACCTCATCTTTTTCGCTACCGACAGACACCATCCGAGAAAAATCACCCATGTAGGTATGTATCTCGGAGATGGCTGGTTCACACATGCGAGTACAACCAAAAAAGAGGTGGTCTACTCCAACCTTTTCACCTCCCCCTACTATAAAAAGCGCCTGCGTGTCTGCCGCAGATATCTGCCTGAAGAGAAACTGACTTTAGCCCAAACAAGCCGCCCGTGGCAAAACACCAAAACTGTGCCTTCCTCTGCCAAGAAACCGGTATCGGCCATGTCAAAGTCCAAAGGCAAAGCCATTGTCATTCAGGCGCCGATGCAGGAGCTGGAATCAAAAGGAAAAAAAGGAAACTTCTTTGTACAGGTCGGCTCGTTTGTCGGACGTCCCAAGGCAGATCTGCTCTACAAAATCAGCCGGGCAGGACTCCATTACAAAATCATTCGTTTCCCACATAACGGACAGACGATCAACAAACTGCTCATAGGCCCTTATGCAACCCGGGCTGAAACACTTCCGGTGAGGGAAAGGGTACGCAAAACCATCCAGAAAGATGCATTCATCGCTGAAATACGCTAACCCTTTCTCCCGCCTTTTCAGTGTGAAAGATAGCGTTCAATTTCACTTTCCAGACGTCCAAGCTCTTTCTCATAGGCATCTATATACTCACTGAGCATCTCTTCCTGATGGTAAATCACCTTCTGGTGAACTTTGGCAATAAGCTGATACATTTGTATCGCACCGATACTGCCGGTAAGCCCCTTTATGTCCAGGCAGAGCATCTTCAGCTGCTCGTAGCGGTGTTCGTGCACCAGTTTGGCAAAAAGTTCTCCGCTGTTTCCATATGCATCGAGGAACTCCTTTAGAATTTCCATATAGAATCCCTCATTCCCGTTGGCGTAGCCGATCCCTTTGTCGATATCGAGTACATTACTGTCAACCACTTTGTATGATTGTACCCTCTGCTGCTGTGCGCTGCTGCCGGGCATATACATTTTGAAAACCGTATAGAGCTTTCCGATATTGAGCGGCTTTGTCAGGTAGGCGTTCATCCCGCTGTTAAAGATCTTCTCCCGTTCGCTTTCGAGTGCCAGTGCCGTAAAGGCGACAATAGGCAGATTGTCATATTCACTCTCCAGCCGTATCATCTGGGTAGCGACATATCCGTCCATAACCGGCATATTGATATCCATTAACACAAGGTCAAACGGTTCCAGGCTCTCCTTGACCATATTGACTGCTTCACGCCCATTATTGGCAATGGCAATTTCCATTCCCGAAACTTTGAGAATATTGGTCAGAACTTTCTGGTTGATCGTGTCATCTTCAACGATAAGCAGACGCTTTCCGGAAAAGTCCCGGAAACTCTGCTGCGTAATATGCGGTGCCTCCTGAATTTCACTGCGGTGGGTAAGCCCATAGGCATTATGGCTCTTTGCTTCCTCTTTGCTTTTTTCAATGCGCTGAGGGGTAAAAAGATTGATGATCAATTCAAAAACACGTTCCTGGTTTGCAGGCTTGCTCAATACCCTGTCAACAAGTTCAGGATATTTTTCCTCCTCATTTTTCTGCAACAGTGCGTTAAGTGCAATGACCTTGAGCGCTTTCTGCTTTTTGAGCTGTTCAAGATATGCCACCGTACGCGGATTGAAAAGAGATTCATCCAATATGACAATATCATAGGGGGTTAAATTGTGTTTTTTCCCGAGGAACTCTTCTTTGGTCACAACCTTGACATCATGGCGGAAGTAGGCGAACATCTTTTTGATCGCCAGTCCCGAGTTGTAGCTCCTGTCAACAATGAAAACCTTTTTGGCAGTCAATACCTTTTCAGGCAAGCGGTAATTACGCCGGTTACTTGGATCGAGCATTTCAAACGGCAGTGTCAGGGTAAACGTTGTCCCTTTGCCCACAACACTGTCGACCACCAATGCCCCCTGCATCATTTCAATCAGCGACTTGGCAACAAAAAGCCCCAATCCGCTGTAAGTCTGGCTCTCCTCATCATAAGTCGGCACAAAAAGTGACTCCTTCTGTGCCTCACTCAAGCCCTGCCCTTTGTCACTGAGTCGAAACTGCAGTTCGATCTGCTCTTCATAGTTGCCGAACATTGCTATTTCCAGCGTTACTTCACCGCTGTCGACTTCACTGAGCACATATTCCAACAGGTTATGAAGTGTCCTTTCAAGGTTACGGGCATCTCCTATGAGGTAACGCGGGATATTGGAATCGATATCGAAGATCAGTTCAACGTCACTTCCTTTGAATTGCGAACAGACAGAACCGGAAACTTCGTTAAGTACATTGTTGAGGTTGAATTTTTCATGTGTGATCTCGACTTTTTTGGATTTAAGCCGGAGAAATTCAATGAGATCGTTGGTCACATCAAGCAGTTTACGGCGTTTCTCTTTCTGAATAGTCTTTGCCTTCTCTCCGGCGACATCCGGTACATATGCCGTATCCTGATAGTTCTTTGCAACAATATCGTGAATATTTTCACTGATGCTTGCCAAAAACAGAGCCTGCGACTGCTCAATCTCCTGCTGTTTTTCAAGCATTTGCCGATACATCTCTTCCATTTTTTGTGTCCGGCGTGAAGAAACAAACCATATCAATACACCGAAGGCAGCAAATACCAACGCTATCCATATCCAATAGGTATCTTTCGGTGCAATGGCAACAGTCTCCGCAAAAAGCAGGGACACGGTACCTATTCCATACATAATAAAGAGTTTCTTCATAATCCAACCTCCAAAATTCTATTTTACATAAACAACATAAAAAAAACTCTCTATCGACTATAAATAAATTTTATATACATAAATACACGCTTCCATTGTAACAAATTTGGATATACTCTCAGTATGAAAACAGCAAGTATCGACGTCGGACTCAAACGTATCGGCACTGCGATATGCCTTGACGGGAAGATCGTGTTGCCCCAAAATGCCATCCTCAGAAAAAACCGCAATCAGGCAGCGCAGGATGTCAAAGCGTTTTTAGAAGAATGGGAGATTGAAACACTTGTAGTCGGACTGCCAAAGGGGGGTTCGAGCGAAGCGGAGATGGAGCGGCGCATCAGACACTTTGTCGGATTGCTGGAGCTCAATATCCCTGTAGTTTACCAGGATGAGCAGGGAAGCAGTTTCGAAGCGCAGGAACTGACGGCAGGACAATTCCGGCATAAAAAAGACGGCAGGGTAGACTCCATTGCCGCCAAGATCATTCTCGAACGCTATCTTGGTATTTACTGACGCACATCTTTTTGTGTAAGATTCTCATCACCAAGTGCATGGTGCTTGTAAAGCCAACTGGCACTCTGGTAGTAAGTAATGGTATCATTGACATCTGACTCTTTTGGCTTCTCCTGTGCATATTTCACGCTGTAGAGTGTCTGCTTTTCAATACGGTAATGCTGTACGGTCTTATCGGGAGACAATACTGTCAATGCACCGTTTCTCAGCAGTCCGAGCTTCTGATAGTTTCCAATGAAAGCCCGTTCTTTATGATCGTCTCTCAAAATATCGTCTCCGTAAAATTTTGCTTCGTAGCTTTGATGCAACAGTCCCAGCAGTGTCGGTACCACATCTACCTGTGAGGCAAGCTTGGTAACGTGCCCCGGCTTGATCAGCTTGGGTGCATAGATGATCAGCGGTATCTTGTAACGCCATACCGGCAGTGCTGTCTTTCCGGCACTGCCGCCGTTATGGTCAGCGACAATGACGAAAATGGTATTGTCAAACCAGGGTTTCTTTTGTGCCTCTTCAAGAAATTTGTGGATGGCATAATCTGTATACTTCACACCGCCGCGGCGTCCGGTATGCGAAGGAATATCGATCTTGCCGTCAGGATAGGTATAGGGACGGTGGTTGGAAGTGGTCATGACAAAACTGAAAAAGGGTTTGCCTTTGGCATAGGAGCTGTCCGCCTCTTTGGCAACCTTGTTCAGCAGGTCTTCGTCACACACACCCCAGACATTGGAGAAGGTTACCTCATCATCGGCAAAATCGAACCGGTCAACCACTTTGAAACCGTTATGCGAGAAAAAGTAGTTCATATTGTCGAAGTAACCGTGTCCTGCATAGATGAACTTGTTCTCATACCCCAGCTTGCCGAAAACCACGCCTGCAGAGTCCAGCCCCTGGCAGTCAGGACGCTTGACAATGCTGCGTCCGGGAGTTGGCGGCAAAGAGAGCGTCACTGCCTCCATTCCCCGCACTGTCCGGGTACCGGTAGCATAAAGGTTGGTAAAGAAAAGTGACTTTTTCGTCAGTGCATCCAGGTGTGGTGTCAGTCCGCGCTTGTCCCCGAATGCCCCCAGATATTCCGCACTGAGACTTTCTACCATGATCAAAATGATATTGTGCTTCTGCGGTGTACCGTTATAATGTACCTCCCGTGCGATATCATGAAGGTTGTTTGAAACAAAGGTTGTATTGTCACGTTTTAGCAGTGTATGCAACCGTTTAAACACAGCATTTTCATCGAGTGTTTTGTAAAACTCCTCATAATCAAGCTCATTGTGCCGGAATGCGCTAAAAAGTGAATAGAGTCCGTTTTTGGCCAGTTCCTGATCAAATTTGTTGGGAATGCGTTCAGCCAGTGTCTGCTTGTCAAGCATCACAAAAAAGAGCAGCGGCAGCGCAAGGTAGATGCTGCCTATCTTCAATCGCTGCCAGAACGGCATGTCACAGGAAAATGCCTCTTTATGCAGACGGCTCTTTTTATGGTTAATATAAAAGATCACCCCGGTAATCACCAGGATGATCACCAGCAGCAGCGGGATTGGATAGGATTCGAGGATATTGTGGATCACTTCATGGGTATAGACAAGATAGTCCACAGCAATAAAGTTGAAACGTTTTCCAAACTCTTCCCAGAAAAAGTATTCACTGAAGCCGTTGAAAACCACTGAATAGATCACTGCAAAATAGACCAGCAGCGCAATGATCTTGTGCAATTTCGAGTTAAATATCTTCCTCGGCACCACAATCAGGTAGATCACAAAGGGGATCAGATAGTACGACACCGCCACAAAATCGTAAAACATGCCTGTCGCAAACACTTTGAGCATCTCTACGGGTGATGTATCCGCCAGATTGAATGTCAGTGCAAGCAGCACCGTACGGGTCACAAAACTGACCAGCAGAAAAATAATAATGAAATTTGCTGCAAATTTAAATCGTCCTCGGTTCACGGCACGCCTTTTTCTTTCCATTTTTCGTATAATACCACGTACCGGTGCAATTATTGCTGTCAAACACAAAGCAAATATACATTATCTATGTTAAGATTTAAAATAAATTATCCACTTGACGGGGCAGAGGCATGATTGGTATACGCACCCTATTTCATTTTCCTGTAGACGATCCCAAAGCGGTATTGCTCTACCGGTTCCATATTGTAACCATTTTTGTCAACTTGATCGCCATTGCCATAGATACTTATCAACATCATCATACAAATGCACTGACTGAACTCATCACCCTGCTGATGCTTACTGCAAGTGCCTGGTGGCTGCGGCGCGCAAACAACATCCGTCTCTCGGCATACACGTTTATTCTGATCATTACATCGGCACTCATTGCCCTCATCTATGTCAACCATTTTGCAACCATGTCTGTCGTATTCATTCTGCTGCTTCCGCTGGCTACCCTTATTTTTCTCAGTCTGAAAGAATCCCTTTTTCTCACATTTCTGCTCTTTGCCGCCATCGCTGCGCTGCTCTACAATGAACATTTGACCAATCCCCAAAATCCGTTTGCCCACAATATGCAGGCACTTTTCAACCTTGCCTATGCTGCTTTGATCATTTATGTTTTCGGGTTGCTCTATCATATTATGATCCTCCAGACATTCCGTGAACTCGATGCCTCAAACCGGCAAAAGGCACTGCTGCTCAAAGAGGTTCATCACCGCGTCAAGAACAATCTCAATATGATCGCTTCCATTGTCGGTCTGCACAGCAATACACTCCGGGGCAAAGAGCAGGAGGAGATGATCAAAACCCAAAACCGCATCGAATCGATTGCACTCGTACATGAAATGCTCTATCAGCATGACAATTTTGCACAAATCGATTTTGAACGGTATATGCAGAGGCTCTCTGCCCTTCTGCTGCATATGTATGCTTCAGACAAAGCAATCGACATACACATCAAAACCGATGTCAAATACCTGCCGCTTGAAACCATGGTACAGCTCGGTATCATGGCAAATGAGTTCATTACCAACAGTATAAAGTACGCATTCCCGGAAAACCGGGGAACGATCTTGATGGAACTGGCACAGACCGATACAACATACCGCTTTGTGTACTCCGATAACGGTATCGGACACGATACACCGCAAACGCTGCTTTCCCATAAGTCTTTGGGTATCAAACTGATCACCCTGACAGCAAAACAGCTTAAAGGCAATGTCACCATATCCAGTCCGGAAGGATTGAAATTTGAAGTCGAGTTTAAAAAATGAAGATTGTAATTGTAGAAGATGATTTTATTGCAGCAGAATTTCTCAAAGAGATTCTTGAAGAAGACGGTCACGAAGTCATGGATATTGTCGATACAGGCAAGGAGGCCATCCATAGCTGCATTCAAAAAAAACCCGATGCCATTTTTATGGATGTGATGCTTGCAGACAACATCAGCGGTGCCGATGCCGCATTGGCCATCAGCCGCAAGGTACCCCAAAGCAAGATCATATTTTTAACCGCCTATATAGACGAAGAGATCATTGACTATGCCGCAGAAGCGAAAGCAGCCGGTTATCTGACAAAACCCTACAACAAAATGCAGATACTTGCGACACTGAAACTGGTAACTCAAAACGAGAGAGAAGAAACATCTGCCCCGGCTGTGCAAAAACCGGACCGGATCAACCTTGTCAACGGCTATGTCTACCTGACAGAACAAAACCGTTTGCTTAAAAACGGCAAAGAGGTTGAACTCGGTCCGACTGCCCTAAAGCTCATAGAGCTTTTGTGTTCACAACCGGGCATCAGTGTTTCAAACGCGCAAATTGCCATGCATGTATGGGGTAAAGAGGTCAACGACAAAACACTCCGCTCCCTGATGTTCCGCATCCGTACCGCAACCGATAACGACCTGATCAAAAATGTCAGCGGTACGGGTTATCTGATTCAGACTGCGCCATGAGCACATTTATCATTACCTGTCTAATCCAGCAAATAGATGATGACAGGTGTAAGATTTTGGCTCTTCCTTGGTAGTGTAATGAAGTATGCTGATCCCTCACCATCATTATTCCGGGGAGCTCCAACCAATGCCGTATGACCATCAAGAAAAACGGATCTTCCATATCGATCATACATCTCTGCATCCGAAGCAGTCAGTTTTTTCTGCTGATTCCAGGTTGATCCCGAACGTATGAAAATATAGACAGAACCGCTATTGCTGCCATTGTCATCATCATAAGGCACACCGATCAATGCCATACTGCTATCAAGAGAAACGGCATATCCAAAATGATCACCATTCTCCGTATCGATACCGATCAATTTCGCCTGTTGACTCCATTGTCCGTTCGAACGCGTGAAAATGTAGGCTGAACCACCATTATTGCCATTTTCCTGAGGGGCACCGATGAGTGACGTATTGCCATCAAGAGAAACAGAAGACCCAAACACATCATAGGCTTCCTCATCCGGTGAGGTTAGTTTTGCTTCTTCACTCCATTGCCCATTAGAACGTGTAAAAACATAAGCTGAACCGCTATGGTGTTTGTCATCAACATTATCATGTGCAGCACCGATGAGTGACGTATTGCCATCAAGAGAAACAGCATATCCAAACTGTTTATAGGTAGACACATCAGAAGCTATCAGCTTTTGTTGTTCTTCCCATGTTTCTCCAGATTCAATAAACACATATGCTGAACCGCTTTGGTCATCATCGTAGGGAGCCCCGATCAGTGATGTATTGCCATCAAGAGAGACACTGGAACCGAAGCGGTCTCCCGCAGCTGCATCCCAGGCAACCAACTTTGCTTTCTGGCTCCACCCCTCATCTGAACGTGTAAAAATATAAACTGCACCACAATCATTGATACCATTTTCATCATCCAATGGTGCACCTACGAGCGTTATGTTCCCCTCCACAGATACGGCATAACCAAAACTGTCACCCGCGGTCGTATCCGAACCTCTCAGTTTTGCCTCCTGACTCCACACGCCCGAAGAGCGGGTAAAGATATATGCCGCACCACTGTCTGCACCATTCTCATCGTTCCATGGACTTCCGATCAGAGCCGTATCACCATCAAGTGCAACAGCCCATCCAAACCAATCATCTTCTATTGCATCCGATGCCACCACTTCCTGCTCACTTACAAAAACAGGATCTACACGTACCGGCCACTGCGCCTCGGCAGTTTCTACGATGATATGCAGCCTGTTTCCCTGTAATGCCAGATGTGCCGGAAGACTCCGCCCTTTTGCATCGAAGGCTTTAAGCCCTTTATAGTCGAAAACTTTTTTGTGCATACCGTCATAAAAGGCTACTGTTGTGTCACTTTTCTGTTTAGCCTGTAGTTTCCCGTCTATCTTCAAAGCGATCACAACCGGCTTTGCAGGATGGTAATTTTCAGGTTTTTGCAGTGTGAACCCCTGTTCGAGTCCCTTTTTAGGATCGTTAATATACCATTCACTCAAACGTGCATATTGGAATATGACCTTGTTGCCTTCACTTTTGGAAACAGATATACTCACAGGTTTCAAGTGCTTTTCTTCTCCATAGGCGACCAGTCCCATTGTCATATCCCCAGCTTTGGTTCGTAAGACAATTCCTTTGGCACCAAAGTGTACACCATAACGCATTTTGAGGTTATACGCTTTGTAGGTATATCCTGATTTTGAGGAGTTTTTGACCGGCTCAACCTGATGGCGTGTTTCACTAAATGCCTGCCACAGACCTTTTGGTACCGGCTTCTTCTCCAAAGTGGACGCCGGTATTGCCCCTGTCAACACACCTGTAGCTATTACCAATCCCGTTATTGTTTGTTTCCATGCTTTCATGCTTTACTCCCTTTTCATCTACTTACCAAAATCAGCTATACAATCAATTGAGCAGATACATCAGCAAAGCGGGGTTGGCAGTTGTCGGTTCCGGCAATACTTTAACCCTGATGGTTTGGTAATCTTCATCCATACACATACTGGCATCACACGCATACACTTGCACACGATAGACGCCGTCACCGTTGAGGTCGTCAGGATGATTGCCGTCTGGGGCTGTTTTAAAACTGAGCACACCGTTATTATCAATTGTAAATTTATCGCCGTCAGCAACCGGTTTAATTTCAAAAATATTGTCATCCGGATCCGGATACGTGGTGACAACAGTCATAACAGCAGCAGTACCGCTTTCAACCGTAACGGCATCGTTCGATTTGATATGGAAATGATTACACTGCACTCCTCCGTCCGTAAAAGTCCAGCTATGTCCATCAGTAAGCAGTTCTTTGCCATCTTCCCCTTCGCAATATTCAGCTGTATCTACATCAAAGTCGACATTATCCACCAACACATCGATTTCACTCCATCTTTGTAACAGGCTGTCATAATTGCTGATGAAAAGCGGGGTACCTTTCAATACCCTATTGAGTCCATTTGCCGAAGTGATACCACTGACATCCCAATCGCCGATATCCTGTTTGAAGTTCGTTGCATTAAGAAACATCCTCCACATACTTTTAACATGAGAAACATCCCAGTCGCCGATATCCTGATTGAATGCCGTCGCGCCTTCAAACATAGACCACATCTGCTCCCCTCTGGAAGTATCCCATCGTCCAATATTCTGATTAAACGCGGTGGCACCGTTAAAAAGGTTGTCAAAATAGATGACATTCGATACATCCCAGTCTCCGATAGGCTGGTTGAAACTTTTGGCATTTTTAAACATGTTTTGCATGCTTGTAACATTGGAAAGGTTCCAATTCCCTATGGATTGGTTAAACTTTTCTGCACCATCAAACATGCCTTGCATATTTACTACACTCGAAGTATTCCAATCATCAATGGAGTTTACAAAAGTGAGATTGGTATCACCCGCAAACATATAGTTCATATAATAAACGTTAGACAGATCCGGATTGTCTGCAGCGGTTACGGTCAAATTCACTGC
The DNA here is from genome assembly GCA_027019175.1 of Sulfurovum sp. Taxonomy (GTDB): domain Bacteria; phylum Campylobacterota; class Campylobacteria; order Campylobacterales; family Sulfurovaceae; genus Sulfurovum. The sequence goes on along the minus strand of JALUXB010000031.1, from coordinate 24,473 downwards.
TCCCTTGAAAGCACGTCCCATAGACCTCCACTGAATGTTCCCCCAATTGACAACCTCAAGCAGTTTCTCTCTGTCACCAGTGTTATTAAAATAGATAGCCGGAAAAGTGCCTTTAATGGCAATGTTCTGAGCATCTCTCCGTGAAGGGTATTGACAGGTAAAGCTCTCATTAATATCGGTATGTTCGAATGTTCCGTCATAGTCACAGTCGACACTGTAATTATAATCATAAGACGGATTTACGGGAATGCTAAATGCATTGTCGGCAGAAGTGCCGGGATTGTCCGTTTTGACTTTGATGATGAAGTACGGATTGTGTTGCGCATTGGCGGCAACTGCCGTAAAAGACAGTATCAGAAGCGACAGTTTCAGGGTTTGGATGCAGCGAATCATTGTATACTCCTCCTGTGAGACAACTTTACTCTAATTGCACCACATTTACTGGAAAGATGATGCTATAAAGTTTGTTTTCATATTTTTGCATTTGTTGAATATTGTAGAACCGCACTCTGCTGACTCACAATATACACTTTAAATTATTGGTATTATTTATTTCAAAATATTACCTTAGAGAAAAGTATAACCAAAAGATGTGCCAAAGATGTGCCAAAATATGTTCCTTGGGATAAGTAAAACTTACAATACCGCAACGGAGACAGGGTATAGGGACAAAAACACTGCAATACTGTTTCCTGCTTCCTGTTCTGACATGACATATAAAGTAAAAAAATATATAATATTCTAAAAATTACGGACGTTACTGATGTTAGATAAAAAACAGATGACCCATCTCAAACAACTTGAAGCTGAGTCCATCCACATCCTTCGTGAAGTTGCCGCTGAATTCAGCAACCCTGTCATGATGTACTCTGTCGGCAAAGACTCTTCTGTGATGCTTCACCTTGCCATGAAAGCTTTTGCTCCCGGAAAACCGCCTTTTCCCATGCTGCACGTAGATACCCTCTGGAAATTCCGTGAAATGATAGAGTTCCGCGACCAGCGTGCGAAAGAGCTTGGGTTTGATCTTGTGGTGCATTCCAACCCCAAAGGGGTCGAGATGAACATCTCCCCCTTTGAACACGGCTCCAAAGTGCATACCGATGTGATGAAAACAGAAGCACTCAAACAGGCACTCAATGCCGGAGGCTACGATGCCGTCATCGGCGGTGCCAGACGTGACGAAGAGAAATCACGTGCCAAAGAGCGTATCTTCTCATTCCGGGACAGACACCACCGCTGGGATCCGAAAAACCAGAGACCGGAGCTTTGGAACATCTACAACACCCGTATCAACAAAGGCGAAAGCGTCCGTGTCTTTCCCATCAGCAACTGGACAGAGCTGGATGTATGGCAGTATATCTATCTTGAGGGCATCCCCATTCCTTCACTCTACTTCGCCAAAGAACGCGAGGTTGTCGAATACGAGGGTACCAAAATCATGGTTGATGATGAACGTATGCCCGAAGCACTCAGAAAAACAGCAAAAAAAGAGATGGTACGCTTTCGGACACTGGGGTGTTACCCGCTTACCGGCGCCATCAACTCCACCGCTTCCACCCTTCCGGAGATCATCAAAGAGATGCTGCTCTCTACCAGCAGTGAACGCGAAGGCCGCCTGATCGACAAGGATCAGGAGGGTGCAATGGAAATGAAAAAAATAGAGGGGTATTTTTAGGATGTTGGATGTTAGATGTTGGATGCTGGATGAGAAGGGTGTTTTTAGGATGTTGGATGATAGATGCTGGATGCTGGATGAGAAGGGTGTTTTTAGGATGTTGGATGATAGATGCTGGATGCTGGATGAGAAGGGTGTTTTTAGGATGTTGGATGATAGATGCTGGATGATGAATGAAAGAGGTGCTGTATGTCTGTAGAGAGTAAAATAGCCACCGATATTGAGTCGTATCTCAAAGAGCATGAGAACAAAGATATGCTCCGCTTTTTGACCTGCGGGAGTGTTGATGACGGTAAGAGTACCCTCATCGGGCGTTTGCTTTACGACAGCAAAATGATCTTTGAAGACCAGCTGGCTGCCGCAGAGAGTGAAAGTAAAAAGTATGGTACCACAGGGGAAAAGATCGATATGGCCCTGCTTGTTGACGGCTTACAAAGTGAACGAGAACAGGGCATTACCATCGATGTTGCCTACCGTTTCTTTGCCACTGACAGACGCAAATACATCATCGCCGACACTCCTGGGCATGAGCAGTACACCCGCAACATGGTCACCGGTGCTTCCACTGCGGATGTCGCTATCATTCTTATCGATGCGAGAAAAGGCATTTTAACCCAGACACGAAGACACAGCTTCATTGTCAACCTGCTTGGCATTGAGCATGTCATTGTCGCCATCAACAAAATGGATCTTGTCAACTTCAGTGAAGATACTTTCAATGAAATCAAATCAACCTACACGGCATTGGCGGATGAACTTGGTATCAAGCATACCTATTACATTCCGCTCAGCGCGCTGGATGGTGACAATGTTGTCGATAAAAGTGAAAAAACACCATGGTATGATGGAAAACCCCTGTTGGAACTTCTCGACACAATAGACATTCAACATTCAACATTCAATATCCAACATTCATTGCGCTTCCCGGTTCAGTACGTCAACCGCCCCAACCTCGACTTCAGAGGGTTCTGCGGTACCATTGCAGCAGGCTCTGTCAAAGTCGGTGATGAGATCACAATACTTCCTTCCGGGAAAACGACCAGAGTAAAAAGCATCATCAACGCCGGCGACATCACAGAAAAGAATAGAGAAGGTACCACAGAGGAAGCCTGTGCCCCTATGGCAGTTACCCTCACAACAGAAGATGAAGTCGATATCTCCAGAGGCGATATGATCGTCCATACCAAAGCCCTTCCCCGTGTTTCCAACTCGCTTAAAGTCATGCTTGTCTGGATGGATGAAACACCCATGGAGCCAGGAACTGTCTATGACATCAAGCGCGCCACCACTGTTGTCAACGGCCAGTTTGAACGCATCAACTATAAAGTCGATGTCAATACCTATGAACGGCAAACTGTCTACAAACTGGGGCTCAACGACATTGCTTCGTGCAAAATGGTGCTTACCCAGCCCATCGCGGCAGATGCCTACAAAGAAAACCGCCTGACAGGTTCTTTCATTGTTATAGACCGTATCACCAATAACACTGTAGGTGCAGGTATGATCGTGGGGGTCAGCCGACGTGAAGAAGACGTTCAAAAACGAACCACCCGTGAGTACACCGATGCCGAACGCGCACTCAACCAGTACATTCGGGACAACTTCCCGGAATGGGAGTGTAAGAAATGTTGAATGTTGGATGTTGGATGTTAGATGAAAAGAAAATCCTACTACAGTTTGCTGTAGTACATAATTCAACATTCAACACTCAACATTCAAAATTGTTTTACGAGGCATGCAATGTTTCGTGAAACCAACACCCGCTCCATTGCCAAAGGTATCAGCTGGAGGGTGATCGCTACCACAACTACCATCATCATTGTCTATGTCTTCTTTGGCAGGCTTGACCTTGCCATAGCCGCAGGGCTCATCGAGACGGTACTGAAAGTAGCCCTCTACTGGGGTCATGAAAAAATATGGCAGAAGATCCACTGGGGCAAGAAGAGGATCGAGCCGTTCAACCTTTGGTTTACAGGTCTGCCGCTTTCAGGCAAAACAACCATTGCAGACAAAGTTTATGAGGACTTGGAAAAACTTCACATCCCCATCGAACGGATAGACTCAAAAGATATCAGAGAACTTGTTCCCAATATCGGTTACAGCCGAGAAGACCGCAACCGCCATATGATCCGTATCGCCCACCTGATCAAAACCCTGCAGAAAAACTCCATTTCCACAGTAGCCTCGTTTGTCTCTCCCTACCGGGAATCACGCAAAGCCATCCGGCAAATGGTCACCAACAATATTGTCGTCTATGTCAAAGCAGACATCGAAACCTGCAAGCAGCGCGACTATAAAGGTGTCTATGAGAAAGCGCTCAAAGGAGAACTGCAAAATTTTTCAGGCATCAACGATATCTATGAAGAACCCCAACATGCCGAGATCGTCATTGACACAGACACGATGAGTGCGGATGAAGCGGCAGCATACATTGTTAGATATGTGAAGAAACAGTATATACGATAAAAAATGTTGAATGGTGGATGTTGAATGGTGGATGAATACAAAGATAATTTAATCATGGGGAAAAGTTATCATTTTTCTTTAATGGTTATTGAACTCTATAAATTTTTAACACAACAGAAAAAAGAGTATGTACTGTCAAAACAACTACTCAGATGCGGAACATCTATAGGTGCCAATATTAATGAAGCACAGGCAGCCATCAGTAAAAAAGATTTTATTGCAAAAATATCAATTGCCAGCAAGGAAGCTCGAGAAAGCAAATATTGGCTCATGCTTTTAAAAGACAGTGGCTATATAGACCCTGAGAAAGAAAAAGTTAAAGCGTTACTGAAAGAAATTGACAGTATCATCAATATCACAACAAAAATCGTAAAATCAAGTCAAACAAATGCCAACTAATTCAACATCCGACATCCAACATCCAACATCTGAAGATATTGTCTGGCACGACCACCATGTTTCCAAAGCGGAACGCGCACAGATCAAACAGCAAAAACCCTGCATTCTCTGGTTCACCGGGCTCAGCGGTTCAGGCAAGTCTACCATCGCCAATGCCGTGGAAGCAGCACTGTTTGAACAGAAGAAGCACACCTACCTGCTTGACGGTGACAACATCCGTATGGGGCTCAGCAAAGGTTTGACATTTTCCGATGAAGACCGCATTGAAAATATACGGCGGATCGGAGAAGTGTCCAAACTCTTTGTCGATGCAGGGCTCATTGTCCTTACCGCTTTCATCTCACCGTTCCGGCAAGACCGGGAGATGGTGCGCCAACTGGTTGACAAAGGCGCCTTCATTGAAGTTTTTGTGGATACCCCGCTTGAGGTATGTGAACAGCGCGACCCCAAAGGCCTCTACCAAAAAGCCCGAAAAGGGGAGATACCCAACTTTACCGGCATCGACTCTCCCTATGAAGCGCCCGAGTTTCCCGAAATCCACATCCGTAACGACCGACTTCCCATCGAAGAGGCCGCCGCCCAGGTGCTCAACTATTTAGAAAAAAAAGGATACCTCAATGCTTGAAACCATCGATATGAACCAGGTGATCGCCATTGCTCTCGATGCCGGCAAAGCCGTCATGGAGATTTACGAAAAGGATTTCGATGTGGAGTACAAAGAGGACAAATCCCCTCTCACCGAAGCTGACAAAAAAGCTCATGAAATCATCACCGAAGGGCTCCAAAAGATCAGTCCGCTTCCCATCCTCTCTGAAGAGGGTAAAAATATCCCCTACGAAGAGCGCAAAAACTGGGAGCGCTATTGGTGTGTTGATCCTATCGACGGTACCAAGGAGTTTATCAAGAAAAATGGCGAATTTACTGTTAATGTCGCCTTGATTGAAAACGGTGAACCGGTCGCGGGCGTCGTCTTTGCTCCGGCACTCGGAGAGCTCTACTGGGCCCAGAGAGGGGAAGGCGCATTTAAGGCTTGTGTTCGGGGTTCTGGGTTCAGGGTTCCGAAAGAGGAAGATATTCAGGCTTTACCTATGAAAGAGAACCGAAAGGGTGCAAAGGGTTTGAGGATCGTCGCCTCCAAATCCCATTTGAACGATGAGACAAAAAAATTCATCGAATCACTGCAAAATACGGAACCCGTAACCCGTAACCCGGAACTCCTCTCCCGCGGTTCCTCCCTCAAGCTGGTCATGGTGGCAGAAGGCAGTGCCGACATCTATCCCCGCCTTGCACCTACCATGGAGTGGGATACGGCAGCCGCAGATGCAATCGTCAGAGAGAGTGGCAAGATGGTTTACCAATACCATACAGCATCCAGCATGCAGCACCCGACATCTTTAATCCCAGTTGTTTATAACAAGGAAAACCTGCTAAACCCCTGGTTTATCGTACAGGAACGAAAGGAACAAAGGTGAACCGGTATTTGGAGAAGTATGGCAGCATATGAAAAGGTTGCAGCGGTTGTCACACTTTACAACCCGGACAGCAGTGTCGTTGAACATGTTTCAAGCTATGCGCCCTATGTAGACAGGCTCTATATTGTCGACAACTCAGAGAATACACATGATGTACTCTCGCAGCTGACACAGCAACTGCCCCACACTGTCCTTCTGCACCAAGGCACCAATATCGGCATGGCAAAAGCGTTGAATAGCGCACTGTACAGAGCAAGGGAAGATGGTTACGAATGGCTCATGACCTTTGATCAGGACACCTTTTTTGATGCCTCTGACATCCCCCTGTTTCTTTCAACACTGTTTTCGGCAGACACAACCCATGTTGCCATAGTCTCCCCGCTTCACAACAAAAAGTTCATTTGTCCCAATGCCGTTCCTCCGCTCATACCCGCAGAGAGTGTCATGACTTCCGCCAATGCCGTACATATTCAAAAGGCACTCTCCATCGGAGGCTTCAATGAAAAACTCTTCATCGATGAAGTCGACCATGATTTCTGTTTTCGCCTTGCACAACACCGCTACAAAATACTGCTGCACCGGTCGGTTGCCGTAAACCATACGCTTGGCACCCAAAAAAATGCAGTTACCCTGTATCCTCCTGAACGCCTTTATTATATGCTTAGAAACTATCTCTATCTACGCAAACACTATCGTACTGCACATAAAGCGTTTTTTGAAACAAGAGACCGTTACCTGTTGAAATTCTTTACCAATCAGCTGCTTTACGGGGAATTTAAAATACAAAACATGAAAAAGATATTCCAGGGTATAATGGACTACAGACACAATACATTTGGGAAAAGAGAAGATGCATCCTAAGACCCCTTCCCTCTCCGTACTGCTGGCCTCCTACAATGGCGAAAAGTTCATTGCACAGCAGATCCGGTCTATCGTAGCGCAAACCTATACCGACTTTCAGCTCATTATTTGCGACGACAATTCCCAGGATGCAACGGTCAACATTATCCAAACCTTCCTCTCCAAGTACCCCAATATCGTCCTGTACCGGAACAAGACGACGCTGGGCTACGTCAGGAACTTCGAAAAACTCATCGGCCTTTGCCATACACCCTACATTGCCCTCTGCGACCAGGACGATATTTGGGAGCGCGACAAACTGGAAAAACAGATGCGGCATATGCAGATGAGCGAAACAAAGCATCCGACACTGCCCGTACTCATCCATTCGGATCTCACTGTCCATGACGCAAACGGCAGCAAACTGTACCCTTCCTACTTCGCATACCGGGGGTATGTTCTTGGCAAGAGAAAAGACCTGGGGCATATCCTCGGCCCCTGCGGTGTGATGGGCAATACCATCCTTTTTAACCATGCCCTTAAAAAACTGATCCTGCCCTTTCCCCCCATGCTCAAGAACCATGACTACTGGATCGCCCTTGTCTGTGAACTTTTTGGTACGAGGGTCACCCTTGACACCCCGCTGGTACAATACCGCCTGCATACAGACAATGCAAGCAACCCTCTCATTGCCACAACGGCAACACAACACTCTATGCAGTACTATCTTCGCTGTCTCCGCGGTATCTGCCGTCTTCCTTATACAGGCACACAGCGTGAGAATGTACTGGAGTATCTGCTCGAACACTATACTGTAGATGACGAGGCAAGGCGTATCATCGAAGCATTCCTGAAATATCTGCGCCTTCAGGGCAGCAAAAGCGGCCGTATTTATGATATGATGCGGTATGCCTATGTGAAAAAGCATATACCGTTTCAAATCAAAACAGCACTCAAAATCCTTTTCAAAAGCCAATGATGAAAACAAATTACTATCTGCTCAATCTTCTTTCCCTGATAAAGGGGGAAAAACAGTTTCAGGGGTGGGGGAGAAAACGTTCCGGCCGCTTTGCCCTGTGGTGCCATCGCCACTTTGGCGGCACACTTACACTCAAAGAAGACGGATTTATACGCTCCATTGGTCTCGGCACGGCCAACGCACCCTCTTTTTCCACCATCAGCGACACCGTGGGCATCTACTACGATGCCACCTGCCCTTCTACTCTGGAAAACCTGCTGAAGCACTATGATTTTCAGTCAGACACTTCCCTGATGACACAGGCGGCACATGCTATAGACCTCATCAGAAAGCACCATATCTCAAAATACAACCATGCCCCGGATGCGGACAGACACTTTCAAAACAGATACCACCTTGACCAAAGCGGACAAACCAATATACTCATTGTCGCCCAAACCGCGGAGGATGCCTCACTCAAATATGGCATGGCAGAGGCTTTTAGCACACGGCAGATGATCGACGATGCACAACAGGAGTACCCCAATGCAAACATTTATGTGAAAATCCATCCGGATGTACTCTCCGGCAAAAAAAAGTCAGACATTGCCTATGCGGACATTCCAAAAACATGCACTGTCATCGACGAGGATGTCAACCCCATCGGTTTGCTGCAACATTTCGATGCCGTGTATACCAAAACGTCCGGCATGGGTATGGAAGCACTTCTGCTTGGCAAAAAGGCAGTATGTTACGGCATGCCCTTTTATGCAGGCTGGGGGCTGACGACAGACCGGCTGACCGTTCGCAGACGCAACCGTACGCTCACCGTAGAAGAGCTGTTCGCTGCCGCCTACATTCTCTACCCGGAGTACCACAACCCCTATACCGGCGAACCTTCGGACATCATTGACACCATCGAGACCATTGTCAGGTACAGAAATCTCTACCGCCAAAATGACGGCTCTCTCTACTTTTTCGGCTTCTCAGGATGGAAACAAAAATACGTCACCGCCTTTTTCCCCTCTCTTCAGGGAAACAGCATCTTTTTTTGCAATACCCTCAACGATGCCCTTTCAAAAGGGCTGAAGCCAGATACAAAACTCTACATTTGGGGTAAAAAACATTTTCCCGATGTCGAAGCCTATGCACACAAACATCACACACCCATTGTCAGGGTTGAAGACGGGTTTATACGCTCTGTCTCTCTGGGCTCTGATCTGACAAAACCCTACTCCCTTGTTGCCGACAGCAGGGGAATCTATTTTGACCCTTCCAAAGAAAGTGACCTCGAACACATACTCAATACCTGTACCTTCAGCGACACCACTATCAGGCGGGCACAAAACCTGCAGCGCTACCTTACGGAAAAACGCATTTCAAAATACAACAGCCATCCGGACAAAAAGATCTGCCTCGAAGGGCTCCAGCCATCCCAAACCGTTGTGCTTGTTCCCGGGCAGGTCGAAGATGATGCATCCATCATCTTCGGTGCCGGCCGTATGACCAACCTGGCACTGCTTAAAGCTGCAAGAGAGAATGCCCCCGATGCGTTTATTATCTACAAACCCCATCCCGATGTGCTTGCCGGCAACAGAAAAGGGCACATAGAGCGCCAAACCGCACTTCACTACTGCAATACCGTCATCACCGATGCCAGCCTTGACTCGGTACTTGACAGGTGTGACGAAGTCCATACCATGACTTCGCTTGTCGGATTTGAAGCCCTCATCCGCCACAAGAAGGTGTACACCTACGGGCTTCCCTTCTATGCCGGCTGGGGGCTGACCACCGATGCAGAATACTGCCCCCGGCGCACACGTTCTCTTACCCTCGATGAACTGGTTGCCGCAACCCTTATCTATTATCCGCGCTACATCGACCCCCATACCGATAGACTCTGTGAAATAGAGCTGCTGCTGCATAGTCTCGATAAAGAAAAAAGCCGTTACAATACCGACAGGATCTACCGGCTTGCTATCGACAGCCGGAATGCAGTGTCAAGAAAACTACAGCTTTTGTGGAGGACAGTTTCGGGTGAATAGCGTGGGTACAGTAAGCGGTAAAAACATCCTTTTCCTTCAGGGGCCCATGGGGACGTTCTTTAAAAAAATAGACAGTGCGTTCCGTAAACGCGGGGCAGTAACCTACAAGATAGGGTTCAACATGGGGGATCAGTTTTTTTCCCATGCAGACAACTACATTGCATTCAGAGAGAAGCCGCAGGCATGGGAAGCGTTTATCGATGCTTTTCTGACTGAACACAGCATCGATATGATCTTTCTTTTCGGCGACTGCCGCTTTTACCAGAAAACCGCCCGCCAGGTTGCCTACCAAAAAAAGATAGATGTCTATGTTTTTGAAGAGGGGTACATCCGTCCCCACTACATCACACTGGAAAAGTTTGGTGTCAACGGCTTCAGCCAGCTTCCAAGAGAGGCGGACTTTTACAGGGAACTGCCCCATCAAGCGGTACCCGAACCCGAACATGCAAAGCAGAGTAAAACAGACATGATCTTCTCAGCTTCACTCTACTATGCATTTTCAAACCTTTTTCATCAGCGTTATCCCCACTATATCCACCACCGGGACTTCTCTGCCGTAAAAGAGCTCTTTTACGGGATGAGAGGCATAGCAAGAAAAATACTGTATGCTTACACAGAAAAGCAATACCATGCCATGATTACCGGAGAGCTTTCCAAAAAATACTTTTTTGTCCCCCTTCAAACCCACAATGACTTTCAGGTACTGCAACACTCCAATTACCGATCGATAGAAAAATTCATCATTGAAGTTCTCGAATCTTTCGCACACCATGCCCCCAAAGAGACCTACTGCATTTTCAAACACCACCCGGTGGACAGAGGCAGAAAAAACTACAAAGCGTTCATTATGGAACAGGCTTCCCTGCTCAACATTGCAGAACGCATCATCGTCATACACGATACCCACCTGCCCGACTGCCTCAAACACGCCATAGGTACCGTCACCATCAACAGCACGGTCGGTCTAAGCGCCATCGGCCACCACATCCCCACACTTGTACTGGGCAATGCCATCTACGACATCGAGGGGCTTACCAACAAAGGAGTAAGCCTGAAAAGGTTTTGGCACCAGCACAAAAAACCCGATGCCGAACTCTACATGAAATTTAAACAGTACCTCATCGAAACCACACAGCTCAACGGGAGTTTTTACGGGCTGATGCCGAAGGCGTTGCGATGATCATTTGTTGCGCATGTATGACTTTTTCAAACTTCCGGTGATGTCATACAGGCTGCATAAGTAATTGTTTGTACTCCTGCAATTTTTTATCTTACGGGATTATTTCGTTAGCATCTTTAACGATTGTACCTTGAGGAACTTCTGCAACCTCACCGTACGTATAAAGATGAAAAGCATGCCCCTGTTTTATAAAAGAAACAATGCACAGCTTTTCCATAGTGGAGAGTCTGCTGCCTATCCAGAGGCTTTGAATAATGGGGAGTTTTGTCATTTGCTGAAACCTTGCCGCTAATGTGTTGTCATAAATTCCGGTTAACTAAAATTGTACCATACATGTTTGTATGACAAAACATATACAAAACTTTTTTTCTGTATACTTTGGGTATCTTAAATTAAAAGGATGAGAAATGAAAAAACTACTTTTAGCTGTAGTTTCAGCAGGACTAATGGTAAGTAGTGCATTGGCATTTGATGGAACAGTTACAGCTGTTATTGTAAAACCAGATGGTAGTGTAAAAATTGGTATTACAAGCGCCGATGGCCAAACTTATTTAAGCAAAGGACTCGGTACAGCAACAGCAGATGGTAAAAAAGCTATGTTGGCAGCTGCAATGACAGCAAAAGCAAGTGGAAGTACTGTTGAAGCATATGACAATGGAACAGACTGGACTTTTTTTAAAATAAAATAATGCAAATAGTATACCTCCGAAAAATCGGAGGTATATAAATATGGTTTATTTAAAATCATTTTCTTAATTACGAAAATTTACTGTTATAAATAAGTATATAGTTTAACTACCTTCCCCCACTCCCCAGTAGACAGCACTTTTTATCATAATTTAAAAATAGGTTTATTTTGTTTGATAAATATATGCTTTCATTTGTCGAATTTCTTCTGCTAATTTTTCTATTTTTCTATTCTGTTTAATACCAATAGTCATTAATGCTTTTAGTACTCTTTCAACTGAAATATCAGAAGAATTAGAAGAGCTTATATCTACAGGATCCTTAAATAACTTTTGATTTGAACCTAAAAACTCTTTTGAAATTTTATCGTTCACACTATCATATTCTTTAATAATCTGAATTCTTTTTTGATAAGGAATCAATCCATAATTTTGAAAATGTTCCTTTTCAAAATCTTGAAAATATTGGTGTATGAAATGCTGTATAGAGTGGTCATGTATATTATTGTCTGCCAGTTCACGGACTAAAAATGCCAACTCCAATCCCTCGCTTGTCAATCCTTTATTTTCACCCCAGCCATCATCATCAACTTTATAATTAAAAGATTCTGTATTCTCTAAACCTATTGCTGATAAAAATCCAGGAACAAGTCCATCTTCCATATTTCTTTTCTCAAAAGGTATGATTTTGATTTGGTCCTTTCTAATGTATTTTGTCCATTTTTGCAAATGCTCATAATAATTCTCAATTTTATATTTTTCCACATAATCATCAAAAGAATTAAAACGTAAATCCTTAAAATGCCACTGCTTCCAAGCAGACTCTAAATATAGATCTTGCCTTCTTAGATAAACATAAGCATAAAAATTATCTGATATTCCATCAAACCATTGATTTAATAATTTTTCTTTTTTAAAAAACAAATCTTCATAGCTAATAATTATATTGTCACAATTATACTCTTTGGCTAACGCGATCTGATTTTCTATAAAATGCTTCATATCATCATGATTTTTAATTTCATGAAAAACCTTCTGATGATCAATACCACTTGGATTATACAAATACCCTTGTTCTCTTAGCGCCAAACTATTTTTTTTCAATACCCGTTGAATAGAGCTGCTTCCTGTTTTTGGCTGACCAAGATGAAAATGAATTTTTATCATCTATTTTTCCTTTTTGACAAGCAGTTTCAGCCTGCTTATTCTTAATTTATCTACAATATCTGTAAATGTTGCTTTCGTTGCAGCATTATGCTGAAATCTGTTATTGTAATTATTGAGATCAAGTTTTTCTATGGAATTTTTCATCTCATGATACACTGAAGAAAGTTTTAAAACACCTTCATCCAAAGCAACTTCCTCCACATCATAAATCCTGCGTTTACAGATATACAATGCCCATGCGATTACCGCCAAACGGTTTGAATCACCAAAGTTTGCAAAAATTCCGCATCTTGCCGGTTCTTTCAATAGCGAATAATCTTTCAGTACCGCTTCTATCTCTAACCGGTTTTTCACCGGCCAGTCCACTTCATCTGAATCAATAATCCAATACAATTCATATGTATCTTCAAACATCATGGTATAAAGACTGTACCAAAGATATATCTGCTCTTTGGTACCGCTTAAAAACATATAGACAGCACTGCTCTCTTCTGCCGGATTTTCATGCCACAGTTCTTTATACATTTCTACGACATCGCCCGATAGCGGACAGGCATACCAGTCGATGCAGGTATGTTTCTCCAGCCTGTCAGGCGTGGCGGCATACACAGCAACATCTGTACCTTCATCAACACTTTTATGGAATGCTGCATCAAAACTTTTATCATCAAAATAGTAAAACGCTTTATCAAATTGAGATTTGTCTATAACCCTGTCTGACAGATTCCATAACAGATCGAATTCCCATATCTTATGCAAATGCGGTAATGCCATACCAGCCAATATCTGTCCATTCTCAAAACGCTTATCCTCACATACAACTATACCTATATTGCTTTGTCTCTCCAGGTACACCTGTACCTCCTCATGAAAAGCATATGGGTAATAGAAGATAACCCTGTAGGATACGTCCAGCTGTTTCCATATATTCTCAATACCCAATTTGACCAAAGAGTAGTCACCCTCGTGAAGTTTGGGTAAAACGATCACTGCCGTTTTGCGTGTTTCCTTCATTGTCTTCACAAAGTGATCCAGTGTATCGGAAACTTCATTTCGCAGGGCTGCCTGTGATCTTTCAGATGCGTTCCTCAGGTTTTCAACCTCCTGGTAATTGTGTGCTGCTTCCGTGACTGCCAAGGCAATGGCTTCAAGGCTTTCCATAACCTGCCAGGGGTGATAAGACGGATACCCTTCAAACGCATGTTTGTGTGCCATAAGAGGAACACCGTATGCCAAGGCTTCACCTGCTTTGATTTTGAGTCCTGTACTGAAAGTCATAGGTACCAATGCAATATCAAGCTGGCTGTAAAAGTCGTCTAATGATTCTACACGTCCAAGCTGTTCCACAAACGGGTGTTTTACGTCTTGCAAACCTTTACACATACTGCCTGCCAGAAGTATTTTAACCGGTACCATATATTTCTCAAATATAGGCAGTGCGACATCCAAAAAGGCTTTGGTATTCACGAGGTTAATATTGTTATAGGCGCCAACGATACCTACTGTCAGGTAATTGTTTTTCAGATAAGGCGCCTGAAAAGCGAACCTTTCGTGTGCTTCCACATGCAGCATGGTTTTGACTGCCACATCGGTATGTATATGGTAAATCTTTTCTTCACTCTCTTCTTCCGTATCAAACACAATACCTTTTGCCCGCAACGCAGTCTCTTCTCGTTCCTTTGCCTCTTTCCGTGCAGCGTCGTAGTCGTATTTGTCCAACAGGTTATGAAAAAACTCCGCTTCCTCATGCTTGATTGCCCAGACAATATTGGCACGCACAAGAGCTTTGGTCTCCTCTTTCTGAGTCGTATGAAAAAACTCTTTTTGAATACCGTGCTCTTCCAGAAGCTCCCCTCTGTTACTGAAACGGTCATGGGTATCAAGCACTTTGAGGCAACTTTCCGGTACACATTCCAAAGCCTTGGAAAGCCAAGAATAGTTTACAATCATGGCATCGAAACGATTGACAGAAGAGAGCCAGTTGAGTTCCCGTTCAAGCGCTTCGTCCCACCATTCGTCTATGGTATGGTTGTCTCCTTTTGCAGAAACATGTAAGGGTACAGAAGGGGTGACTTTGTAAACATAGTCCCACTGTTCATGCATGACCTGTAGCGCTTTTTTGGGGTATTGATTCCGCCAGTCACCCTCTGAAGGATAATAGACAAAATGAATGATCGCGCCTCTTTGTTTTAAAGCATCACATACCGAAAAAACCCGTTTTCTGTTTCCATGGTCAAGCGGCCAGGTAGGCGTAGGGGAAACAACAAGGATTTCAGCTCCGTCAAGTCTCAGGGTGTTATGCATGGCGAGAGTCTTCCAGCCCTTCAAAACCAGACAATGAAAGCCGCGTAATCGTATAGATGGCAGAAAGCTGCCACTTGAATACTTGAGGATCATCTGTCGGATATGTCAGAGCACGTATATTTCTGTTCTGCGGTTCCATACTGTTAATATACCCTATGAGGTTCTCCCAGTCACTGCCAAGGTAGCGTACTTGTTCTTCCGGCTTCATCAAAAAATCTGAAACCGCCTGCCATGAGGCACGTTTTCTAAACCAGGGCTGCTGTAATCGTTTTTTCTCCACAAGATGGTCTACTCTGGCCTCCGGCTGATAAACAATCACACCATTATCTGATTTTATCTTCTCAATCAAAGCGCTCTCTTCATTGCTCAAGAGGACTGCACCGCTTCCTTTGCGTCCCAAGTTGGTTTGAAATCCGCCATGTTTCAGCAACGTTTCTTTTCTAAACGTGATGTTGGCACCGGCAAACCACTCCTCCTCGTTGGCAATACGGCATCTACCGCCCCAGTTGACCACTGAAACATTGCCAAGGAGTTCATCTCCCAGCCATGAGGGTCTTTCTTCTTCCCATAGTGGGTCTATTCTTCCCCCTATGACATCGGCTGATTCAAACTGTTCGGCTGCTTCAAGAATTTTTTCCAGCCACCCAGAAGAGGCAATGGCATCATCATCCATAAACGCGACAAACTCCCCTTCGGCTGCATTGGCAGCGACATTGCGTGCATTGGACAAACCCGGTGTTTTTTCAATGATGTATGAGAGGTTTTCATTTTCCTCATAATGCTCTTTAACCTTTTGCCCCGCTTCAAAATCAGGAGAGTTGTCTATAACCAATATTTCATAGTCCTGTTTCGGCAGTGTTTGTGCTTCCAGGCTGGCTATGGCCTTATGCAGAACGTCGTATCGGTTATAGGTACAGATGACTGCTGATATCTTTTTCATGATCCTGCCTATTTCACAATCAATGTTGAAAATGTCACTGCAAGTTCCCTGGTATCGTTGATATTCGAATCCAGCTCTTTGGGTACATAGGCGGCAGGTGCTTCAAATGCCAAACGCGTAACACCTTCATAACCGTTCGCCTCCAATATACCATGGTACACGACACCGCCACCCGCCTCGGACTTTGTCATATCTATTTCATTGCCATTGTCATAACAGCGTATGCTTTCGAGCAGTTCAGGTTTTATGGCAGAGGGCAAATGAAGTTCAAACACTTTTTCTTCTTCTCTGTCAATGGGAATATCAAAATAGAACTTCTGTTTTGTCCACCTGAATGCCCTGCCGTTCGTGCTTGTTTCTGTCGGGTGAAATCCTTCATCAGGCAGCAGCGTATCGTTTGCTTTGACACTATAGTGCTCTTTGAGCATGCTTTGACGCGTCAGCATACCGCTCTCTATGACTGCACTGTTGAGTTTTTCAAACTTTTCAAAATCCTGCATACGTGCCATCAGCTTTTCTATGAGAACTTCCTGTTGAGCTATTTTTTCTATAAGATGTCTATACCATGTTTCAGGCTCATTTTCAACCAGTTCGACGAGGTCATCTATCTTTTGCTGGAGGTACTCGGAGTTTTCTTCAAGAATTGCATTGTACACGTATTGATCCTCTTCTTTCATTTCATAATATTCTAACCAAAAGAGTATAAAAAGCAGGATTGTGGCGCATATATCATTTTTTCATACTTTACATACCAAATTTATTTCAAGGTAAATACAATAACATTGACAGAAGGTACATGGACAGCCATATCAATCTGTATCAAGCCGTCTTTTTGCTTCAATCTTTCAGTAAACGGTTTTAAAGTTAAAGAGTTTGCAATAATTTTTGTATAGTGATCCCAGTTTTTGAACATATATGATCTGCTTTTTGTACCTCCCATTATGTTAACACGCCCCACTACATTTAAATCTGATAGAAAACCAGGCGTCAAAAAACCCTTAGCAAGAAAGTCATTGTGTATGACATCTATAACAGAGGTCTGTGAAGTTAAATATGTCCATTGTTTAGTTTTTAATTGTCCAATTGGTAATAACTCTGATGAAACGGATAAAGTGATGTTTTTTTCAAACTTGGCATCTCTTTCATCCGGAAATATCGTTGTAAGAAGATATATTCTTTTACCTTTTTTTACAAGCAACGTTTTATGGTGCACTGCATCTTCTGTCACAACTGGTAAACTGTAAGCTTCACCTCCTGCCAACTGATCCAACACCGCATAAAGCCATCCATTTCCTTTCAATAAATACTTGTCTTTACCAATTTGATCAAAGGTTTCCCAGTGATACAACCTGCTAATATTGTTTTCCATCATATTCTGGATCATATACATTCGCCAGGCAGTACCCCTGACACCAGGTTCATCAGATTCTATCCCCGGAAGAGTATAGTTTAAAATACCAAATTCATGTATCTCTTTTGGGACAACTTGACCCATGGTTTCAAACAAAGAATTAAAATATTTTCGATTTGCGACAGTTCTGGCATCAAGCAGTTTCTTGATGTTTCTTTTATGCTTTTTTCGTACTACATAATACGTTGAAACAGCCAAAAAATCTATCATTTCCTTGAAACCATGATGATTTTTATTCAAAAGAAGCACAAATTTTTTCATATCAATATTGGCTTTATACATTTGACCTTTTGATCCGGCAAAGTTAAAAGGAGCAATTGCAGCATCAGGCAAAACTCTATGTACTGCTTTTACTGTACTTCTATACAAATCTGAATATTCTGACAGTGTCCCGTTAAAACGTACCCTGCTCTGACACTCTGTACCAACCCTGAATCTAAAATGTTCTACAGTTTTTTTTCCGTATATATGAACCAAGGCCTTACACATCGCTTCTATAAACTCTGCCCATTTGCTCATACTGTACGGAGGATTGATCTGCCCCATTCTTCCAAGTTTCGGTTTTTTGGGAAAATCCCATGGGATATTGTCTAAAACAAGAGTAAGGTCGGTATATCCCATTGAAATATACGGGTCAAGTCTTTTTTTCAATAAATCCCATCGATACCGCAATTGATTGTTTTCAATATAAACAAGATCAGCATCTTTTTGACCATTAAGCTCTCCACGCTTTTTACTATAGTCCCAGCCGCCAAGTAACCTAACAACATTCAAACCATCTGCAAACGGCACCTCCTTTTTATAATCTCTTTTTTTATAGGGGAAAGAGGTGTCTTGTATATATTTTGGTATTGTAATTAATCCTTGACCACCACTCAGCCATCTTCCGATTACGGGTTCATTACGCCAAAAAGGTTTTAATACATTAGTTTTTTTATAGGTATAAGGGGATAAATCTTCTGCCAAGAGAGGCTGAAAAAAAAGAAACATAGCATATATCACGTAGTAAACTATTTTTTTCAAAGGTATATTCCTTTTCCCTATAGTTGTTCTACAATTTTATCATTTTTGATGTATTTTTCAGGGAATATTATGAAAAATTATTTCTAAATATTTCTTATTAATTGAATACGAAGAATTTCGATCACACGGTTCTTCATCACTATCACCAATAATGTAACTTATTTTTTGATCAAGTGCACTACATAGTGAAGCTTGAATAAGTGAATGGTTTTTTTTACCTTTAAGACAAATAATCTCAGTCCCTGCATCCATGAAAATTGAATTATGCAATGCCGAACCATCCTCTCCGGCTAACAATTTTGTTTTAGAAAAAAATTCTACTTGTTCTTGAAAACTATACTTTTCAGGATAAAGAACTTTAAAATTCTTATTTAAAAAATAATTTTCTATTTCTTTACGATTCAAAAGATCTCGTACTTTTTTTCTATTTTCTTTCTTCCATTCAGCTCGTGATAAATAAATTTTATTTCCAGTACTTTGAAGCTTGCCTCTTTCATTATTCCCAAGTATCTTATTTTTAAAATCTATTGCAAAATCTTTAATCATAGGGTGTAGTATTTGATTATATCTTAAATTAGAAATATATAGAGCATTTTCAAATTTTAACTGTGTTTTATTATCTATAAAGATCAAGTTCTCTTTACCTATATCAAAATAAGACAATAAATCTATTGCATAAGCAGGGATATTATTGCGTACTACATATTTATAGTCTGTAATGTTTACAACCCTTTTAGAGAGCCAAACAATTGGCAAAATATCTATAAGCCAATGTCCATAAATATGATCGCCTGCTCTGAGTAGTGGAACTATTTTATCAGCATAAATTACTGTACTATTTTTATCACTTTTAATTCTATTCTCTACCACTTCTTTCTCAAACTGTAACTGACTATATAAAATGCCATATTCACAATGTAAAAAACCACTACTGCAAACATAGCCTTGCCCAGTCGTAGCAATTTTCAATTCTGGAATTTTATATGTGGAAGCATGTTTTCTCTCAAGACCTTCACAATTAGAACCAATACATTTCAATAAATTATTTACCCCTAATGATAATTCTTTTGAGATGATATTTATGGATTCAAACACATAATAATGTTCTTTTAAATCAATATTGATATATTTAGACATCAAGAAAACACCTGATTACATTTTCATACTCTTTAAATTGTTCAATATATATATTAAACAGTCTTTTAGCTTTCTCCTTCTCACCCATCAAGCCATACATTTCCGCTTGATGAAAATACGCCCATGGATTATTGGGGAAATTCTTCATTGCCTCTTCATAAGTATTCAGTGATTGATTATATTGCTTCAAATGTTTATAAGCATTAGCCAAAGCAAGGTACACATTAACATTGTTTGAAGATCTCTGCACAAGAGGTTCAAGCAGTGTTACCGTCTGGGAATGATCCTCTTGTTTTATATGTCTTAGAACACACCTATCCTGAAAGTTTTGCAGTTTCTCTGCAAAATTTGGTATGTTCTTTATTTTGGTATCCAACTGTTCATTCGCTTCACGATACAGTTTGAAATCCAAAGCATTCTTTTCCAGCACAATCTTTCTCAAAGGAACATCCAATTGATCAAGAAGTTTTTCTGCTTTCTCTCCAACTGTCACTTCAAAACGATTGTCTGTCACATTTCTTCTAATGTAGGACAGGTCAATACCCGGGAAAAACGCTTTTAAATACTCTTCAAAAACCACCATCGACTCATCGTAACGGTCAACCACACCAATACACGGTGTCTGTTTTAAGTTTTCCAGTGCAACGGTGAATTTTTCATTCATCTTTGAAGGTGCCGCACCTCCGCCGGAAAGGAAAATGGTTTGCACATTGCGAATGGTTGCAGGAGCGTCATCCTGCATATACCACGCCACATAGTCTTCAAAACACAACTCTTTTGCTTTGATGGCACCCTGTGTTGTTGCCGGCATCTGTTTTTTTTCAAAACTGTAAACCGACCGTATCCTGTCAACCGGATGTCTCAGAAAGTAGACCGGATGAAAAGAATACTTTTCTGTATTTTCCGGCATAAAATAGATACTGTGACTTGAAAATGCTTCAATTTTCGGATGCTTGTCAAAGTATTCCGTCAAATAGGACATCTTCCCTTTTCTTAACGCTTCATCTTCACGGTGATCAACAAATGCATCTTTAAAAAAATGGCTCAGAGCATCATCAAACGATGAACCGGCATTTTTAAATATATGGACATGCAATAAAATATTTTTCATCATTTTCTCTTTTTTCACTACTTTCTTTCAAAATCATCGTCAATCCTGACAATATCATCTTCTCCTGTATACTCCCCAACCTGCGCTTCGATAAGCACAACCGGGATCACTCCGTCATTGGAAAGACGGTGCACCTCACCCATCTTGATGTAGGTGGACTCGTTGGGGCGAATGATCTTTGTTGTCTCCCCTACTCTGACCGTTGCCGTGCCGCTGACAACGATCCAGTGTTCATTACGGTGATAATGCTTCTGCAGACTCAAACGCTTCCCAGGTTTGACAACGATACGTTTGATCTTGTAGCCCGGTGTATCTTCGAGTATCGTGTAGGTTCCCCAGGGACGATGTGCGGTAAGGTGAATGTGATGCAGCTGACTGTTCTTCCGTAGCGTTTGGACCACCTGTTTTACTTTCTGAGAAGAACCTTTTTTGGAAATGAGCAGCGCATCCCCCGTATCGACGACAATCATATCTTCAAGGTCAACCGTAGCGATCTTTCGCGTTGTACCGTAAATAAGATTGTTGTGCGAATCGATGCCGATATGATTTTCATTGAGGGTATTGCCGTCTTCGTCTTTAGGCAGTTCTTCATAAAGGGCATCGAAAGAGCCGACATCAGACCAC
This sequence comes from Sulfurovum sp., assembly GCA_027019175.1. Taxonomy (GTDB): domain Bacteria; phylum Campylobacterota; class Campylobacteria; order Campylobacterales; family Sulfurovaceae; genus Sulfurovum. The sequence goes on along the minus strand of JALUXB010000031.1, from coordinate 3,035 downwards.
GCAATGTCAGCAGGCACGACTTTCACACTCTCAGATTTTTCCATGACTGCATAATCGATGCTCTCTTCGGGGATGGCCAGCATCTCTTCATAACCTATGCGTATCTGTTCTCCCTTCTTGGCACACTCGAACGCTTTTTGGGATGCTTCGTATATGTCAGGAGCATGTTTTTCCAGTTCTTTAAGGAAGAATCCCGCTTTAAACATGAACAAGCCGCTGTTCCAGAGGTAGAGCGTGTTCCGGGTTCCGGAATCCGGGTTCCGGTAGTTGGCTGACAGGTATTTTTCAGCAGTGGCTTTGTCGGGTTTTTCATGAAAGGCTTTGACATCAAAACCATCCGCTTCGATGTATCCAAAGCCGGTCTCTGCAAAATCCGGCGTAATGCCAAAAGTTACAAGGTTGTTTTCTCTGGCAAGCGCTTCTGCTTTTTGCAATACTTTTGCATAGGCCGCTTCATCTTTTATGAGATGGTCAGAAGGTGTTACAAAGACTATTTCTTCCGCTTCACAAGCCAGGCAGGCCAATGCAATAGCCGGTGCCGTATTGCGTCCGACAGGTTCAAGCAGATAGGAGCTGTTCTTTTTCCCAAGCTCTTCCATTTGATCCAATGCAAGGAAATATTGTTCCGTGTTAGATACAACAAGCTGTTTCTGACATACTTTTGCATTCCGCTCAACAGTCAGTTGAAACAGCGACCTGTCATCAAAAAGTTTGACGAACTGTTTGGGCATCAGCGTCCTGCTGATAGGCCACAGTCTTGTACCGCTGCCGCCGCACAGTATGATATTGGTCATTTTTCTTCCTTGAATTCATTGAATACATGCGCCATTTTTTCTTTGGCATTCTGTACAGAAAAGTGCTTCCGGCAGTACGAAAGGGCGCTTTTCGCAAACTCGTCTGACAAAACATCATTACGGTAAAGTTCAATAACGTACTCTGCAAACGTTTCCGGTTTATCGGCTATACGCATGGCTCTTTCGGCACCTGTCAGTCCCTCAGCACCAATCGGTGTCGTGACAATCGGCATTCCTTTGTACAAAGCATCGACGATCTTTCCTTTAATACCCGCACCATAACGTAACGGTGCAACCACCACTTTGCATTTTTCATAAAACATATCAAGGGTTTCATCGTTTACATACCCGGTTACAATCACATTTTCACTTGCAAGACCCACTATTTCCTCCGGTGCATTGGAACCGATGATATAGAGTTTTATCTCCGGAAGCTGCTGTACGATCATAGGCCATATTTCCTTTACAAACCATATCATAGCATCAATATTCGGAGAATGCCCAAAACCGCCGACAAACATAATATCTTCACGTTCACTTGCTGTATGCTCTCTTTGGTTGAATGTATCATAGATATAAAGGGGCACGACATCTACCGAAGCATCAGGGTCAATGCGAAGAATTTCTTCTTTCTCCACAGTGGAAAAGAAATAGGAGACATCACAGCGGTGTATGAGATCCATCTCTCTTTTCTGCCACTGTCTGCTGCTTTCAAGATACTTCCCGTCACCTTTAACCGTATATTCTCTTGCTTCTCTCAGGAAATGGAGGTCGTGCCCCATGTAAATTATCTTCGCATCACTGTATTTACGGATCGTATCGACATACTTTACGGCTATATGGGGTCGTGATATTACTGCATAATCAAAATATTTGCCATGCTCTGCAAACCACTCTTTCCAATGGTTTGCATACCAGTTTCCATGCAGAACTTCTATACCCAGTTGCTGCAATGCATCGAGATAGGGTGTATCCGGATAATCGTAAAAGTTATCTCCTATAAAATGGACTTGAATATTGTTTTGCGACAGTATTTTTAAATATTGAAACGTTGCTTTCGAACCGGCATCCTGGTCATAGTGCGGCAAATAATGGTCTACATAAAGCAGATGACGTTTAGAAGCAGACCTGTCTCTGGCCAGAAAAACATCTTGAGCATTTGGAAAATGCTCTTTTTCAAGTACATGCTTCCACTTGTTGTAAAATTTTTTCTGATTGGAGACCTGGTGCTGTTTGATGCCTGCACCAATGTCTGTACCGTTGGATATGCCTTCATAATGTACCACAATCGATTTTGGCTGATACAGTGTCCTGTATCCACGCTTTCTTGCTTCGAACGCAAGATCGGTATCTTCATAATATGCCGGAACATAGCGATTGTCAAATCCTCCTATTGCTTTCCACAGGGAGGTGCGAACCATCATGGCAGCCCCCGTAAGGTAGTCCGCCTCCTTAACATAATTGTATTCGGGCTTATTCGGATCATCCAGACGGCCGAAATTCCAGCCGCTTGCATCCTTCCAGACAATGCCGCCGGCTTCCTGCTGCCGGCCGGACGGATAGACAAGCCTGGAACCTACCATTCCGATATCATCACTGGATTCAATAAGTTCCACAAGTGAAGAGAGCCATTGGGGCTGTACATTGGTATCGTTGTTTAAAAAAAGCAGATACTCACCTTTTGCAAAAGCGGCTCCCCTGTTACAGTTTTTGAGAAATCCACAGTTTTCGTCATTGACCACAAATGTAATGTTTTGTAAATAATGCCTGATTTCCCGGGCAGCCGGATCGGGTGAATTGTCATCCATCACTATAATTTCGTAGGGTATCTCCCTGTCTGTATTTTCAATAATGCTTTGAATGCACGCCAGGGTATATTTTTCCTGGTTGTATACGGGGATAATGATGGAAACTTTCGGAATATCACACGCAGGCGCACAAAGCAGCAGATCATCCGTGATCTCATAGGTTTCGGGGTCTGTCAAAACAAGATCATTAAACCCCGCTTTCCCCCTCATGGCGTCAGGTTCAATACGGTATTTTTCATATTTTACATAATGTTTCAGCGGCGGTGTTTTATGATCATCAAAAATATTTTCCCTATACCACCGATTGTTAAACCAGGCAGCAGGATTTCTGTCTTCTTTCCAGCCAAATGTCATGTAATGCGTGTAGGGGTCTGCACCCGCTGCCTGAATATCGGGATACTGTTCTAAATAATATGATGCATCAAATGCTTCT